>JAUMYJ010000024.1:25177-25488 GCA_030528715.1 Bacteroidales bacterium | reverse complement strand
ATTCAATAAGACTACCAGCCTCATGATAAGTTTCGTAACTTATATCTGCTAGTGTAAGGTAGGCTATGATGAGTGCTATACTTAACAATATTGGATTTAGCCATACTGACTTAACACGTTGCTGTAATAATTTCAAGGCATAGAATGTACCAAAAGTAATAAGGAGTAAGAAATATTGATTGGACAAAAATGCTTTCATACGTAGAGATTAGAGATTTTATACTTCGTCTTCGCTAGCATTATACTTACCGCGTATCATTGTTTGATGTACCCACCCCGTTATGAGTAATACGATAAATGTACTCAATATG
>JAUMYJ010000024.1:0-25154 GCA_030528715.1 Bacteroidales bacterium | reverse complement strand
AAAAGCCTATATTGGCTACCAAAAAGTCACTCATGCCTCGTATCCATTCGAGCTTAATGATGCCTAGCTTTAACAATGTAGTAAGTAGCAACATACCGACGATGCTTGATGGGAGAGGAAGCCCAGTTATCTGTATGATGAGCTCACCCAGAGCTAAACAGCCGAATAGAATGGCGCATTGTCTGATCATAGAATATGCTTATTTTTTGTGCAAAGTTACCACTTTTTACTCACATTCGCTCTTGCTAGTTTAAATAGTTATGAGGTGTATAGGGCTAATCCATTTTTTTTTCTTACTTTTGCTGTTGGTGAGTGTTGAAAAATACCTCGCATCTAAACTTGAATTATTCAACATAATCATATATAATGAAAGCATTTGTTTTTCCAGGTCAAGGTGCCCAGTTCGTAGGAATGGGCAAGGACCTTTACGACACACACGCTGTTGCTAAGGAACTGTTTGAAAAAGCGAACGATATTCTCGGTTTTCGTATTACGGACATCATGTTTTCTGGTACGGACGAAGCGTTAAAGCAAACCAAGGTTACACAGCCTGCCGTATTTTTGCATAGTGTAATTAGTGCTATTTGTAATGGTGCTAAGCCTGAGGCAGTCGCAGGCCACTCGTTAGGTGAGCTTTCTGCTCTTGTCGTGGCTGATGTGATGTCGTTTGAAGATGGCTTACGTCTTGTACATGCCCGTGCTTTGGCGATGCAACAAGCCTGCGAAAACACAGCGGGTACAATGGCAGCAATTATTGGCTTAGATGACAATAAGGTTGTAGAAATCTGTCAAGAAGTGTCTAGTGAAGGCAACATTGTTGTAGCTGCAAATTTCAACTGTCCTGGACAACTCGTGATAAGTGGTAATGTGGAAGCGGTAAACACAGCTTGCGAAAAGCTTAAAGAAGCTGGTGCCAAACGTGCATTGGTATTACCTGTAAGTGGTGCTTTTCACTCTCCATTGATGCAGCCTGCTAAAGAGGAGTTACAGCGTGCGATTGAAGCTGTAACCTTCAAAACACCTACTTGTAAAGTTTTCCAAAATGTAGATGGTGAAGCGCATTCAGAGCCTACTGATATAAAGCAAAACCTCATTCAACAATTGACATCTTCGGTTTTGTGGACTAAGGAGGTAGAAACAATGGTTGCGGCTGGTGTTACAGAGTTTGTAGAGTGTGGTCCAGGTAAAGCTCTTCAGGGTATGATTGCTAAGATTTGCAAAGGCAATGACGCTGTAACGACCTATGGCATTGCTGACTAACATACTACTTTTGTAGATAAAAAGACTTGAATAATTATGTGAAGCGTCTCTAAGCTGCTATAAAGGCAGTTTAGAGACGCAACCCCTTGCCAGACTCTACCAAAGGCTTCCAATAACGGATGTTAGCACGCTCTATCAAAGCTGCTGCGCGGCTATCTTCAAGCATCGCTGCCGTATAAGCATCAGCCCATTCGGGCAAGCCCTCAGTACCCAAGCCATGCAGGTCACCCACCAGCTTTTGCAGCTCCTGCACACTTTGCAGCTTGTCTACCACAATCTCCTTAGCATTATGCATAAAGCCATTCAAACGCTGGTCAAAAGCACTACGCACCTCATCAGCTGTCATCGCACGCCACTTAGCACCCTCATTGCCCTTACGCGGTCTACCCCAACGATAACGAATACTACCATCAGCTGCCCCCTGCGCATTCACCTCATGCACCTCAGCTAACCCTGTCGTGTCAACATATTCACCGCTATACAGGGCTTGCTTGATACCCCTCAATATCTCAGCCAAAGGCTTACCAGAAGCACGGCGGAGCTGCATGGCATTATAGTAAAACTCTTTTACGTGAGCATCACCATCATTTATGATACCACTGCTAGGCTTATCAGAGACCATAATGCTTATACCCTCCACCTCATCGTGATTATCAAAATTACTCACACGCGCATTGTGGTTGCTCAAACGCAGTGTAAATACCTTGCCGTTTTTCGCCTCAATAGTAATGTACTGACTACTTTTTTCAGTTCGCTTTGCATTTAATAATCTTGCAACATCACCTATAAATGTTTTAAGAATTTTTGCATCACGATTTTCATATTCAGCTATTGCCGTATCGATATTTTTCAGTATCTTTGCTCCATCAGCACTTGATACGACAGTTGATGACCTTGGAGTTTCTTCAAGCGAGCCGGTATCAAGTGCTGATTTTTTTGTACCCCCACGATAGCTCACACCCTCTCCAACCGCTCCCAACAGCTCAGTACGTTGGCGAGCTTCACGTAGCAGTGCTTTTAAGTCGCTATCACTCCAATCTACAATGCCTAGCCTGCGCAAGGCCTTGCGAAACACCGCCACTACCTTATCCCAGATACTAGCCTCATAAGTGTCTGGCTCTTCCGCGAGCTCGGCAAGATACTCTTCCGTCAGCTCCCTACGCCAGGCAACTTGCTCTGATAGCTCGCGAGAGCTATCAGCCACAAAGCCAATACGTTCTGCCCCAAGGCTCTTATAGACTTCATCTAAGAAGCGGTCAAAGCCATTACCCAGCAAGCCACGCAAGCCCTTATGCCCCACTACCTCATGCAGTATCGTGCGCTCTAAATCAGCCTCATGCGTGTGGTTAAATACGTGGATATGCACCGCGCCTGTGCTCACATCATACCAACCCTTAGCACTCCTATCAATACCCCTTCCACTAGAAGCAGCAATAGCAGAGTCTAAATCACTATGAAGTTGTGCAACACCACCAAGCACTTGATTGACCACACCACCATAAGCTACCAAAGAAGCATCAGCCGTAGCCTCTTTTTTAGAGCTCTCAATCTTCGGATTTTCAAAATTTTCTATTATCTTTGCAATAGAAGAAAGCTCAGTTGTATTTGAGGCTTCCGCAAGTGGTGCGGAGAGGTGCAGATATGATAGAGCTTTCTCTTTATCTATATAGGTAGCATAGCCCTTTGAAAGCCAAGATAGTACGCTCGTGTCACGCTTACCAAAGACCGAGGATATAAGATTAACATCTACATCACCGCCCTTACCCAAGCTAACAGCAGCCAACACATGCCCTTCTGAGGTTCTCAGCTCAGTTAGTACAGCCCGATTACCAGCAACACCTTGATTGTCAAACACAGCGATAGGACGAGCCATAGCCAAAGGTAAATCTTTAAGCTCCTGTATTGAAAAACCATGCTTTTTAGCTTTCTTCACGAGCTTGTTGCCATACAAGCGCATAGGCTTTGCGACAACACCAGCAGCTTGCAGCACTTTACTAGGCATACCTAGTTCTAGCACGATAGTATCAGCGTTCTCTTCTGATAAAGCCAAGAGCTGCTCATTAAAGCGCATCGTAGTCTGTGCCAATCCCTCCTCATGCCTATCAGCCATTACTTGGCCAAGACGATGCCGCACCTCCCCCTCATCGCCAGCACCCTCTTCATCATAGCTCACACCCTCAGCAGCCGACAAGCCTGCGTCCATCTCAGCATACTTAGCAGCCTTAGCAGCCATCTCAGCCTGCATCAAACCCTCCAATTCCACCAAGCGAGCCTTAGCTTCAGCCAACGCCTCAGTGTCCGCAAAGGGCTTACCATCTCTTGCCTCCATATCTGCCAGCTGCGAAGACAGCCTACGCACCACACCAGCTTGCACATCACGCACCTCCATAAAGTCCTTACCGCTTAGCACGTTCTCCACCACGTCCAGCAAGCCGTCTTTCAGCAAGCCACCCTTTACAGGCACGTCCACCAAGCCCAAAGTGGCACAGCTATAGCGCAAATCACGCTCAGCCTTTTGCTTCAATACACCACCACTGCTTGCCGTCACACGCCTTACCGAAGTCTTAAAGTCAAACACCACACCATCAAACGACACCGACACATCACTCGTCACCTGCCCCTGGCCATCACCACGCTTCACAGACTCCGACAGCTCATGAAGTTTCTTGTTCTGAGCTTTCAAGAAATCCCCCATCTCTCCCACACTGCCAAAACGCAGCTTGCCTACCGACACAACCTTATAACCACCATCAGGAAACAACTCCGTTACCTTAGACAAAGCCGACTGAGCATCAGCACGCAAACGCTCAGCATCAGCAATACCAGCACGTACTTTAGGCTTCTCTACATAAATATACGCTTGGTCAGCTTTCCACTGAGCAAAGCGAGCCTCTAAACGCTTCACATCTTTCTCAGCCTGATTTTTCAGCAAAGCATACTCACTGCCCGAAAGCATAGCAAGCATATCACCAAAGTTGTCAAGGTCGTCTTCCAACGTGCGCTCAGCATCGCCATCAAGCAAGTAATACGCCATGTTAGCAATAGCCTCAGACATCTTGCTCTTCGTCTGCAAACGCTGATAAGCCGTCACGTCCAAACTATCCTCCACACCAAAACGCAAAATACGAACCGCCTTATCCCAGTCCCTATGCAAGTTACCCTGACGCAATATGCGACCATTACGCTGTGTGTAGTCCATCGGACGATTAGGCGCATCTAAGTGGATTAACGTGTGCAAACGCTCCTGAATGTTCACACCAGTACCCAGCGTCTGAGTGCTACCAAGCACCACACGAATATCCCCACTATTCACTTTTTCAAAGATTTGGGCTTTCTTCACATCGCTCATGTCCTGCTTCATCACAACCACCGACTCGGCAGGAACACCCTTAGCAATCAACTTAGCACGAATGTCCTCATACAAGTTAAAACCACTAGCCTTGTTCTGATACCTATCAGCAAAGATAGCCACCACACCGCGGTAAGCCTCCGTCTCTTTAAGCGAACGCAAAGCCTCCAAAACAGCCCTATTCGTCTTGCTACCAGCATCGTCAGCACCATTAGCCACCACCAAGCGCGTGTCCACAGCAGCAGCGTTAGCTACACCATAAAGCACCGCAGGAATGTGTCTATTAGCACGCTTCTCCTTACCCTCCATCTTCTCATAAGCCGCATACTCCTCTTTCACATACAGCATCACCTCACGCAAAGAGGGCGTCTGAGGCAAAAAAATATCCTGAGCCTTGCCAGTCTCTATCTCAGGAATTTTCTCCTGAACCTCGCCAGCGTCCACCGTACGCACCACATCAGCCATTTCTGAGTACATACGAGACAACTCAGGCATACCACTATAACCAGCCAAACGACTCACAATCTTATACACACCATTCGTAGCAAACTCAGGCGTGCTACGCAAATCCCCAAAGTTACGCACAAAGTCATCAAAGTGGCTCACACCACGCTTGGCCAAAGCATCAGGGTTCAAATAACGCAAAAACGTCCAAATCTCAGCAGCCGTGTTGCTCACAGGCGTACCAGTAGCAAAAACCACATTCTTACCACCAGTGCGCTCAAACACCGATTGCACCTTCAAAAACAACCCCTGACACTTCTTGCTATACGAGGGGTCTACACCTTTCACACCCTGAGCTATCGAAGTCGAAAAACCCAAGCGCTTATACCCATGAGCCTCGTCTACAAACAGCGCGTCAATACCCAGCTCGTCAAAGTCCAGCACATCGTCCGTATCACGCTCCAACATACGCTCAGCACGCGCCCTGGCATTGTTCTCACGCTTAGCCTGTTCTTTCAGCTCCTTAGCACTAATACCACCATCACGCACCTTAGCCAAGCGAGCCTCCAAATCCTCCACCTCACGATGCAAACGCTTCATAGCCGCATCAGCCTCTTTTGAACCCTCCCCAAAGCTCGCACGAGACAACGTGGCCATACGCTCCTCTATCAAAGACTTCAAATAAGACTCCACACGAGCAGGCGAGTCAGGTATCCTGTTAAACGCAGACTGAGAAATGATAACCATGTCCCAATCGTTGTAACGAATGTTAGCATAAAAAGCACGTCTGCCATCAGCCGACTTGTCATCCTCACCAAACAACAACACCTTGGCCGTAGGATACAACACCTTAGCACTCGCACCAAACTGACTGAGCGTAGCATTCTGAACAACAAGCATAGGCTTCTTGGCCACACCCATACGGCGCATCTCCATAGCCGCCGTAAGCATCGTAAACGTCTTACCAGTACCCACCTCGTGGTGCAGCAGCAAAGGCTGCGTCAAAGCACGCATAGCAGCAGCACCCTGATGCGCACGAAGCGTTATACGCTCACTAGCACCCACAAAACGAGTAGGAACAAGCTCCTGAGGCATACGCACAGGAACAAAACTCCTAAACTTATCATTATAAAGCCTACCCACCGCCGCCGACAAAGCAGCATCACTCCGTAGCTTGCCATGAAGCCACTCCTTAAAGTCAGCACGCACCTGTTCTATCTTATCTTGAACAGCAGCCGTAGCCACCTTATCCACCGCACGAGGCTTACCAGTAATCTTACGAGACACCTCGATACTCTTGTTGTTCATAGCAGCCTCAATGATTTTAAGGCCACTCGTCCACGTGCCAAATTGCTCACTATAAACACCCGAAGCGCGGTTCTTGCCAAACACGTAACGACTACCACTAGCATCACTCACAGCCCAAAGACTACCCACCAGCGTTACAGATGACTTTACACCCGTCACCTCCTCTATAAACTCAGCAAACAAGTCCGAGGGAAGCCAGTTCGAGCCAATGTTAAAGTCTATCAAGTGCGTTGGCAGCTCAGCAGGCAACACACCCTCCAAAGCCACAATGTTACCCGAATACCTACCACCACTATTTTGAGCGCGAGCAGCAGCAAGTTTTTCTCTAATGTCACCACTCAAATACAAGTGAGCAGGTTCTAACAAACCACTCGTAGGGTCTTCATACACCGCACCATCACGGAGCAGCTCCGAACGCACCTCTCCAACATCACGACCCAGCACATCAGCAATATAACCCACATCGACACGGTTCAAATGGCGCAAACTTGCCATCACACCAGCACGCGCGTCCGAAAACACCTCGCCACCAGACACACGCACCACACGCTCACGCATCACGTCCGACTTCTCAAACACCTCCTCCGTGCCACCATCAGCCGTACCCACCAAGCGAGCCTTAGCCAAAGCCGCCACCTCCGAATAGTCTACATCATTATCGCGAAGCCAAGCCAAGTTACGCGCATTGCGACCCACAAAGTGGCCATACTTACCCACAAAGCGGTCAAAGGCCGCATTCAAAGCAGCAAGCAAAGGCGATAAGCCAGCATCGTCTGCCACCACACGTTGGTAGTCAAGCACAGCAGCAAGAGTATCCTTTACAGACACATAGTCGCTGTACACCTCCTGTTTCGTATAGCCCTTAACCTTGTGACTATTAAAGCCAGCAGGCACACCCACACCATCACGCGCTATCACAAACTCCCCCTTACTATTCAGCACCAAGCTGCCCTCTTTCACACCCTCGCCCAAAGCCTCATAGCTAGGCGCAGCCTCC
Organism: Bacteroidales bacterium; assembly: GCA_030528715.1. GTDB lineage: Bacteria > Bacteroidota > Bacteroidia > Bacteroidales > Bacteroidaceae > Alloprevotella. The sequence goes on along the minus strand of JAUMYJ010000024.1, from coordinate 17,796 downwards.
ACCACCTCCTCAAAGGTCGTAGTACCCCAATCCTTAGCACCCAAATCACCCACAAAAGATGCCAAACGAGCCACTTGGTCTACACCATTAGCATACAAGCCACTACTCTTTGGCCTAAACGTGTCACCATGCTCAGCCCCCAAAGCCATCTCGCCAGCCATATACTCAGGGTGATGCACAAAGTAGCTGTTGTAATACAAAGGCACCAGCTTATCCTCTACAGACACACTACGCACCACCTCAGTCCTAAGCACATCAATAGCATGCGCACTCTTGGCACCATCAGCACCACGCTTGCGCACCACCACAATGTCACTCGTCACACGCGTACCCTCAAACGTCTCGTTGTTCAAACGAAACGCACCCACCACGTCCACACCACCAGCACCCACAAGCCAAGCACGCAGCTTGTCACTCTTATCCAAAGTGCCACTAGTCGTGATAAAAATACCAATACCACCAGAACGCAGCTTACGCACATTCTTAGCAATAGCATAGTCGTGAAGATTGCTACCAAACAAACGCGATAAGTCACCATCACCACTCTTATCATTCACCAAAAAGCCCGTAGCAAAAGGCACATTCGTTATCGCCAAACCCACACTATTGTTACCAATAGGCACAGCCTCCATACCACTTACCGATACCTCAGCATCAGGGTAAAGCAAGCCCAAAATACCACCGCTTACCTCCTCTTTCTCAATAGCCCTAATAACACTCTTAGAAGCAATAGACTCAGGCATCTGACCTAATATATTACCAATGCCAGCCGAGCTTTCAAGCACTACACCGCCATCAAAACCAAGCGCAACAGCAATGTCCCAAAGCACATCACTCACATAAGCAGGCGTGTAGTAAGAAGTCAAAGCACTCTCAGCAATACCAGCAAGCCCATCTTCACCAAACAACGCTATCAAACGACTACGATATTCAGGCTTACTCAGAAGCTCACTCAAACCACCCCAACCCGAAAATTGGCGCAATACAGCCATCTCTTCGGGGGTAGCAGCCTCGCCACGCTCCTGTAAATCACGCAGCAAAGCAATAGCATCAAAGTTGGCAAGGATACGGCCTTGCTTCGTCTCAGGCACATAGTCCACACCACGCGCACCGCGGTTGTTGCGGCTGTTGCGTATAGCAGGCGCAACCTCTACCGCCTCCGATGAGGCTACAGCCGACACGCTCTTCGCAGGCAAGGCGGCAGGCTTAGAGCCTACATCTTCGAGCGCATCGGCAGCCTCCCCTGAGGGCGTTACGACATCTGTTGTGAGAGCAGATGCTCCAGATACGCTTCCGCCTCCCACTCCGTCAGTGCCAAGATGTGGCTTACCACGTCCACCCACTCCTGGCGTGTTAGGCTGTTCAGCTTCATGCCCTGTTTCCGCTCCCAGCGGTTCATGCGGTCTATGTTCCTGTCTCGAAACTCCTCGGCGGTCGCTTCCGCCAGCTCGTACGTGTACTTCTTCGTTGTCATGTGTAGATGAAATTATAGTATCTGTATCATGCCCTACATCAGAGGGCGTATCATGCAAAGGTATAGAATTAGTAGCACTATCCAAACTATCAAGCGAAAAAACACGCACCTCATCATAAGGTGTCATCTCATCAGACCAGCCAGCAGAAATCACCTCAGGCAAATCACGCACACCATTATAATACGCTTTCAAGTAAGGACGAACACTATCCCCAAGCAAACCCACCAGCACACGCGCAAAGTCAGCAAACTTACGCGCACCAGCCTCCACATGATACAAGCCAAGCTCCATACCAAGCGATAGCAACTCAGGGTCAATACCAGCATTCAGCTGACCACCAAGTTTAGCACGCAAACGCCTTACCAACTCATCATGACGCGCACGAGACACCAAGCGATTATTAGCACCATAAGACGCAGGCAGCTCAATAGGCGCATCAACAGCCAAAGTACTACCCACACCCACATTTTCCACCACACCCTCTTGCTCATCTCCAAAACTTTCACTAACTTTGTCCTCAGAACGTTCAGAGGCCTCGGGTAACGCTCGTTCAGCAGGATATTGATGGGGATTGTGCCCATCGAGAAGTGACTGCTGTTCGGGCGTTATCTCTTTACTTGTATAAACAATGGCTTCATGCGCTATCGCACTTGAAGATTTACGCCCGAAGGCGGTACTGATAGAGTTTACCTCCAAACCACGGCCAGCATTCTTTACATCAACGCCAACCACCACAAACGAGCCATCGCCCAATTGCAGCTCCGTGTACAAACGATAGCCCTTGGCCTTACCAGCCTCATGCGCTTCCGCACTAGGGTAATAACGCGTAATGGCAAACGGACGCTGCAAAGCCTCAGGCAAAGCAGACCAAATACCTACCGACAAGCTATGTTGAGCGTCTTTACCAAAATGACGAGAAATAACACCATAGCGAATCGTAAACTTATCCCCACGCAAACCAAGCTCACGCATCCAAGCAGGCGTTGAGGCCACGTCAAAATAACGCATGCCAAAAACCGACTTAGCAGCCGCCTTACCCTTTTCGTAAAGCAGCTTCACCACATCAAGAAAACCAGCCTTTTCAGACTCAGCACCCTCAGCTTCGACCGCATCAGCAACAGCCGCTTCCGAGACTCCGCCCTCTCGCTCCGCAGCCCCTACTTCCTCAGTCGCTCCGCTACCGCGCTCAGTTCCTCCGCCAAGCTCGGCAGACCCTTTTCCGCCCTCGCCGCCTCCGCTGCTGCCAACATCGACAACGCCTCCTTGTCCCCCACTTGTGCGCGTTCCATCAGAGACAGCCAAAACATCGCCTCCAAACTTTCCATCATACCTAAATCCATTTAACAAGTTAGTATTCCCGCCAAGCAAAGACACAGCACCATCAATAGCCTCAGCCAAAGACACAGCACCACGGCGGCCAGCCTCAAACATATCCACACCACCCACACCATGCACACGATCCAGCACCTCCGTCAGTAGCCGCTTGACAGATGCTTGACTACCACCACGATACAGAGCAGCCAATACCAATGCAAAGTTACTAAAACTAGACAGACGAACACCAACCTGACCCATGTCCCCAAACGACAGCTGAGTACTAGCACTCAGCACAGCCTTATAAGCCTCCTCAAAATCCTTAGCCTCCTTAAACGCCTTGTCGCCAGTCCACAGCGTATAATAAGCCCCTATACTCTCATGCAGCTCTTTTAGCACACCCTCAGCCACACCATCAGCACGATAAGCCACACCAAGCAAAGCCTGCTTCACACGAGAAGGCAATACCTCAAACATCGCAGCAAGCTGAGTAGGCGCACCCACAAACAAACGCTCGTAAAGCAAATCACGCAAGTCCTCCTTAACACCAGTCGTCAAACGACCATCAGCATCAAAAGCACTCTTAAACTGTGTCTCAGTAATATACCTATGCCTAGCCAGCCAACTCAACACACGAGCACCATTGCGACCTATCAACTCAGACGTACCCTCCTCTTCCGTGCTGTCCAGAAGCATGTCGGCAAATACACCAAAGTCACTACCCAACAAACCTATCGTATGCTCAGCCTTGATACGCTCCACACCGCCACTCTCCGTATGCGAGGCCACATACTGACCTAGTTCAATAGCAGCCGCATCACTCACGTCCACCACCGACACCAAAACAGGAGCAGCCATACCCTCTACCGCACTACCATCAAAACCAAACTCACCAGCATGTTCCACCAAGTAAGCCTTGTAAGCAGATGCTTGCTCAGGGTACTCAGACCACAACATACGCAAAGCCCTAGCACGATTATTACCCTGAATAACCTCCCCACGGCCATTCACAACAGGAGCACCACTATAAGCCGTCACACTACCCGTTATCTCCTCAGCACGAAGTGCCTTAGCCATACGCTCAGCAGCCACAGCACTCACAGCGTCCTTACGCTCTTTAGGCTGAGCCTCATCGATAAAGTGCATAGGGTTACGACCACCATGCAAATGACTAGGCTGCAACACACCAGCATCTACCACCATCACACGGCCTTTTACCAACTTCGTGTCAGTAAAACGAACCTCCACCGCCTTACCCACGACACCCTCCAAAGCACCTTGGCGAGCATACGCCTCACCCTGCCAACGTCTAAAACCACGTTCGCGAGCCGCAGCGGCCGTGTCCTCCGCCATGTCAGGAATAGCCGACAAAGCAGCAGAGTCTACCTCCCCAGCAGACACCCCCTCAGCCGCTTCTACACCATCAACAGCCATAGCCGCACGACCATACAACACCACCTCACGCCAATGCCTCACAGCACCATCAGCAGCCGACAAAGCCTCACGATGCGCTTGGTGAGCTGCCAACTTATCCTCCAAACTACCACCACGCTTAGGCTTACCCTTTTCTAGCTTACGCAAAGCACCCTCGCTATCCTCCACCATCTCCTCAGCTATCGACAAAGCCATACCCACATCACCACCACAAGAGGACAACAAGGCAGACCAACGACCAGCAGCCGTAGACACAGACACATTTTCTGACACCTCCACTTGCCCATCTCCAAAACTTTCACTAACTTTGCTAGTAGAAACAGCGTTTGCGAGAGTAGCTGTGTCATTCTCGTTGCCTGCTAAGGTCGTTGCAGTGTCCGTCCTATTGCCACGGACGCTGTTTCTTTTTTCAAAGAGTGTCAAAAGCCAAGATTTCTGAAGCTCATTCCAAGTTAAACGAACGCTAGCTTGATAACGTTCACTCTCTAAATGAACGCGATTATCACTGCGACTAGCAACATGCATATCATCTAAGATAGCTTGCATATTATCTAATACCTCGGGGTGATATTGAGCCAGTTTTGCCAAACCAAAGCCATCGCTACGACCACTCCCTGCCTTACCCCAGACCAAATCTATATCACCTATATCTTTGTGATGAAGAGCACCAAGAGCCTCACCTGTTTCTTGCTGCAACAGAAAAGCAACTGCCCTCTTAGCATCTCCCCTAAATTGGTCATAAATCGGACCAAAGTCGCCATTTCCAATAGGTACTATACCCTCCTTAACATCACTACCCCTATCAGCAGCCCTATTATCTACGACATCAGAAGAGTCAACCATATCAGAAAAAGCACCCTCCAAACTACCATGCTCACCCTCATACCAAAGCATGTACTCACGCACTTGCTCAGCATTATTCCTAAAATCAACACTACCAACAGCAGATGCATGAGACTCCAACCATGAAAGAGATTGCAAAGCATCACCAATAGCCTTAGACTCGCCAATACGAGCAATACGATCAGAAAAAACACGAGACCCACGCTCACGAGCATCAGAAGACATACGACCATTTACAGCAGATAACCTACCAATAAGCTCACGACCCAAATCCAAAGAAAAACTATGAGCACCAACACCCAAACCATCAGTAGAGCCCGAGTAATGTAAAACTCTTGCTCTTATTTGTGTTGCATATAAATAAGTTGCGCTAAATCAAAATTAAGACTTTATATATAGGTTATATGACAATTAGTATGTAACTTTGTGCTTGACATTTGACATAACAATTATAATTAAGACTACATTATTAAGTATGATTAGCCAATCATTAGAATGTGCTATCAATGCACAGATTGCCACTGAGATTTGGTCAGCCAATATCTATTTGGCTATGTCTTTCTATTGTGAGAAGGAAGGCTACGAAGGTTTTGCTAAGTGGATGAAAAAGCAGTCACAAGAAGAAATGGAGCATGCTTCGCTCATGGCGGCTTTCATCATCAAACGTGGTGGTACAGCCGAAATCGGCTCAATAAAGGCCGTAGAGCGTACGTGGGATTCTCCACTCTCAATGTTTGAAGTAGCTTACGAACATGAGTGCTTTATCTCAAAAAAAATTGATGAACTCCTCGAAATGGCTATCGCTGAAAAAGATTATGCTGCACAAGACTTCTTCTGGACTTTTGTGCGTGAACAAGTCGAAGAAGAAGATCAAGCTTCACACATCCTTGATCGTATCAAGAAGATGGGTGATACTGCACTCTTTAATCTTGACCAGCAATATGGTGGTCGCCAATAAAGAGTAAAACACGGACGTTGAGACAGAAGCTTATAGAGATTTTCTGCTAGTGTAAATAATCCCTCCATCGTTGTCCTTACAAGATGGAGGGATTATGGCATATCTAAATAAAGGTTACTTCATTGACTTTCTATAAAGTAGCTTATAATAATATATATATATGGGTAGCCATAAGGCATACCAATAAGCTAACAGCGATGAACCACCAAGAGATAAACTATGTGCTAAGCGAATGTAACTAATGGTATGTAGTAGTAGATGAACTAATAAGATTATGCCTACCAAGGTATCATATACTACCAGCTCAAATCCGTTGGATACTGGCAGTAATAGACGTAATGTCGTATAAATAAGCGAGACGATCCATATTGCTTGTAGTAGTATGCTATTCAATTTCTGATGACGTAAGATAGCAGGATACTTGTGCTCTATAATACGTAAACTCTTTTGTAAAGTTAAAGTAGTAGCAAAAGCACTTTGGTTAATATAGACTATGGTATCTCTTGTAGCTTTTGATGACGTGCTATGATCTATCGTACGCGCTATACTAAGGGCTTCGCCTCCCTCTCCATCAAGATCCTTACTAAATACTTTGCTATTGTTTATGAATGCTGTTTTTGAGTAAACCAAATTTGTTTCCGTGGCCATGCGTTGTTCACTAGCTAAGGACTGTGTAGCTAGACCTAGTAGGGCAGAAAGATAGTGTATTGCAGAACTACCTGCATGCTCTTGGGCAAGAAACGCAGGGGCAGCATAAATATCTTGCTGTTTAGCCATCTTGGCCATGTTATATAGCCAATAAGAGGTGTTAGGTATAGTACCTGTTTGTGTTAGCACTATGGCTTCGTGACGTGCCGATTTAGTGCCAATCGTGATTGCCATTTTACGATATGCTATGTTTTTCATAGTTTGTGGCAGGAGTGTATAGCGTATCGGATAGGGGGCCTGCGCTGCATAGCTTTCAATCTCGCTTTTCAAAGTAGCATCTGGAAGAAAAGCCAAGATATGAACCTCTACTTCTACGCCCTGCTGTTGTGCAATGGCTTTGAGTGTGTACATTGTGGTATCAATCGTACTAGTAAGCTCATAAAGTAGTAGTACACTTACGGAAGTCCTGTCCTTCTCGGAAGCAGACAAGCTCGGCAATGGGCGAAAGCGATATAGATGGTGGCATCTCCAATACTCTAGGCCAATTAACAGTATTAGAAAAGCTATAACTGAAGGAAATAACCAAGGAAAGGGCTCTAAAAAGAGTGGCATAAGTATATGATAAGGCTGTTAGCTAGCGTCTTCTAAATTCAGCACAAACGATAGCAGCTGCAATAGCTACGTTAAGGCTCTCGGCCTTTTCGGGTGTTTGACTATAATGTGGGATAAGTAAGCGTTGTGTAAGATAAGGCTCAATTTTTCTACTAATTCCCTGTCCTTCACTTCCCATGACGATGACACCTCGTGCAGAGAACTCAGTTTCATAGAGGTTCGTTCCTTCTAGGTGTGTACCATAAATGGGAATATGTTTATGAGTCGCGAATAGTTGGGCAAGATCCGTATAAATAACTTCAACACGTGCTAAAGACCCCATTGTGGCTTGTACACATTTTGGGGCAAAAACATCGGCTACATCGGTCGAAGCATAAATCCGTTTAATGCCAAACCAATCGGCTAGACGTACTATTGTACCTACATTACCAGGGTCTTGTACACCATCTAGTGCAAGATAAAGTGTATCATTAGAGAGCTGACATTCAGAATGAGCTTCTGGCAAGTGACATACCGCAAGTACTTCTTGAGGCGTTTTTTGAAAGCTTATTTGCTCCATTTCGCGTACACTAATAACTTGGGGAGTATGTTGTGGAGGGAGTATATCACGATGTTTATTTAGCCATTGAGTGGTGCAGTATAGTTCTTCTACTTGAAAGACTGCTATCAGTTCTAACACGCTTTTCGTACCCTCTACCACAAAGCATTGATGTTCAATACGAGACTTTTTGTTTTTTAGTGAGCGGATTATTTTAATTTGATTTTTGCTTATCATGTTTCATCGGATAGTAGCAGCTCCTACGTCAGTGGTAATTCTAAGTGCAAAAATAGCTATTTTTACTCACTTCATTGCCCTCATGATACTAAAAAACAGGATAACATACTGCTCTCGTGGCCATCTCATAGATAATTACTATCTTTGTATGCAATTATCTTTCCATTTAATTTTGCACACTTGTGAAAACAAAGAAATTCCTCTTGGATTTGCTTGTAATCCACAAAGAGTTGCTTGAGGACAACTATGTGGTGCTACGTTTAACAAATCCGCATGCTCCACTCCCTCCGATGTTTCCTGGCCAGTTCGTAGAAGTCTTGGTAAAAAATGCGCCTAATGTGCTCTTGCGCCGACCAATTTCTATCAACTATTATGACGAAACTACCAATGAAGTATGGCTACTAATTCATGCTATCGGAGAAGGAACACATGGCATGGCGCGTATGAATGTAGGTGACACGCTCAATTGTCTACTACCATTAGGAAATACTTTTGACCCACCGCTTTCTCCTACTCTTAAACCAATACTTATTGGAGGTGGTGTAGGCACAGCCCCGATGCTTTACCTTGGCAAAACGTTGCAAAGCCAAGGCGTAGAGCCTACTTTCTTGCTAGGAGGGCGTAGCCATGTCAATCTATTACAATTAGAAGACTTTGCGCGCTTTGGTCGCGTTTTTACAACTACCGAAGATGGTAGCTATGGTGAGAAGGGCTATGTTACAAATCATACTATTTTAGAACAAGAAAGCTTTAACTATATCGCAACTTGTGGTCCTAAACCGATGATGGTTGCAGTAGCAAAGTATGGCCGTAGTAGGCAGATAGATACCTATGTTTCATTAGAAAATATGATGGCATGTGGTATCGGGGCTTGCTTGTGCTGTATCGAAAAGACGGTGCATGGGAATGTATGTGTATGTACCGAAGGTCCAGTGTTTAACATAAACGAATTGACATGGCAAATTTAATTGTAGACATAGGTGGTGGTGTACGCTTGCGTACACCTGTAATGACTGCTTCTGGTACGTTTGGGTACGGCCTGGAATTTGCCGACTTAATTGACTTAGAAGATGTTGGGGGGATTATTGTTAAAGGGACGACACTAGAACCGAGGCAAGGCAATGACTATCCTCGTATGGCCGAGACTCCACAAGGTATGCTTAATTGTGTAGGCTTGCAAAATAAAGGAGTAGATTATTTTTGTCATAATATCTATCCACAATTAACTGCTTACGATACACCTTTTTTTGTCAATGTGTCGGGCAATACTATTGAAGATTATGTTGCTTGTGCTGAGCGTGTGGCTGTGTTAGACCATATACCAGGTATTGAACTTAATATTTCTTGTCCTAATGTTAAGGAAGGAGGTATGTCTTTTGGAGTGACTTGCTCTAGTGCTGCACAAGTCGTACGCGAGGTGCGCAAGCATTATCCTAAATCGCTGATGGTAAAGTTATCTCCTAACGTTACCGATATCACCGAGATTGCGCGTGCAGTAGAAGCTGAGGGTGCAGATAGTGTGTCACTGATTAATACCCTAATGGGAATGGCTATTGATATTGAGCGTCGCCAACCTATACTGAGTATTGCAACTGGTGGTCTTTCAGGGCCTGCCGTTAAGCCTGTTGCACTTCGTATGGTATGGCAAGTTGCGCGAGCTGTAAATATTCCAATTGTTGGCCTTGGAGGTATTATGAACGCTACTGATGCCATTGAGTTTATAATGGCAGGTGCCACGGCTATTCAAGTTGGTACAGCTAATTTTATAGATCCTACGATTTCTGTTAAAATAGCTCGAGATATTGACACTTGGCTTGACGCTCATAATATTGTTGACATTAATGATATTGTGGGAATTATCTAATAATATAACAAGATTAAAATACGCGACTAAAAGACTAAGCACAATACGAGCTTAGTCTTTTAGTCTATTTATTAGCCTTTGCCATAGGTTTATGCCCCATGAAAAAATACCAACCTCTTCTTTCCTAGATGCTTGAATAAGATTGGTTTTCTGTTTTTTAGGTGAATAGAAGTAGTCTACGAGTCGTTCTATCAGATTTAGAAAATGAGGGTAATATGTCGTATAGCGTTCTTCAATATAGTTTTTTAGTTTATAGGTATTGACGGGTAATATGGCTTCTGCCTCTATCTTATTATTGTCTAAGCTATAACTAAATGAGGCGATACATTCGGCTGCTTGCAAAGTTGCTAAGGTTTGGAGTATTACTCTCTGATAGCGTTGTGGTTTGTCAGCTTCAGAATGATGTTGCGCAATCAGTGTATGACCTAGCTGTTCAAGTGAATTATCTAAGGCGTGACTCAAAGTAGAGGGATAAGCAAAGGATAATTCTACCCCTGTTATAATAGCTTTGAGTAACAACATGGCTAGTGTAAACTCACGTTCAACATTTGAAAAGCTAGCATGTAAACGAAAGCGTAAAACTTTAGCCTCTTCTTCGGGTAGGTCTGCCAGAATAAAGGTAGTAGGTATTTGCTGCTGTTTTATGATGTTAAGCTCTGACCAAGTATTGGGCATTCCTAAGGCATAGATAGATGTAGCTTTGGGTAGGACATACTCCATCAAAGGAATATAAGCTACCGCACCAAGTGCTTTGCCATTGAGGTATGTATTTAAGTGCTGACTCTTATCACGTGTCGAGATATTACAAATAGGCCTGTCATAGGCCTTGTCATAACGTAGGCGCATACGTGTAGCCATACCCATATATACACTATCAGATACACCTATACGACCTTTGGTATGTGGGCAAAGTAGCGCAAAACACCTTGGCTTATCACTCATAAGGCATTTTTCTAATTTGTGTTGTTTAGCTTGTTGATAAGCACTAGTAGGTGACCCTACACTAGGTTGCACAAAATGGGTGTTTAGATTGTCATGATACTGTTTATAGGTGTTTGAAATATATGTGCCTAGTTCGTTTAAGCTTGGTAGTAGCTTTTTAAGAGCCAATGTATCTTGTTCAGTTAGAGCACTACTTTGTAAGAGGTAATGCCCTTCGGGGAACAACTCTTGCAAACGTTGCCATCGTATGAGGTCAATTACTGCGGTTGGGTTACACCAAGGTGAGAGGTACTCTGCATGGGCATAAAGAATATGGTCAGGTTGCCATTCCTTAGCACATACTGGCCAAAAAGGGTGAAGCAGTTGCTCAGAGACGCAAAGCACCACAGCGCGTTGGTGATTAATGATAGTCTTCCATTTCTCTATCCATTGACTACTTGTAGTTGAGATGTTTATAGAGCAAATGGCATCAATTCCTAGGCTTTCCAACGCATGTTTAGTGGTACGTAGCGCTATCTCATGTGGTAGTACGATAAGTACTTGATGCCCTAAGACAATAGTAGCATAAAGCAATGGAGCTAATATGTTATGTAACCCACTATGACAAAGTAGCTGTCCTTGTAGCAGCTCTTGTGAGGTAATACCCGATGCTGTATGTTGATATTTATTAAGCGTTAAAAGCTGCTGATAGGCAATTTTATTTTCGTTTATATCCACCTTTGTAAACTGGCGAAATATAGTACAAGTAGTGGCTGTGCGTATAGCTAAATGTATAGGCGCATGTGTTTCCTCTAAGTAGTCTATAAGATAGGGTGAAAACTCTGTGTCGTTTGTCAAAAACAAGGCAACATCTATCTCATTAGTATCGTATGGGCAAAAGTTCTTGCTAAATAAGAGCTTAGGAGCGTGTAATAAATGAGGTGCAAAAGCAGTACACAGCCATTCCCAATGACGTCTAAAAGCCTCGCCCAGCTCAATATGCTCTGGTATCGTTATAGCAAACTTTACCTGCTTTTTCCCTTGTTGAAAACAATAGGATAGTCCTATGATAACTACGCGTGTAAGTCGTGCTAATAAAAGTAATGCGATACGCTCATCTGTATTATCTCGCACGATAGATTGTAGCACAACCTCGGGAATACGATGTGGCACACCCATTTGTAGCCAATGAACCATACATGTCAATGAGGTCGGTGTATAGGCTACTTCGCTTATCAGAATATTGCTATGTAGCTCGAAGGCTATTTGTAGGTGAGAAATATACTCGGGTAGGGCATCTGGTGGACGATAAGCGCCCAGTAGATGAGTACAATACGGCAAATGGGGAGTAAGGTCTTTAGACATCGTAGTCTCTGCTAGATGGTAAGTTTAACACTATACTCTGAGTAAGTGAAGCATAGCTTTGTAAATATACGTGTGCCAAGTCTTGGCACAAACGTATCAGCTTTTGATACGTTTGTGTCCAAAGCTGGTACACATGTATCTAGACACGGCACAATGCCTTGGGTGCTAACGTAACCTTGTACTAGCCTTAATTATCTTACTCTTGATGTTCCTTAGGGAGAGCAGACATAATAGTTGTATAGGTTTGTTTTAGTATCGTATTCGTGTCACTAGAAGCATTCGTATTTGGCTCAATAGGCGGGTGTATTACCATACGTAGGGGATGCCAAGTAACAAATCCAAAACCTCTCGTACGTGGTAACGCTTCAAAAGCACCATCTATAGTAATCGGTATAATGGGAAGGTGTAACTCTTCGGCTAGCTGAAATGCACCTTTACGAAAGGGGCGCATACGTCCAGTAAAAGTACGTGCTCCCTCGGCAAATACAACAAGCGAGGTACCACCACGAAGCGTTTGGCGTGCTTTCTCGTAGGTCTCTTGGATTTTTTTAGGCCCAGACTTATCTACAAAGATATGCTGACCACGTTCGCAGGCAAAACCAACGAGTGGCATTTTTCGTATGGCCTTTTTCATCATCCACTTAAAATTGCGCCCTAAATATCCATAAATCAAAAAGATATCTAGTGAACCCTGATGATTGGCCACAAAGACATACGATTGACCAGCTTTGATATGCTCACGCCCCTCAACATGTACTGGTAAGAGTAGGGTAGTACACACTATTTTGGACCAAATACGTCCAGGCCAATAGCCCCAAAAGTGGGCATTAAAAAGTGTGCTCCCAACTCCCGTTGTGATAGCCGTAAGAGCTGTGCTAAGCACTACGATAGGCACAGCTATAATTACTTGATAAATGCAGTAGAGAAGGCGTAATAAAGTCTTCATTATAAGCGTTTTTTCGTAAGAGTGATAACGTTGATTTCAGGCCAAGCCCCATAACGTAACGGCATAATAGCCGATACACCTACACCTCGACTAACGTAAAGGGTAGCTCCTTGCTTATTTGTGTAGCTCCCCACAGAGTGCGTTCCACGTAGGGCATCTAGCAGTAGGTCTAAACGCATAGGGGCATATTGATAGCCATGAATATGTCCTGATAGTGTAAGGTTAGGAGCAGATGTGGCATATAGTGTCTCCCAATATTCTGGGCTATGTGTAAGTGCTATAACAAAGCTATGCTGAGGGATTTTCTGCCAAGTTTGTTTGGCATCGGCTTTCTTAATCCGTGCTGTTTCATTCTCTGTCCCTGCGATATATATGCATGAATTAGAGTCTTTATCCGCATAAATTACTTTACTTTCGTTGAGCAGTAAGTGCCATCCCATAGTGTGTATGGCAGCTTTAATTCGCTCTGCCTCATTGGCTTGTTGAGCAGTGGTTAAGGCTGTATTATAAGTGCCATAGTCGTGATTACCCAAAATTGCCACAACACCATGCTTGGCTTTAATAGTAGCAAGTAGTGTGGCATAAGGTACAACTTCGTTACTGCTACAATTGACTAGATCGCCCGTGAATACAATGAGGTCTGGACTTTCGTTCATAATAGCATCTATTACCTGTTGCAATGCTGTGGGAGCATGGACAAAGCTACCTAAATGCAGATCCGAAAAATGAACGATACGAAAACCATCAAAACTTTGTGGCAAATCTTCAGAAGTATAGGTAAAGCGCTCAACACGCAAATCGTGTGCACCTATGAAATAGCCATAGAGTAGGGTAAATAGTGTATAGCTACTTGCAATGAAATATACAATAATACGCCCCTTCAAACCTACGAGATGTTTGAAGGGCGTAAGACAAAGATGTACTAAAACAAATGCTATTTGTGGTAGGCTCAGAGCATATAAGGTGGTCATAAATCGTCCGACTAGCACACTTGTTTGGAGTGTGAGTGAAGGACAAAAAAGTAAAATGCTGAGCGCAATAAGCCAAGAAATCCCATTAGTACCTAATAGTATATACCGCCAATGCTTGTGTGTTTTGCCGTCTAACACCCGAAAGCCAATGTAGATAGCAGGCAAAAGGAATAAAATTGTAAGTACTAGAATAGCACGCAAAAGAAGCATAGATAGAATACTTTTGAGCAGTAATAGATGTATTTACAATTATAAATTGGCTATCAAATACCTGCGTATTTCATGAGCAGGGAGCCCACGGCGTAGGGCATAATCTTCTAACTGCTCCTCGTCAATACGACCAATGTTGAAATAACGTACTTCGGGGTGAGCAAATAATAGTCCACTAACAGACGCATGAGGGTACATCATACCATTTTCAGTAAGACTGATACCGATTTCACCCATATTTAAGAAGCCATCAATCACATGGTTTATACTCAAGTCTGGAAGAGATGGGTAGCCTGCGGCAGGGCGAATACCTTGATATTTTTCTGCAAAGCATTCCTCAGGTGTTAAGTTTTCTTCGGGCGCATATCCCCAATATCTTGTGCGGATATCTTTGTGTAAACGTTCGGCAGTTGCTTCGGCTAAGCGATCGCAAAGTGTTTGTACAAGCATGCGATTATAGGGGTCTTCTTCATCAAAAGATTGCTCCATTGCAACATCTACCGTGGTGCAAAAGGCACCTAAGGTATCTAATGCATCATTGCTGTTTCTATTTCGCTCATGCAAAAAATCGCTTAGGCATAAAAAATAATCGCAATCTTTATCAGCAACTTGCTGACGTAGACAAGGAATAACGTGTTCTTTGTCCTGCGTTTCTGGCTGAGCAGCAATGTAAATGTTGTCTTGCTCTCCCCAAGCTTTGAGTAACATGAATTTACCATGTGTTTGCCAACGTGTGTCCATAGTGCGAAGCATAGCTTGTGCATCAATATAAAGTTTAGCTGCTTCTTCGGCTTTTTCACGCTGTGCTTCTGGGAAGTTAGCAACCCAGTTAGCACGACATGTTGGACAATTATCTATTTTATGTATGCTGGCATAATGCGGCTGAAAGCCCCAAGCATGGAAAAAATACATCCAGTGGATATAGTCTGTTACTTCGTGTATTTTGTAGTCTATAACTTTAAGCATAAGTTAAGGTAGAAAATTATAAGCGGTCGAAGCGTATTGATTGGCCGCGCACCCTATGGCGCACTCCTTCTTCAAGGTCGAATACCAACTCACCATTGCAGAACGTTTTCCATACACGATGACCTAATGTGCGCCCCTCAATAGGAGACCATTGACATTTGCTCTCAATGACTTCTTTGCTTACAGTCCATTGTTCTTTACGCACCAATACCAAATCGGCCTTATATCCTATACGAATAAAACCACGTCCTTTTATATTATAAACTAAAGCAGGATTGTGACACATTAAACGAACAAGACGCTCATGTGTCAAAACACCATCGCTTACTAAATCAAGCATCAGTGGTAGTGAAAACTGTACCATAGGGAAGCCAGAGGTAGCTTTGAGTGCTCCACCAAGTTTTTCCTTAGGCAAGTGTGGGGCATGGTCGGTACCGATAGTACGGATACGTCCATCATTGAGTGCACGGCGTAACGCATCGCGATCGTGATGCGTTTTTATAGCTGGATTACACTTGATTTTAGCGCCTAAGGTTATGTAGTCACTTGTATCAAAAAGCAAGTGTGGCAAACAGGCTTCGCCTATAATTTGTTGGTCCTCTGCTGAAAAGAAAGCCAATTCGCGCGCTGTTGATAAATGCGCGATGTGAAATGTAGCACCTGCTTCTCGTGCTAATGTGATACCTAGTAATGAAGAGCGGTAACAAGCCTCTTCGCTGCGGATTTGAGGATGGTATTTGATATCAGGATCTTCACCATATTTTTGCTTATAGGCTTGTGTATTCGCATTGATAAGCGGAGTATCCTCGCAATGTGCCATAATAGGAATGGTAGCTTGCTTGAATACCTCACGAAGTGCAGCTTCTTGGTCTACGAGCATATTGCCTGTACTTGAACCCATAAAAAGCTTAATCCCACATACACGTTGTTTGTCTAATTGAGACAAAAGGTGTGTATTGTCGTTTGTCGCACCAAAGAAACATGAATAATTAACGCGGCTACTTTCTGCCATAAGTCGCTGCTTTTCCTCCCATGCAGCAATGGTTGTAGTGGTTGGCTGTGTGTTTGGCATGTCAAAGTAAGAGGTGACCCCACCAGCTGCTGCAGCACTACTTTCAGAGGCAATCGTAGCTTTATGTGTAACACCAGGCTCCCGAAAGTGTACATGCTCATCAATAACCCCTGGCAATAATAACGCACCATTGGCATCTATAACATTATCTGCGGTAGGCAAACATTCGTCAGAGGCAAAGATTTGAGCGATATATTCACCATCAATTAAAAGAGAGGCATGTCGCAGGGTTTGCTCCTCGTTGATGAGCGTGGCATTGGTAATAAGTGTCGTAGCCATATGGTATATTTTAAGCTGTTTGTCTCTTGGTGAACTTACCGCGCATACTATCCAAACGTAGTTGTATAACACCTACAACGGCCTCACCAAAAATACTGCCGCTCATCTTACTTGTACCCAGTTCTCTATTTACAAAAATAACAGATACCTCTTTTATCTTAAAACCAAGCTTATATGCCGTAAACTTCATTTCGATTTGAAATGCGTAGCCTTTGAAACGAACTGCATCTAAATCCATGGTTTCAAGCACCTCACGTCGATAGCACACAAAACCTGCGGTAGTATCGCGTACTGGTAAACCTGTGATCAAACGGACATAAGCTGAGGCATAGTAACTCATTAATACACGCCCCATAGGCCAATTAACGACGTTTACACCTGTAATATAGCGTGAACCAACGGCTAAATCATTACCCTCATCATGGCACGCTGCATACAGACGTGGCAAGTCGTTAGGATCATGACTAAAATCAGCATCCATCTCGAAAATATAGTCATATTTACGCTCAATAGCCCATTTAAAACCTGCGATATAGGCAGTACCAAGACCTAGCTTGCCTTGACGCTCAATAATATATAGACGACCATTAAACTCCTCAGCTATAAGCCTTTTAACAATAGCAGCTGTACCATCGGGTGAACCATCATCAATGATGAGTATGTCAAAAGACTTGGCTAAGTTAAATACGGCACGGATAATATTCTCTATATTTTCCTTCTCATTATAAGTAGGAATTAATACGACGCTATCGCTAGTATTCATGAGGTTCTTTTTTGTTTCATTAGTTCTATCTTCGTGCAAATATAAGCATTTATGCCGAGATATAGCTTGTTAAATCGTCTTTAATCTTCGAGTGACTCAGTAAAGGCAATATCTCCCTCTACTACGTAATAAAGTGCCTCCTTATTCAAATTACCTTCACCTTCTTTTTTAGCCATTTGTAAGATGAAGTCTACTACGGCATCGAGATCTATGTAAACTTCATCAGTTTCAGCTTCAAGCACACCACTCTTTTCATAATATTCAGCAGCTACATCAATGATGTATTGCAACTGCTCGTCATTAAATACCCCTTTATGCTCTTTGGGCATAAAGTTTTGAATAAAAGCTATTGCTTGAGCATCTTGTTCAGCAGCAAGCAT
>JAUMYJ010000041.1 GCA_030528715.1 Bacteroidales bacterium | reverse complement strand
CACATGTACCACGACACGGCACAATGCCTTGTGTGGTATAAAAAGCACAAACACCCTATCTTATACAACAGCTCTATCTATGACTCTTGAAGCCCTCTACGCTCTTTTTCTCAACTATCCACACATCACGACCGACACACGCCAATGTGCCGAGGGCATGCTCTTCTTTGCCCTACGTGGTGCCAACTTTGACGGCAATCAATTTGCCACTCAGGCCTTGACAGCTGGCTGTGCCTACGCCGTGGTAGACGATGCCAGCGTAGCCACTGGCGATGCACGACTCATTTTGGTAGACGATGTACTAGCCACGCTACAAGCCCTAGCACACCACCATCGCATGCAGTGGGGAGGACGAGTGTTACAAATTACAGGTACCAACGGCAAAACAACCACCAAGGAGCTCGTGGCTACCGTACTAGCCAAGCAGTTTAACGTACTCTACACCGAGGGCAACCTAAACAATCACATCGGTGTGCCACTAACGTTGCTTCGCTTACGCCCAGAGCACACCTTTGCAGTGATTGAAACAGGAGCTAACCACGAGGGCGAAATCGCCCAGCTCACCGCTATCGTTCAGCCCAACTATGGGTTAATAACCAACGTGGGTATGGCACACCTTGAAGGCTTTGGCTCATTTGAGGGTATCAAGCGTGCCAAAGGTGAGCTTTACACTTACTTACGTCAGCAGCAACGCACTGCATTTGTTTATACCGATAGCCCCGAGCTACTAAGTATGGCCGATGGGCTACACTATATCGGCTATAGCACCGAGCACCCAACACAGCATACTAGCGTTGTAGGTGAGCTTTTGGCTACCGATAGCACACTGCGCTTTCGCTGGCTGCAAGCTGGTGGGAAAAGGTGGCACGAAGTAAGTATGCAGCTTGTAGGTGGCTATAATCTACCTAATGCATTGGCTGCCATTACGATTGGCCTACACTTTGGCCTCACACCTACGAGCATAGGGCAAGCACTTACTGACTATATTCCACGCAACAACCGCTCACAATTAATACGCACCGCTACCAACCAACTCATCGTAGATGCCTACAATGCCAACCCCACAAGCATGGCTGCTGCACTGAGCAACTTTGCCCTCATAGAGCATCGACACAAAGTGCTCATATTGGGTGAGATGCGTGAGCTAGGCCAGGCTAGTAGCCAGGCACACGCTGCCATTGTAGCTCAGGTTGCTGCACTTATTGCTTCTGGGCAATGCCAAGCTGTTTATTACGTAGGCGATGCCTTTCAAGTGAATAGCGACACACAGACATACCACTTTACCACCATTGATGCGCTCACAACACATCTTGCGCAGCACCCTATCTGCAATAGTCTTATATTAATCAAGGGCAGCAATGGTACACGCTTATTTACCCTCCCTCAAAAGCTATAAGACGCACTCTGTTTTTGACAACAACATTCGTATAACAATCGGCTCTTAGATCGTTTTTTTTGCGATAGCATGGGGCTAAATCGACAAATTTGATTATTTTTGCATATTCGTGCAAGCCATGCCACAACATGGCTTATGTTGAGAAACAGATGAGTAACACTAACCTACCACAAAGAGATACCATCAAAACAATTGATGTAGAACACATCTTACACAGCAAGCTGGGCACACGTATGCGCTTCGTACCACGCTTTGTGGTGCACTGGCTACAACGCACACTACACGAGGCGCGTGTGAATGCTTTTTTGCACGAGAGTCGCCACCTCACCGGTGTGGCATGGCTAGAAGCCTGTGTAGACTACCTACAAATGGAGCTCGTGGTACATGGCCGTGAACACTTGCCCAGCGATGCCGAGGGGCAACGCTACACGTTTGTGAGCAATCACCCTCTAGGTGGTGGCGATGGTGTGGCACTAGGTGCACTGCTTGGACGCCATTACGATGGTCGTGTAAAATACCTCGTAAACGATGTCTTAATGCACCTGCCTGGACTTGCCCCACTCTGCATTCCTATAAACAAAACAGGGAAACAGAGCAAAGACTTCCCAGCCATGGTAGAAGCTGGCTTTGCAGGTCAGGAGCACATCATCATGTTTCCCGCAGGACTATGCTCACGACAACGCCAAGGAGTGATAGCCGACTTGCCATGGCGCAAGACCTTCATTACCAAAAGCATACAGACACAGCGCGATGTCGTACCGATACACTTTGATGGGCACAATTCGGCACGTTTCTACACTATTGAGCGCGTGTGCCACGCACTAGGATTAAAGGTCAATATTGCCATGCTCTTCCTAGTAGACGAGATGTATCGCAACGTGGGCAAACGCTTTAACATATACATTGGCAAACCCATACCATGGCAAACATTTGACCGTAGTCGCACTGCTATTGAGTGGGCTGAATACGTACGCCACATCGTGTACACACTGCCACAGACCACAGCTACGACCTCTACGCCCCAAACTAACACCAACGAGCGGAAGTAAACTGACGACAAGAGAACATGATGCAGGAAATAATCCCCCCAGTAGATAAGGCATTGCTCAAAGCAGAACTGACCGAAGATCGCTGTTTACGCTTTACCAATAAGAGCAACAACAAAATCTACGTGGTAACCTACCAGCAAGCCCCCAATGTGGTACGCGAGATAGGCCGATTGCGCGAAATCGCCTTTCGTGCCGCAGGTGGAGGTACAGGGTTAAGCTGCGACCTTGATGAACACGACATCAAAAGCAATCGCCCATATTACCAGCTCTTAGTATGGAACCCCGACGA
>JAUMYJ010000023.1 GCA_030528715.1 Bacteroidales bacterium | reverse complement strand
AGCAACTGCAACAGCAGCAGCAGCAGGCTCAATGCCGTACTCTTCCTTCAAGATGGTTGCCAACTCGTTTACTTCCTTAACTGTCAAATTTACCAATTCTTCAGCAATAGCTTTGATATCTGCCATTTTCTTGTATATTTTATTGTTTGTTTTCTGTTAATTGAAAGTTGCTCTACCGAGATTATTCGGCTTTTTCGCCCATGGTTTTGAGCACACCATGGATGGTCTGACCAGCACTTTGAAGGGCTGACACCACATTCTTAGCAGGCGATTGGAGCAGAGATACCACTTCAGCGATAACCTCATTCTTGCTCTTGATAGCCACGAGAGCATCGAGTTGGTTAGCACCTACATAGAAACCCTCTTCTGCATAGGCAGCTTTGAGACCAGGGATACCATCCTTTGCATTATCCTTAATCAACTTAGCAGGTAGGTTTGCCACATTACTAAACAGCAATGCTGTATTACCTTTCAAAGTGGGGAAGAATGCAGAGAAGTCAACGCCAGAGGCTTCGAAGGCTTTTTGAAGCAAGGTATTTTTTACCACGAGCATCTTTACTTCCTTCTCAAAACACTTTCTACGGAAAGCACTTGTAGCCTCCGAGTTCATACCCGTAACATCTACAATATAGAAGTGTGCATACTCCTTAAGACGTTCACCGAGCTGCTCAATAATGATTGCTTTATCTTCTTTTCTCATGATACTTCGCTATTAAACTTCATCTACCGAGCGTGGGTCGATTTTGATACCGCGGCTCATGGTACTTGAAAGATAAATACTCTTGATGTATGTGCCCTTAGCAGCAGTAGGCTTCAGCTTGATAATCGTATTGATAAACTCGCGAGCATTCTCAACTATCTTTTGAGCATCAAACGAAACCTTGCCAATAGAGGCATGCACGATACCAGTCTTGTCTACCTTAAAATCGATCTTACCGGCCTTCACTTCGGCCACAGCCTTAGCCACGTCCATCGTTACCGTACCGCTCTTAGGGTTAGGCATCAAGCCACGAGGGCCAAGTACACGACCCAAAGCACCAATCTTACCCATCACAGCGGGCATCGTAATGATAACGTCGATGTCTGTCCAACCACCCTTGATCTTTTCAATATATTCGTCTAGACCTACATAGTCAGCACCAGCTTCTTTTGCCGCAGCTTCGGCATCAGGTGTAACGAGTGCCAATACACGTACAGTCTTACCTGTACCATGAGGCAATGTTACCACACCACGCACCATTTGGTTTGCCTTGCGTGGGTCTACACCCAAGCGTACATCAATATCGAGTGAGGCATCAAACTTTGTCGTAGTGATTTCCTTAACCAGCTGAGAAGCTTCTTTGAGAGAGTAAGCCTTTCCTGCTTCAATCTTGTCAGCGACCAGCTTTTGATTCTTTGTCAACTTAGCCATTCTTGAAGTTTTTAATTGTTACCAGGAAACTCACCCTGAATAGTGATACCCAAACTACGTGCTGTGCCAGCCACGAGCTTCATAGCAGCTTCGATTGTGAAGCAGTTGAGGTCGGGCATTTTATCTGTGGCAATTGCCTTTACTTGTTCCCAAGTAATCGAAGCAATCTTGGCACGATTAGGTTCGGCAGAACCACTCTTCTTACCAGCTGCTTCCAACAATTGAACCGCCACAGGAGGTGTCTTTACCACAAAAGTAAAAGACTTATCGCTGTAGTATGTGATCACCACAGGGAGTACCTTACCGGCTTTCTCCTGCGTTCTCGCATTAAACTGCTTGCAGAAATCCATGATATTAATCCCCTTGGCACCAAGTGCGGGACCTACGGGAGGTGATGGATTAGCTGCGCCGCCTTTAATCTGTAATTTGATTAATCCAGCAATTTCCTTAGCCATTGTTATTTATTTTAATTGAATTGTGAGAGATACATTAACTTTGGCGTAACACTTAGCCAATGTCTCTCGTGACTTGCCCAAGATTGAGGGTCAGCGCCGTATCACGACCAAACACCTTAACCTTAACCGTGAGCTTGCGCTTTTCGAGGTCAATAGCGTCTATTACCCCAACAAAGCCACCAAAAGCTCCATCGTTCACCTTCACGCTTTCGCCCACCTCGAAGGCTACACCTTCTTCGGCAGATTCCGAATGCAACACATCGACCATTCCGAGGAAACGGTCTACTTCTTCCTGTCTAAGCGGCGAAGGGTTTTCCATACCACCGAGAAAGCCTATAACATTGGGCGTAGAGCGCAAGTTGTGCGCAGTATCACCTCGCAAGGCTGCTTCGACAAGCACATAGCCTGGCATAATATTGCGTTCCTTAGTCACGCGTTTGCCGTTGCGCTGTACAAAGTATTTCTCAGTAGGTACCAACACCTGACGAACAAGGCCACCAAAGTGATTGTTTTCGATCTCACGATCGATATATTCTTTCACCTTCGTTTCCTTGCTGCTGATGGCGATAAGTACGTACCAGCGAAAATCTTTCTCTTCCATTACTCCTTACTAGCGAATTAATGGGGGTATATGAAATCCTTCATCACGAACTGGAAGGTGCTATCCATCAGGAATACAACAGCGGCAATGATAATGGAAGCAGTAAGCACCACTACCGTATTGCTCGAAAGCTCTTGACGTGTAGGCCACGTCATATGGTGAGCAAGTTCGTTGTAAGAGTCCTTACAGTAGGTTATGAATTTCTTCATTGTTTTATTCTTTATTGCACGGGAAGAGAGGCTCGAACTCCCGACACCTGGTTTTGGAGACCAGTGCTCTACCAACTGAGCTATTCCCGTAAAAGAGGTATTTGCACTGCACTTATGCAAGTGCAAATACCCAATTTTAGCATTTCAGTCCGAAATACCGACTAATACTTAGTCAAGAATTTCAGTAATCTGACCAGAACCTACCGTACGACCACCTTCGCGGATAGCGAAACGGAGACCTACATTAAGAGCTACTGGGTAGATAAGTTCTACATTGATTTCTACGTTGTCACCAGGCATAACCATTTCTACACCTTCTGGCAGCGTGATTTCACCCGTACAGTCCATTGTACGGAGGTAGAACTGAGGACGATACTTGTTACCAAATGGCGTGTGACGACCACCTTCTTCCTTCTTCAATACATAGATAGAAGCCTTGAAACGAGAGTGTGGAGTAATCGTACCAGGACGAGTAATTACCATACCACGCTTAATCTCATTCTTGTCAATACCACGAAGGAGAAGACCTACGTTTTCACCAGCCTGACCTTCGTCGAGCAACTTGCGGAACATTTCCACACCAGTCACTACAGACTTCTTGTCTTCACCAAGACCAAGGATTTGAACATCGTCACCTACCTTGATAATACCAGTTTCGATACGACCTGTAGCTACAGTACCACGACCTGTGATAGAGAACACGTCTTCAACTGGCATCAAGAATGGCTTTTCAACATCGCGTTGTGGCTCCTTAATCCAGTTGTCGCAGGCTTCCATCAACTTCATGATAGACTCTTCCCACTGAGCAACACCGTTCAAACCACCAAGGGCAGAACCGCGAATAATAGGCGTTTCAGCTTCGAAATCGTAAGCAGCGAGCAATTCACCCATTTCCATTTCTACGAGTTCGAGCATTTCTTCGTCTTCCACCATGTCACACTTATTAAGGAACACAACGAGACGAGGAACATTTACCTGACGAGCAAGCAGAATGTGCTCACGCGTTTGAGGCATAGGACCGTCAGTAGCAGCTACTACAATGATAGCACCATCCATCTGAGCAGCACCAGTAACCATGTTCTTTACGTAGTCAGCGTGACCTGGACAGTCTACGTGAGCGTAGTGACGGTTAGCAGTTTGATACTCAACGTGAGAAGTATTGATCGTGATACCACGCTCCTTTTCTTCTGGAGCATTGTCAATTGAGTCGAAAGAACGGAGCTCTGAAAGACCATTCTTAGCCAACACCGTAGTGATTGCAGCAGTAAGCGTAGTCTTACCGTGATCCACGTGACCAATCGTACCGATGTTCACGTGGGGCTTGGTACGCTCAAATTTTTCTTTTGCCATAGCTGTACTATTTTATTTTGAATGTTTACTTTTCTACAATTAAAATGGAGCTGCTATCGAGATTTGAACTCGAGACCTCTTCCTTACCAAGGAAGTGCTCTACCACTGAGCTATAGCAGCAAAAACGCAAACCACACACCACCAGCAGAGCGGAAGACGGGGCTCAAACCCGCGACCCTTAGCTTGGAAGGCTAATGCTCTATCAACTGAGCTACTTCCGCAAAATCTAGATACCTGCTTAAAGCAAGCTGTGCATTTTATTGCGTGGGCAAAGATGGATTCGAACCACCGAAGGCGTAAGCCAGCAGATTTACAGTCTGCCCCATTTGGCCACTCTGGTATTTGCCCTTTCACCTTTAGCCAGCACACTCAAAAGAGCCATGCAAGAGTGCACTGCCTAAAAACAAGTGCAAAGATAGGCATTTTTTTTTTAGCTTCCAAACTTTTGCGCATTTTTTTCGCACCAAGCCTATGTTTTTTTATACACATAGGCATTTCATCACACGAGAACCAAAGAGCTAGCACTAAGCTCAACAACAACACGCACCCAACCACTACAACCACAAGGCTACGCTCCAGCAACATAGACTTAAAGGGGCGTACCAAAACTGGGTACACTTGTATCAAAGCATGGCACACATGTATCAAGACCGGAAACAAATGTATCCGCTCTTGGCACAACACTTTGTGTGGCACGAAAAACGCCAAAGCATCTTAATTACACAGCCACCCACAAAATAACAACAGGTCACGACTAGAGTTTGTACCCTATCGTGACCCATACCATTAGCAACTCTAACGAGGCAGCCAATGTGCCTTTAACTTTCTCCCATCACCAAGTGTCAAGACAAGCATCGTGCTACTATCTGGCTTTACCATAGCCGTATCAAGCAGCTCAAACCTCGTATAACTTAGCGAGAATAACCATTGGCACGTATCCGCTCCTTTACAACGAGACATCAGCACCCTACCCTCTCGCTCGTTAGGCTTATGCTCAACACGATACTTACCACGTCCCTGCACATAGTGCTGGTTGTCACGATATAGCACTGCATAGTAAGGCGACACGTCAATGGTATCGCCCATAGCGGTACGTTGCAGCATTTGCACCTGCTCAACACCTACTACAAAAGTGCATTGCCCCTCAAAGAGCCATTGCTTGGCCTTGGTGTCACCATAGCGCGTAGCGTATGCAGCATACTCGGCAGAGCCTGGACGATAATGCTGACTCGTAAAGAAATGCAAGCTGCCTCCTTTATTAAGCGGATAAATCGTGAGACTATCGGGCAGGCGATAATCATATACAGCATAGTCGGTTACCACCTCATTATAGCCAACATTATTATTGCAAGACGTGGCCATTAACACTAGGGACACAAAGAGCCCCAAATACAGACGTAAGAGTTTCATAATCATGTCTACCTTAATTTGGTTTGATATCATAGACGACACGAAGGCACCTTCACTTCCATGACTTGAGACAAGAAGGCTAAAGGCTTAGCCTCTGCCTCACTGCGCTGATAAGGATTAACAACTTGCGATGTCATAGGCTTCCCGATATCATCGCCACTTTCAGGCAATAATTCATTGCCACCGCATGCAGCCAACAACGTTAGCGAACATGCCAAACATAATTTTAACATTGACATAATATTTGTTTTGAACATTGAAATAACACGTGCAATTTACATATAAATCTAGAATCCACAAAGCAAAAAGTTCAGAAAAACAAACTCAGTTTTTTTTTAGGAAAACCCCTATTTTCAAGGAAACGTGCTTAGCTGCTCTATAGCACGCAACATGCGTACAACATAGACAAAACGCAACATGCTCCTGCGACAGATGGTATCTCTATCGCAGGAGCATAACTAGAGCAGACGGGCTTACTTAGCCGCGTGCCTTTTCCTTATAGCGTTCTAACTGCTTTTGCAGCGCGTCAATGCAGTTGTCTACACCTTCTTCAAAGGTATCGGCCACTTTTTCGGCAAAGATTTCGCCTCCTGGTAGGGCTATACGTATGCTAGTGGCTTTATTATTGGCCGTTTCGGGCTTCACGACTTTGAGTGTCACCTCTGCGCTATCGGCAGCTTCGGCTAGCTTACCTAGCTTGTTCAGTTTCTTGGTGATGAAGTCATGCAGGGGTTGAGAAGCATCGAAATGGATAGCTTGAATCTTGATGTTCATAGGATCCTCCTTTTCTTTTATTATAAGGTTAGTAAAGCAACCTAAGCGCGTGGATGTGCACTACGATAGGCTTTTTTGAGTTCATCGATAGTCGTATGTGTATAGACTTGAGTTGTAGCTACACTCTCGTGTCCGAGCAGCTCTTTAACATTTTCGAGTGCAGCATTATTATTTAGCATAGCGGTAGCATAGGTGTGGCGCAACACGTGAGGTGTACGCTTAGCTATCGTCGAAACCTCACCAATGCGTTTGCGAACAATCTTAGCTAAACGCCCTGTGGTAAGTGGCTTACCATCAAGCTGCACGAATAGAGGCATATCAAGAGGGCGCAAACCCTCTTCATTGCAGGCTAGCATAGCGCGAAGTACTTGTGCCATTTCATCTCCAAAAGGTACGAGGCGAACCTTATTACGTTTACCTAACACACGGAGCTGCTGTTGTGCCCAATCCACATCGGCTAGACGCAAGCCCAATAGCTCACCACGGCGTATGCCTGTATGACAGAGCGTGACGATAATAGCACGTTCGAGCTGTCCTTCATAATCTTCGCCATACTCCACCTCATCTATCAGCTTATGCATCTCACGCTCTTTGAGGTATTTGGGGAGCTGCTTGGGCTTTTTGAGACTCTTGATAGAGCGCAGTGGGTCGTGCTCTGCTAGCCCACATAGGCGTAAGTAGCGAAACAAACTACGCAACGCGCTTAAACGGCGGTTAATCGTTGCAGGTGCTATCCCCCCCCCACGACTCATAGCCATAACCCACGAACGTATGGCTTGTGGTGTAATTTTTGGCCAAGCGAGTAATTCTGGATACTTCACAGCCATATGTTCAAGCCATAGTCTCAAATCGTTTTCATAGGTGGCCACAGTGAGTGGCGAGCTGCCTTTGTCCGCCCTAAGGTAATGCAAAAAGCCCGTCACATCGGTATGCAAGGTCACGAGCGGCATTAATTCAGCAGAAGTTGGCATAGTTTTATACACGATTATATATTTAGCACCCCATTAGTTTGTACATAGTCTATCTAAACATCGCCGAGCTACAACAGGCAAAGGGTATCACTATGACGAAATTAACGTATTTGTACGAGATAGCCAAATTTTGAAGCAAGTTTTTTCGTCCTAATTAGTGCCCCAAACAGCAATTTACACACTTAGATTGAAAAAATCCTACCCAACATTCTTGTGATAATAAAAAACAATTTATTACCTTTGCTGGTATATATATGTATATTTCTAAATTTACACATATGAGCCAAAAAATTATTTCTATTCTCTGCATGCTGCTGATATGGCTATCAGCTCATGCATCAAATGTTCCCAAAGTAAGTACAGAAGGAAATGTCACGTGGTACCTCTTACAATTCTTAAATGGTGGCAAGGTGATTACTGCTCAAGAGCAAGGAGAAGTGTCAGTCGCTTCAGCCAAGAACGATGAAGGACAGTGGTGGAAACTTACAGGCACACCTACGCAGGGATATACCTTTACCAACAAACTGGGCTATGTCCTACACGTCAGTGCAGCCGCACAAAATCAAAAGGTAAAAGCAAAGCTCAATGCTACTGAAATAACCACGTTTTCACTCCAAGCACTAAGCAGCGAGATGGCCTATGAGATAACGCCCACAAGCAACAATCAAGTAGCCATGAACCTTTGGGGAGGGGCAACAGGTAACAGAGGTGTAGGTCTATGGACAAAAGGAGATGTCAACAACCCTATTGTCTTCATCAGCGAGCAAGATTACAATGCATTAGGGCGCATCGCCATTGTTCCCTATCCCAAGCAGCTCAACATCGAACAAGAAGGCTTGATGCCTCTAAGCAAGCTGCAAACAATTACTTACCCCAACGACAGCGTAAAGCCATACGTAGAAGCATTTGCTACGCAACTGAGCACCACCTCTAAACAAGCCCTCAACGTGCAGCCTACTCCCAGCAGTTCGGAGACAGGCTACATCTTACTCACAATTGACAACACACTTGCTCACGAGGCCTATACACTACATGTAACAGAGGGAAGTGTAGTTATTAAGGCTTCTAGCCGAGCAGGCTTTTTCTACGCGCTACAATCGTTAAAACAGCTATTACCACGTGCTTTCTTCTCAAAGACGACACAAGATGATATCGTTTGGGGCTTGCCTTATGTTAATATCATAGACGAGCCTCAACTAGGCTATCGTGGTTTCATGCTTGATGTGGCACGCCACTTTTTTAGCAAAGAAGAAGTCAAGCGCATACTTGACGTCATGGCTCTTTACAAGATGAACCGTTTTCATTGGCACCTTACGGACGATCAAGGCTGGCGTATTGAGATACCCAAATATCCTCGTCTTACCGAAGTTGGTGCTATTCGTGCACGCTCGTACACCAACCCTGGCCAAGGTGGTCAATTCTTCGATGACACGGAGTATGGCCGCGGCCTTTTCTACACCAAAGCCGATTTACAAGAAATCGTAACCTATGCCAAAGAAAGAAACATCGAGATACTCCCCGAAGTAGACCTCCCAGGCCATATGGTAGCTGCAATCGCTGCGTATCCCGAGTTTAGCTGCGACCCAAGCAAGCACTACGAAGTACGTGTTAATGCAGGCATTTCACACGATGTACTCAACGTTGGTGACGATAGAGTAATAGAATTCTTAGAGGACGTTATGGACTACCTAGCCGAAATATTCCCCTACCCCTATATCCACCTAGGCGGTGATGAGTGTCCGACTGATGCTTGGAGAAAAAATGCACAATGCTTAGAGCGCGTAAGACAGCACAACCTTACAGGTGTCGAGCAGCTACAAGCTTGGCTTGTCAATCATTTGGGTACTTACATTCAAAACAAGCATCAAAAAGGTGTCGTGGTATGGGACGAACTCACCTTGCATTGGAACAGCAAATTCCAAATTAAGCCCATTGTCATGGCTTGGAACGTAGCCCCTGACCCAGGCGGTAAATATACCAATCGCACCCCCTCCCAAGTAGCTGCCGACTTAGGTCTAAAAAGCATCTATGTGCCTTGGAACAAGCTCTACCTCGACTGGATGCAAGCTTCTCCAAGTGCTTTGCGTATTGACGAGCCTTACCATGGCGGTTGGGGCGACAACTCTGTCAACTCTGTCGAAACAGTCTATAATACGTCTCCCACAGCTGAACTCTCGGGACGCGAAACATTCTGTCTAGGCGTACAAGGTAATCTGTGGACTGAAACTACCAACGATGCCGAAGAAATGGAATATCAAACCTTGCCTCGCCTTTTAGCACTCTCAGAGACTGGCTGGTTACCCACGACTAAAAAGAATTGGACTAGCTTTTACAAGCGTTTGCAAGCACAGGGTGAAATTTTAGATGCACTCGAATACAGCTATGCCAAGCACTATATTACCCCCAAGCCTATTTCGGCCGAGCGCCAAATACTCAACGAAGCAACACAGGTACTAGCCAAGAGCTTACCAGGTGCAGTAGGCTATGCCTCTCAGCAGGCTTACGATGCACTCCAAGAAGCACTTAACCAAGCTCGAAGTGCTATTGAAGGCAACACTAGCCAAGCAGGTCCAAAAGCCGAGCAACTCCGCACGGCACTCGCCACCTTCAAGCAAGCTCCTATCGTTCAGCCACAAGCAGGCAAAACCTATCAAATAAAGTCTGCCTCAACCTACTACAAACGCCAGTTTGCAGGCTCTTCACTCTATCTTTCTGGCAATAAATTACGTATCCACTACACACCACAGATAGAGCCTGAAGAGTTGTGGCAGTTTGTACCCACCGATGGCGGCTTTGTACTCAAAAGCCAACTTACAGAGGCACTTGTACAACTACCTGCTTATGGCCAAAATGCTCAAACAAATGCGACCAATGGCACGCCTCTACGCATAGACAAAGCCACAGTGCCCAACGGAGGCTATACGTACATTCCTGGTGTAGTTGTACTTTCTAGCATACAAGGCTATCAGCCCTACAAAACAGGCTATGTAAAACGCCTCAATGCGACCTTATCGGGTGAGGTAAATGCACTCGACAGCCTAGGCTTGTGTCACTCTGGCACATGGGTTATTACAGAAGTGACCGACTTTACTCAACAACTTCAAGGGCTTTGTCGCAAAGCCGAGTTTACGCTACGTACGGCCAAGATTGGAGAGATGAACCAACCTACGACCGAGGCTCTCAATTTCTTACGTCATCAAGTGCTTCAACCTGCGACCGAAGCAGTGCGCAAAGGTCAAGTGAACGAAACACTCTACAAGCAATACGCCACACTATATGCCGCGTTTCTGGCCATGGAGCGCACCAGTCTATTGGCGAGTATCAGCACACAACATTACTACCGCCTACGCAACATTTGGTTTGACAATCGCTATGCTACTGCCAATAACACCAACAAACAAGTCATACCAAGCCTACATAATAACAGCGACCTCCAATTGTGGCAATTCGTCAAGAAAGAAGACGGAACAGTGCTAATCTACAACAAGGGTACGGGTACTGCCGCTTATATTTCAGGTCGTGGTGCCGACCAAACACTCTTTGTGGGCAAGCCCTATGCATGGACACTCGAAGAGCGTACACTCGATGGCAAAACGGGCATTTGTATCATGAATAGAGAGAAAACGGTGAGTTGGTACACTAACCCCAACTCATGGAGCTATGTGCTCACAAAGCCTTTCTGGGGGGCTAGTACTTGGGCGCTAGAAAAGACCTCCGAAGAAGTCATCACAAACATCTCGTCCACCCCCATAGCTCCACAAGCAGAGCAATACTACGACCTCCTGGGACGCTCCATATATCAGCCCACATCGGGTATTTACCTCAATAGTCGTAGCAAAAAAATCGTATTCAAGTAATAACATCTACCACGAGACTTACAGGGAGAAAGACACCACACAGCTTAGTGTGATGCCTCCTCTGTTAAGCCACATACAAACATTCGCATTAAAGTTTTCCGTCTTTAATGCGAATGTTTTACTATAAAATTAGGGCTTAGGCCTATAATACTTCAAAGCAAAACCCTCTAGGACAACTTGTGTATAACCCTCTTGGTGCTAAGCATACACAACTTTAAGCTGTTAGTAGGCTTCGTCGTGTACTCCTTTTACGGCACGACCACTAGGGTCGTTGAGATTTTTGAAACTTTCGTCCCACGCCAAGGCTTCGGCCGTAGAGCAAGCTACGCTAGGCACACTTGGCACACAAGCAGCAGCACTATCACTAGGGAAGTGCTCGGCAAATATAGCACGGTAATAATACTCTTCCTTATTGCGTGGCGGATTGATGGGAAAACGCTCAGCAGCGGTAGCCATCTGTTCATCGCTCACAGCAGCAGCTGTGACCTCTTTGAGCGTATCAATCCAGCTGTATCCCACACCATCACTAAACTGCTCTTTCTGACGCCACAGCACGCTCTCAGGCAAGAGGTTCTGGAAGGCTTCGCGTACTATTTTTTTCTCGGGTGTCTTACCAGGACACATTTTGAGCTCAGGATTGAGACGCATAGCCGTGTCTAAGAAAGGGGTATCAAGGAAAGGCACACGCCCCTCTACACCCCAAGCCGACAAACTCTTATTGGCACGGAGACAATCATAGAGATGCAACTTAGAGAGCTTGCGTACTGTTTCTTCATGAAACTCCTTTGCATTGGGTGCTTTGTGAAAATAGAGGTACCCCCCAAATACTTCATCGGCTCCCTCGCCCGAAAGCACCATTTTGATACCCATACTTTTAATTACACGAGCAAGCAAATACATCGGTGTAGAAGCCCGCACCGTAGTAACATCGTAAGTCTCAATATGGTAAATCACATCGCGTATGGCATCTAAACCCTCTTGCACTGTATAATGTATCTCATGGTGTACGGTACCTATATGGTCGGCTACCTCTTGCGCTTTGGCCAAGTCGGGTGCACCTTTCAAGCCTACGGCAAACGAGTGAAGCTGTGGCCACCAAGCCTGTGCGGCATCATCGGTCTCCACACGTTTATCGGCATATTGCTTAGCAATAGCCGAGATTACAGAGCTATCTAAACCACCCGAGAGTAACACGCCATAAGGTACATCGCTCATCAAATGGGTCTTAACTGAAGCCTCTAACGCTTGGCGCACATCGTCGGCACTACCACCATTGTTGGCCACAGCAGCGTAGTCCATCCAGTCACGCTCATACCAACGCACCATCTTGCCCTCACTACCACGATAATAGTGTCCGGGAAGAAAAGGCTCGTAACGGTCACAATGACCTTCAAGCGCTTTTAGCTCGCTAGCTACCATAACACTACCATCGGCATTATAGCCGATGTAGAGCGGAATGATGCCAATAGGGTCGCGAGCAATGAGAAAATCATCCGTTTCGCTATCGTATAGTGCAAAGCTAAACATGCCATGTAACTCATGAAGCAAGTCTACACCACGCTCACGGTAGAGTGCCAAAACCACCTC
The DNA here is from genome assembly GCA_030528715.1 of Bacteroidales bacterium. Taxonomy (GTDB): domain Bacteria; phylum Bacteroidota; class Bacteroidia; order Bacteroidales; family Bacteroidaceae; genus Alloprevotella. Next base: position 13,643 of record JAUMYJ010000023.1, on the reverse strand, counting down.
GCAATCCGACCCCGTTTGAAACTCGTATTTCCCTTGAAACTGCTGACGAAGTACGCGGTGATTATAGATTTCGCCATTGACGATAAGCACTTGCTTGCCATCAGGACTGAACAAAGGCTGCCCTCCCGACTGTGGGTCAACAATCGACAAACGTTCATGCGCCATGACTACGCGGCTATTAGAATAAATACCGCTCCAATCGGGACCACGATGGCGGATACAACGCGCCATCGTGAGTACCTCGCTTCGCAAGGTTTGTTCTTTATCAGCTTGTATATTAAATGCACCTACTATACCACACATAATGTTGAGGTATTATGAATTTGTAAAGAATTAAAATCAAGTTTCTAGCCACTTGTTATAAAAACAGGCCGTCAATATATCAAATTGCGCCACAAAGATAACAAAAAACTACCATTCTACAAACACCCACAAGTCAAAAAACGGCATTTTCAAACAACAGGCTAGTAAAAAGATAAGCAAGATAAAAGCAAAACACGCATCTTATGCCATACGTGCCTGCCATTGAGCCACTGCCTCTGGCACGGCAAACGTAGCAGCACGCGCCATAGCAGCCTGCTGCATAGCCACATGGTCGGGCAAACGCACCAGCCTATCCATAGCAGCCACGAAAGCCGACACATTAAAAGCAGGCACGATATAGCCTTCAACGCCATCAGTATATATACTAGGAAGAGCAGCATAGCTATGAAAAGCAATAGGGAGGCAGCCGTAAGCCATGGCTTCGGTCAAGACTAACCCCCAGCCCTCAAATCTCGATGTAAGCAGCAAGCACGAAGCACGTGCATAGTAAGGAGCAACATCGTGCGTGGGTGTGGCTAGCCTCGTGCGTGGCATACGCCCAGCAGCAATAGCTGCACGCAGTGTAGCCTCCATAGGACCTACGCCAAGAATGGTGAGCCGCCAATCAAGGTGTTGCTCTGCAAAACGTGGCCAAATACGCATTAAGAGATCAATGCCCTTGTCACGCTCTAAACGTGCTACAACGAGACATTCTTTTTCCTTTTGCCCCACAATGGCCTTTTGGTCAGTAGGTAGTGGGAGTGTTAGTGGATTACCTTGATAAGACACCTTATGTCTATACTCCTCTCCTACCAAACGCAACAAATGAGGTATATAAGCCTCACTCAACACGACATAGCCCTCAGCCATAGCTACCAATGCCTTATGGCGTGCCACTACCTGTGGCCAACGCTTAGCACGAATAAACGGCCATGCCATAGCTCGAAGCCAATCCTTGGGCGAGCACCAATTGAGTCCACGTACGACCTCACCCCATGCACGTACATGGCAAAGCGGCGTGTTATGTTCAGCTACAAACAAACGAAACGGCTGCTGTGCATATACACGCTGCAAGAGGGGCAAGAGATCGGGCGTATAACCATCTTGATAGAGCACAGCTGTGGGCTGATGCTCACGCAGAAGATGAACAAAATATGCACTATTTTCGGGGGCATCGGGGTAACTAGCACAAGGCAACACATTATGGGCTACACGAGTGTCTAGGCTGGCAGTGGTAGCTCCAACATGCGTAGGCCTAAGACTCACGATAGTAGCAGCATGGCCAGCCGACACCATACCTTCGGCCAGCACCTGCGTCACACGCTCAATACCACCAAAGCCAGGAAAATTAGCAATTAACAAAAAGAAGTGCATACGTTTTTGAGCTTTATACTAGGCTATTCAACTGAAATACGGCACTACAAAGGTAGACTTTTTGAGCGAGATGAACAAGAATAACATACTACATGCTGCGCTCTACCCACACCAATGAGTAGAGCGCAGCATGTGCCCTCGCCGAGAATCGAACTCGGATCTAAAATTTAGGAAATTCTTGTTCTATCCGTTGAACTACAAGGGCAAAAGCGTAGCATTAAAGCCTACTCCCAAGCGCGTCCACTCATTTTTTCGCCAAAGCAAAGGTCACCAGCATCTCCAAGACCTGGCACGATGTAGGCCTGTGCATTAAGTTCGGGGTCAATGCCTGCACACCACAAGGTGACATCGTCCGATGGGAAGTGTTGTTGCAAGAAGTCTATACCCTGCTGCGAGGCGATAGCCACACATATATGGAGCTTAGCAGGCGTACCTTTACGTAAGAAAGCTTGATAGCTCAACTCCAGGCTCCCCCCCGTAGCTAGCATAGGGTCTACAAGCATGAATGTACGACCATCAAGCGATGGCGATGCGATATATTCCACATGAATATCTAGTGTTTCTGATGCAGCATCGCTCTCATCACGATAAGCTGAAACGAAAGCACAATCTGCCTTGTCAAACACGTCTAGAAAACCTTGATGCATAGCCAAGCCAGCACGAAGTACCGTGCCAATAACGATAGTATCATCGGGAGTGGCCACTTGCTTCGTGGCTAGTGGTGTAGTAATAGTCTTCTCTGAATAGCTTAGGGTTTTGCTCACTTCGTAGGCCATACACTGACCTATGCGATGCAGATTATGACGGAAGCGCATACGATCGCCTTGCACGTCAGTATTACGCAGCTCTGCCATATACTGATTGATTACCGAGTGAGCTGCGCCAAGATTGATGACTTTCATAAGCGTAATTTTATAGCGAAATTACGATTTTCTTGGGATATGCACAGCGTTTTGAGGGAGTTTTTTTGATATTTATGTGCAAAATAACCATAGAGTCTTGGCAAATAATACTATCTTTGCAAGAGATAAAGCTATGATTATGACCCAAATGCACTGGCAAAAACTCATTTCGGCACAACGCCATGGCCGCGAGGTAGGCCTTAACGCCGAAGAATATCGCAGCGTGTTTCAGCGCGATTTTGACAGACTCATCTTTTCGTCACCTTTCCGACGCATGCAAAACAAGACACAGGTTTTCCCTCTCCCAGGCAGTGTCTTTGTACACAATCGCTTAACACACTCACTCGAAGTATCTAGTGTAGGACGCTCACTAGGTACTGATGTCGCACGCGTACTCATACAGCGTCACCCCGAGGTGCCACGCGAACTATTTGAGGGTTTAGGTAGTATCGTATCGGCAGCCTGCCTTGCCCATGATATGGGCAACCCACCCTTTGGCCACGCAGGCGAGGCAGCCATCACCGCTTTTTTCAAAGAGGGCAAAGGGTGCACCCTGCAAAGCCAACTCACCCCAGCACAATGGAACGACCTAACGCACTTTGATGGCAACGCCAATGCCTTGCGTCTGCTCACACACCAGTTTGAAGGACGACGACCAGGAGGCTTTGTGATGACCTATGCCATGCTGGCGAGTATCGTCAAATACCCATACTCTTCCACAATAGCTGTTGGCGGCAAACCCAAATTTGGCTTTTTCGACAGCGAACGCGAGGATTTTAAACGTATAGCCGAAACAACAGGACTAATATGTCTAGAAGATAATGGCAAAGATCGCCTTGCCTACTGCCGTCACCCCTTAGTATATCTTGTAGAGGCAGCCGATGATATTTGCTACCAAATCATGGATATCGAAGATGCGCACAAACTACATATTCTTAGTGATACCGAGGCCACCGACTTACTCCTTGGCTTCTTCGACCCCAAACAGCAAGAGCACATCGAAGACACATTTCGCTGGGTAACCGACCCCAATGAACGTATCGTCTACCTACGTGCAGGAGCTATCAATAATCTAGAACATGCCTGCGTGGAGGCTTTTCTCACACACGAGCTTGACCTACTTAGGGGTAGCTTCAAGGGTGCACTCATAGACCACATTACACCCACCCTACGCCAAGCCTACACGAGCTGCTCCGACACAGCGTTTGCCCGTATCTATCATTCACGTCAGGTAGCCGATGTCGAAATCTCGGGGCATCACATACTCAACACACTGCTCGAAACACTCATTGAGGCTGTGCAAGACCCTGACAAGGCTTATAGTCGTCTCGTGCTACGTCGAGTACCAACACAATACCAAGTCTATGCCTCTGAGCTCTATGACCGTATCATGGCCGTGCTAGACCACATATCGAGCATGACAGATGTCTATGCCCTTGACTTGTATCGCAAACTCAATGGCCACTCACTAGCTATGGTCTAAACCTACCATCAAGTATGGGTCACCAAGCCAATACCGAATAACAGGTTAGATAACAAAGCTCTGCACAAAGCCTAGTGACTGCACAAAGCTCTATCGGACGTGCATAGAGCTCATATTTTATTTGTATCTTTGCAAGTGCAAATTAAGAACCCAACAACAACCTTTATGGAAAAAGTAATCATTAGCTCGTATGACGAGTTTGCCCAGCTAGTCGGTAAGCCCATTGGCACCTCAGACTACCTTGAACTCTCACAAGAGCGTATCAACTGCTTTGCCGATGCCACACTAGACCACCAGTGGATACACATCGACCAAGAAAAAGCCGCCGCAGGACCTTTTGGCAGCACCATTGCCCATGGTTACCTCACGCTCTCGGTACTACCACACTTGTGGAATCAAATCATCGAAGTACGCAATTTGAAAATGATGATCAACTACGGCATGGAGAAAATGAAGTTTACTCAGCCCGTACTTGCAGGTCGTCGCGTGCGCCTCGTAGCTAGCTTACAAAGCCTAGCCAACCTAAGAGGCATTGCGAAAGCCGAGGTAAAATTTGCCATTGAAATAGAAAACGAAAAGAAGCCAGCACTTGAAGGTGTAGCCATTTTCCTATACCATTTCGAGCAAGTGTAAATACACGCAGCTCTACATACTTTCAAGCCCCCTTATTAGGCTAGCCTAATAAGGGGGCTTGAAAGTATCAGCATATAGCAAAGAAGTTTTCCCACACTTTCGGATATAACCATTATCCCATCTATTTATCATGGTAAGTTCCTATGCTCATCGTTTGATGTTGTAGATCACTACACATTTGAACACGTTGGGGCTTACAGATGCTAAAAATGGAGTCAAGGCTGTATCTACTTTATTTTAGGAGCGACATTACCACCTAATGAAAGTGCATACATATAACTACGACAATGCGCTCAAGCTACACCCTAGATAAGGAGTATGCTTGAGCGCATGCAGTTGAGTTAGTATAGAGCTGTAACACTATTTGAGTAGGAAGCGAGCATCGGCTGCGGTTGTGCCATTAGTGGCATTGACAATGTAAAAGCCTGGCATATCAACACTAGCCTTAACCTTTTCGCCAGCAGCGATGATAAGGGTTTCGAGTAATACACCCTTCACATCATAGAGCTTAGCGGTAGCCTCCTTATCGGTATTATTGCGCACCTCAATAGTACGATCGCCTATGGCTACAATTTCAATCGCAGTTTGAGCTGGCACCATACCTGTAATGTGTTTTGTGCGCACCGTGAAGCGGTGGAGCGTATCGGTAGGCTTAGCAGTAAACTTATAGACATCACCATCTTTCGCAATAAACGTCTGACCAGTGACATGGTCGTCTACGTAGTAGGTATGTATATTAAACTCTGGACGCTCAATGGTGAATCGTAACGAGAGTTCACGCTTTTCAGCACCTGGTGTCACTGCTATACGTGTATCGTGCACGTTGTCGGCAGCAAGCACTTGATAGTTCTTTTGCCCCATAGCATAGAGCTGTGCGATATTGCCTGCGATGAACTTTTCGGCATCGTAGCCATTGTCATAGTTTGCTGTAGTACCCTCAGCCGTAACGAGCCACAAGCGGTCGTAAGTCACAGAGTCTGTTGCTAAGTCAATGGTGAGCGAGGTAATGTTGGGTTCAGCCTCTGGTGCTAAACGTGCACGATTGGCCTCTGTATTACCTACGAGTGCACTATATGGGAACGTAATGTTAGCATTACCACTTGCCTTGACCATAAAGGTAGAGAGCGATGGTATCGTCTTAGGCATAGAGGGCAAATGACCCGATAAGCCTTGAGGAATACCTGCCGTATACGAGCCTGGGATACTGTTGGGTGTAGTTCCCCCAGCACCTGCTAGCCACTGCTCACGGCTACCTGTATTAAAGAGGTATACAACCTTGTCTACCCCACTATTAGGGAATACCAAATCCTTGATGGGCATAGCTGCGACATAAGGGTTGCCAAAGAGGTTCATGTTGTCATAAACATTAGGCGAAGCCGTACCATAAGCAGAGAATGTAGCGTCAGTTAGGTAGAGCGTCCCAAAGAAGCGATAGGTAGCGGGCTTAGCTTGTGAAATTTGATAAGCTTTGGTATGCGGTTCTGGAGAGCCTAAAATAGTATTATCAGGCACAGGAAGCCACTTATTATCATACTGCCCAGTAAGGAGTCGATGATAGCTACGAACCATAACAGTTGCATTGTCATTGTCACCCAAAGCAACCTGATTAGCGTTAGTTTTCAAAGGCACTGAGAAGTATTGCCATTTAGTCTGTGAGAGTGTTAGATTTGCATTGTCTCCCTTGGCATAAAGCTCTATTTCTGCCTCAGGAAGTGCATTGTTGAATCTTTTATATGATTCTCCAATGTACTTGTAAGCTCCATTAGGTTTGTCCTTAGCAGCACGAAGGCGTAGACGATTTGACGTAACAGCGAATGTTCTGGTATTTTCATGGAAGAGTGTCTTACCAGGAGGCACCGAGATCGATTTATAACGCTCACTACGATTAACGTAGTCATAAATATAACGATCTTGATCAAGCTCTAAGTCACGAATTGCAGGGTTGTTGTTATTGTTGGCTACGGTAGCAAACTCAACCTTTGAACGCGTAGCACGTCGTGCAGGCGTAAGTGCTAAATACTCGTCTTTTGTGGAAATAGGTACTGCATGATTTGTCCAATTGCGTGGGTCTTGCCACTCATTAGACACAGTGCCATGCCAATAGTTATTGGCATAGGGGTCTAGCATGATTACATTAGAGCGGTAAAAACGAGCTTCTCCTGTACGTGCCGTACCATCGCCCGTAACACTAGCACCAGTACTACTCAACAGTTCGCCTGAAACAAGTGTGATGGTAGTAGCATTTCCCGCAGGCTGGTTGAGCATTCTTTCAAGTGGGTGCGTGATCGGATCGTAAGTCTCTACATTCGGGGTGTTCGTACGCTCATAGCTTTGGAAACGATAATCTTCGAGGTCTCCGACAGACCACATCGAACCAGTAGCACGTCTCTTTGCAGTAGGCTCAATTTGAGTAGGCAGCGTACCATCAGCAGGTATCGATACTGCGAAAAACTTCGAATTAATATCACCAGTAGGGTGCTTATGGAATGTTACTGTGCCATTCGAAACAGTGTAGAACGATGAATTGACCTCTGTATAATCGTCTGTTGAAGCATCGTTTTCAACGTACCATTTAATGGTCGTAGGGCGAGATGAGCTTGCGATACCTTGAAAGTTCAAGTGTTTATCAGAGAGTGTGATAGAACTCCCAACAGGAAGCATACCTGTTTGACCATCGTCGCCTAGTGTGCTCAAGTAAGGCAAGCGAAAACGCTCTTGATAAGACACCAAATAATGTGTCGCAGGTAGATTAGCTGGCTTAGGAGGAATATCCTTTAAGGTTAGGCGGTTGTGGCTTAAATCCAAATAGCGTGATTGATAGGTCACGTCATCTCGCATCGTAGACATAGTTGCCTCTGTACCACGACGAGAATAAATCAATTCTAAAGGTCCATTAGGAGTAGAGGTGCCTGGAACCCAATTGTTAATGGGAAGACTCAAGTATGTCGTACTATTCGTCCTATTTTGTAAAAGGTTTAAACTCAGATCTAATGCAGCGAGTGGATTTCCGTAGTTAAAACTCATCAACCTATTTCCAGAAAGCTCAAGAACCCGCAGCGAAGACGGTAGGCCTAGAACGCTTTGAAAATAGTTGCGATTAAGAGAAAGCACTTTCAGTGAAGATAATATTCTATTATTCGGATATACATCATAATCTATCGGGAATTCCAAATTAGACTCTGTACCCAAGTCAGCAGAAAGACTACTACTACTACCCGAAGTCCTTAGAAAAGGAGGTGTTCGAAGCCCCTGAAGGCGTATGTACTGATCACTTTTTCCTAGAAGGTTATCATTCAGTTCAAGGGCACGTAAAGACGATGCTTCCCGAAGATAAGCTGCTTTTATTTTTTGGTTATTCGCTTTCAATGACCATATCCCCTTTTCACCACATATGTATAGGAATTTTGATCCAGAGACATTTTGAAATGTCTCCACTGGCAATGTAAACTCCATATCATAAGCCAAGTTTATCATTTGCTGCTTCTTGCGATTAGGCCCATGAAGGTCTCCCCAGCTAATAAAGATAATAGGGTAGTGCTTGCGATCACTCGTTAAAGGTTCGGGTGTAAGCGTAAACGTAACGCTAGTGGCGTCCTCTGCCAATTCTAAGACAAAGAAAACCTCTAAATTATTAGTAGCTGTTCTCCCTAATGTTATAGGTTCTGGCTGTATCTGCGCTCGTGCTGTCAAGCCTCCGAGACTCATCACCGCGGCAATTGACAGAGCTAATACGTTATGTGGGATAGCTAGTTTCATAGGGTCAGGGACTTAGTTGAGAAACGGAGTCTTATTATTTTTAGTAGCACTACTGATGGGCACTGTAAACGTATAAATAGAGTTACGCTTAAGATGGCCATAGTGGGCATAACCAGCACCAAGTGCATGCTCGGCTATGCGGAAGCCCGTAGTATAAACTTGAATCGACGAGGCTGACTCTTTGTAACGTACACGCATGTAGGTCATACCATTGTGGTCAGCATCATAAAATACAGGGTCTGCTACTTTATTTTCTGGCAAAAAGAATTTACCTGTTTTCTGAGTGCCAAGGTTATAGCTAATGTACCCCAAGGCTGATTGGTCATAATTATCAATGGCAGAAGCTAAGCTAAACTTAGCAGGAATGTTCTCAACCGTTACTTCCACGAGTTGATAGCCCGCAGGCAAAGTGATGGTATAATCTACTAGCGCAAAGAGACGCGTGAGTTTAAACGTAGCTGCAATATCAGCAAAAGTTTTATCCACAAGCATAGCAACCATTGGCATTGGTGCTGTAGTAGATGGCGTAGGAATATAGTCTGCGGTTGTCAACGTTAGCGTATTAAAAGCCTCATGTGTCGCGGCTTTAACACGTGAGCGATCGGTAGGTGTCAAATTAGCGGCAAAGAAAAAGTTCTTTTTGCCAGCATAAGAAGCTACATCAAAAGCACCTTGACCACCATATTGTAAGCCACCAGAGCCAGTTTGATTGGTAAAAGTGCCTTCTATACTACTACCACTTACGACTAAACTTGTGATTGCTGAGCCCACATTTCGACCACCTTCAACAGACAAGCGCACTTGTGCTGACTCAGTCGTTTCCGTTTGCTCAATGGGCAGCACGATATCGCTGCCACACGCTACAAGCGTGAGTAGCGATGCACATAAACAGCCAAAACGTATGCTGATCTTATGATGTAGTGTAAACTTACTTAGCATAATCTTTCTATCTATAAGTCTTGGGGCAGCGAACGTATCAAAAGCTACACTTAATATATCACAACTGGCGCTACTGTACCTGCGTGCCAATCACCGACCTGTGTACGTATCTTGACAATCTGTGCTCCCGCAGGATCATAACCACCCTCAGCTATAAAGTAAGCATGAATGATGTAATGCGTATTGCGCTGAATGGTACGAGGCATCACCAAACGATAATAATGACGACGCTCAACATAACCACTAGAATTGTAATCACCACCAGCAGGAGGAGGCAGCCAACCAATAGGAGGCGTCGCCCCATTAGGCACTTCACGACGAGCTTTAAAGTCAAAAGCTACATAAGGAGCTTCCACCGCAGGAGTCTCAGAAATATCATAAGCATTGATAAAGAATGGCCCCAACGTGAGTGTATCTTGTTTACGATCAAACTGAGTAGGCGTGCGTAATACGCCATTGAGTGTGCTATCAATACGATTATCTATTGTGGTGTTCGGCAAAATATGTAACTGCTCTTTAAACTGCTTGTATTGATAATTAAAAGGCTCATTTTTAACCAGCTCACTATATCCAAAGTGCAGTACGATATTGACCTTAGCAATTGCACGCTTTAAGCGTACATAAACGATCCTATCACTAACGCTATCAGCAGTCGTTACAATAGAGCCATTCATGACGACACCTGTCGCTGTCGTATTGGGGTTCAGACTTTCAAACGTACTCGCGATTGCTACATTATTAAGATCAGCAGTCGTATTAATGCTAGAAAGGTGTGCTATCGTACTAGGCAAATTCGCAAAAGCATAAATAGCAAGATTAGATGCTTGCGTTGCATTAAAAGGCAGCCTGACAGTATGCGTTGCAGGATCGTTGTTGAGCCACTGAGATGGTGTAGGGCTCACTACATTAAGAGTCAATGGATTGGTAAAGCCTGTTTTACGCTGTCCAGTAGTGCGATCAAAAAAGAGCAAAGTCAATGTTTGCACTTGATTTTCAAGCACCGTACCTTGGATAGTTGCACGCACTACCTTTTCTTCGAAGAGACTATCAGTAGCAAACGACAAGTAAATAGGTTGACTTCCTTCTTCTTCCCCATTGCTCTGCTCACGCTCAGCAACGCAAGCAACTATTGGGAATAGTGCTAGCAAAAAGAGTATACGCTGAAATGCATGGATTGTTTTTTTCATCGCGTTCTATACGTTGAGCTATTTGTTATGGCATAGTAAGTGAGCAGTCCACACTCCCCTTGGTTATCGTAGCTACAATATTACCATTATAATAAATCGCAAACATAGGAGTGCCTTGGGCGAGTCCCGTAGTTGTGGTAAAAGTATAGTTACTTTCACTTTGGTAAGTTCTATTACTATGTACAGCGGTTTGGTTAAAGCTATTACCACTGAGTGGACGCAATTCTATGTTGTGGTCAGGAGGTACAGTCCCCATACTCGTCACAATACGTACTTTTTGGGTAGACATAGCAAAGCTACAATCTTCTATCCACACATTAAAGTAATGGCCAAGATAAGCAGGCTTCAATATGACAAAATCCCATGGTTCAACGACATAAGTTAGACGCAACTCAGCTCCCTCCTCACGGGCTAAAATCTTATAGTGCGTGTTACGCAGTACCGAGTAACGAGAATAGAGTTCGGGGGTGGGAATAGTATACGTATCTTTGATACTTACAGTCTGCCCCGAAGGTGTAACATACGTTGTACCTGTAAGTTGATTAAACTCTCTATGATCAATAGAAATCGTATAATAATTAGTCGTAGCGTTGTTGAAGTGGTAGCTGAGTGCTGTGGGTAGTTTGAGGTTTTCTTGGGTCTCAGCTGTATTGGCAGCTCGTAATAACTCTGGTATATAGCGTATAGTTCTATAGCTAAACAGTGGGGGGGTTGTTCCTGGCAACACATTTGTTGCATCAACTTCGCCACGCAGACGACCATTTCCACCTAAAAAATTTTGCACTACATGTGTATGCGTTGTAATGGTGGGTGTATAATATCCAGCCGTATAGGTCTGTGCTAACGTCGTAAAGTAAGGCGTACCAAAAAGCGAAACATCTGGCAAGTTAACCAACGTTAACGTTCGCAATTGTGGCATACGTCTCAGTGTAAAGATGTACTTACCAGCGGTATTACGTTTTATAGTATTCTCTACGATGAGCTCTGTTTTGGCCAAGACACGTACGAGGCTGATACGCTCTGTACCGCTAATTTTGTCATAAAAATGCTGTGGGTCACTTATTGTGCCCCCCTTGCCATTACGGCGCTCTGCCACGGTCACATTTTCGTAGTTCTGTGTCATTACCATAGCAGGCGCAGTGCCTTCAAATTCAGCTTGCGTTAATGGATAGCGCGTTAAGGCTGGATTAGAGAAGAGTTCAGAACGGTTTTGAATGGCCGCTAATGCGGCCTGCATTGAGGCATGTCCTACCTGTTCATTGGCAACGAAGAAGAAATCGTACGTACCTGGCTTCATTTCAAAACCACCATGCCAAGCAGCATCAGGAGACAATACCTGCTGGGTAACCAAAGCACCAGCCAACATCAAGTTGTAGCGAATAGCTCCAGTAGCGTGGTCAAAAATCAAAATGCGTAGCGTATTGATGCGCATTTCGGGGTCTGTTGTCGTTGGCACTTCGCCTGCCAAAGTTGTAGTTCCCACCGCGGCACGCACATCAAAGGCGACGTAGGTGGTTTCTGCTTCAGCTCTATCATCTTCTCCTACTGGGTCGTTGATGATTGAGCAGCCTCCTAATAGCCATACAGCTACTAGGGCGACCCAAAAACTATGGGTGGCCTTGACTAAGCTGATAGATGTGCGTAATAAGTTATTCATTGTCTTTTAGTGGTGTCAATAGTCACCACGCTTATAATTACTATTGCATTCCTGCTCCTTTATGACAGGGCTATCAGAGCGGTAATATACGATTGAGGAGGCTCCACCAGCCTTGTAGCAATATGGCTAAACACTTATGACTAGATGCGCAAATCAGTTTCGTAACTGTGTACTATCCATGGGCCAATCATCACATCTACTGAGAGGTAATTGTATGAGCGAACACGGAAGCGTACATGAAACTTATAGTCACAATTGAGAGAGATACCCGTCCAATCATTACGTAGTAAGATAGTACCACCGAGTGATTTATCCCAAAGTGTTGTGCCACTTGGTGTCTTGATTACAAGACGATCTACATCTGTAGGATAGAGTGTTAACGTCTTAAAATCGTAGCTCACAGTAGAGTCGTTAAGCACGATATAGTCGTTAGGATTACTTGTTGAGTCGACGTCAATACGATGGCCTGGCAAGTAGCGGTAATTAGCATTCATACGGCTGCGCGCTGTGTACCAAGGCGTACCATCAAGCTCTTTGGAATAGTTGCCTTTTTCTAAATACACTTGCATGCCTAACACACTGTCAGGGTGCAAACCCTCGAGCGTCACACGCACTTTCTTCGTTTGGTCTTCAAGACTAGTAGCGACAGTATCAAACCATTCTGTACGTACAACATTGGGGTCTGGCAGGAACACAACAGAGTCACTACGTCCTTCCCAAATGTGTATGGCCGTGTCTATATTAACAAGTGTGCCTTCATGGTCTTTACGCAAGGCAAAACCTAAGTCGGTTGGTGTCGTTACGCCTACCTCGAAATTACCGCGTGTGAGATCGGCTTTCGTAGCATTCACCCACGTATGGAAATAGTAGTTGCCATTTTGTATCTCGTAGAGGTAGTGGTAGTCTTGTGTAAGATCTACTTGGTCTACCTGTCGCCAGCTAACGAGTTTATCATTTTGATTAAAGGCAAAAATCGTTAGCGATGCAGCTTTCCCAAAATCGTTATAAAAAGTCGTGAGCGTATCGTCACAAGTCGATTGGGCGTAATACTTCAGATATACACCTTGGGGACAGTCGTCAGTCTGGTCATAGATCAGCGTATCACAGCTTGTAAAGGCTGTCGCCAACGTAAATATCGCCAATAACAACTTGTTCATTGCGTTCATTGCTTTGCTTTTTTTGAGGGAGAGATAATCACTTTTTTCTCAGAGAAATTAAAAGAGAGGGAGCAGAGCAGTTTCTCTGCTCCCTTCTTTGGTGTCTTGCGTGCCAAACTTATCATTTAGCCGCTAGAGCGTGGTTTTATTGGCCAAGAATTACTTCATAGCCGTGTACTTGCCATGGCAACACACCTGCTTCTACAGACATGTAGGTCTTATTCGTTGGGAGTGGATCATTAGGATCTACTG
>JAUMYJ010000022.1 GCA_030528715.1 Bacteroidales bacterium | reverse complement strand
GCACCAACCCATCAGCAGTACCGACAAAAACCTCGTGGGTAGCACCTTCATCTCAGAGGGAGTGTTCGAGCCTAAAAATCCACTCGGTTTGAAAGGTTTCTTCTCGTTTAAGCAAGCACGCACACGCTTTGACATGCGCGTACGCTTGAAACACTTTGAGGGTGACAGCAAGTTTATTAACGGCAAGCCACGCCCTTTCAACAAGCCTACGGCGGAAGCTGCCGATGAAATAGACTTTGCTTTCCCCGTTATCGTCTTGGCCTCACGTAGTGAGACAGGCGGCTTCGAAACGACCTATGAGGTAGATTGGGCTACACGCCGTGTAACCAACTTTGACGAGTTTATACCTGTCGAAAAGCGTTTTATCTACTCACTCCAGGCGGCCTACGGCTGTACGCTTGACGAGATACTTTGGGATTGCTACCTACGCTACGAGCACGGATTAAAACACGATAGCCCTTGTTGGTTTTAGATTTTGACTGTTTTGGGGTAAAATTTTATACCTAAACAAGAATATAACGTCATTCCCACTTCAATCAATACCAGAGACTGCACCCAAGACTCGTGGTTATAGGTGCAGTCGCTTGTAGTAGTTCTTTTTGCTGTATATCGGGCGTTATACAGCTGTATAGTACCACTTACAACATTGTACAGCGCACGATGTATAGCTGTATAGTGGGCATTGTAAAGCCATTTGGCGTTATACACAAAAGAGACTACCAACATACTCCTAGTGCAAAACACGTGTTAGCTGCTAGCTATTCTTCTTCTTTGGTACTTTGTGAAAGCGGTAAAGCAATGAGAAGGTAATGTAGCGAGGAAGTGTATTGACCCACGTCTCGGTGCGACCTTGGGCATTGATGCTATGCTGCACGTTGCTAATTTGGCCAAGCATATCTATCCCTGTGAGTTTGAGTGTCAGGTTGCCTTTGAGCAATGTTTTGGTCACAGAGGCATTCCACACCCAGTGCGTAGTGTTGAGCGTAGCATCGGCATAGCCTTGGCGAATGTAGCAATTCAAGTCTGTACTTAACTCAATATCAAGCGGTAGGTGTACAAGTGCCTTGGCACGCGCATTATAGTCCAATGCAGAGATTTTAGCAAATAAGCCCAATGCCGAGCGACTTTGCAGCCAAGACACACCACCATCGAGGCCAAACTGATGCTTACCCACCTTGTAAGAGAGTGACAAACGCTGACCGAGCGTCAGATTGCGCACTACGCTGCGCTCTGGTATAGTGTATGTGGTGGCGTAGTCTACAGAGTGTACATAGCTTGTACTCGTATTGCTTTGCAACTGAAAGGCCTCCTCCTTACCAAAAGGCGTAGAAAACTGTACACTGCCGTTTGCATGCCAGTTGCCATCTACATTCTCTGGTGTCCATAGGTTTACACCAGTGTCGCGATTGTAACGACGAGCATAGGCTATGGCCTTAGCCGTGCTGTTATAGCTTGCTACAAGTGTCAAAGAGCGGTGTGTCTTGTTCCACACATAGTTTAATCGTGCACTTGCCTTGTGTGTCAGCGACTTACTAAGCCCTGGCTTATTGACATAGACGTTCATTGGGTCACTATCGGTATATGTGCCTAGCTCATAGTAGATGTTGGGTATCCCTTGAGAAAAGGCGTATTCTAACTTATATTCTGTATTGCGTATCTCCGTTTGATTAGAATACTTGAATTGGATATAAGGAGCAAAGCTAAATGTCCAACGCGTAAGCGTAGTATCAATCGATTGGCGAAAATAATGCAGATGCTCTCGCTTTATAGTAGGTTTTACGCCACCCGTAAACTGAATTTCACGAGCCTTACTCATATCTTCCAAGTAAAGCATAGCTGCCTCAATCATGGGGGTGTAGGTATCACATGTATAGCGCGAGTTCATTGAGTTATTCAAATCCAATGTTAATAACTGAGGATTGATAGCCGAAGGTGGGACAATAGTACCCAAATTAGCCCCAGAAAGTAGCTCATTAAGTTTCCAAAAACTATGGTCTTGATTGTGGTGATAGCGTGCGTAAGTCAATTCAGGGTCAATTTGTGTCATAATAACTCGCTTAGTTTTATAAGGAAAGAGCCCATAGGAGTAACGTACACCAACCTTGTAGTCATAATTGCGTGAGTCCCATGCTTCGCGTTGCAAAATACGCTCTCCTGTGCCTACTAAACTAGACTTTGAACCATACACACGGTGTGTGGCAATGAGTGGGTTACTGATATCATGACGGTAATTACCATCTATCCAAAGTTTTAAAGCATCACGCACATTGGGTATCTGCAAGGTGGTCTTACTATGTAAGCTGGCTACAAACCACTGGTTTTTACCCTCTTTCTCTTTGTTATATCGATTGAGCAATTGAGTCGCAAAGCGTGATTGTAAGCCCTGAGGTGAGAAAAGCGTATCAAGGGCTTGCAGGCGGTATTGCTCTTCAATATCGGCATCAAACACTGCACTATGTGTAAACGAGTGACCGTCGTTTGTAAAATAGTCTATATTCACACGTGCCTCTGTATAGCTATGCTTAGCAGCATATTGCAACTCGTGCTGTGTAATCAGATGAAAGCGTTCATCACGCGTGAGGCTATGTGCACGCTGATACACGTTGCTAGGGGCATAGTAGTTCAGTGAGCTAACCTTACGCTCTACCTTGGGCAGCTCGTGCGTGAGCAAAAGATTGCCCAAGAGTTTTACCTCGCCGCGCTTATATAGATAATCTAGGCCACCAAGCTACACTTTGAGCTCGCCCTCTTGTGACCAGCCATCTCCCCAATAGAACCCTTGGGTGACTCCTTGAGTATTGTTCATATTGTTGGCATTGGCATAGGCTGTTAAGCGAAAGCGATCCGTATAGCCTAGCACAAACGCTTTGCCCGTATAGCGATGGTTAAGGAAACCATAAGTACCCTCTGCATTGGCCATCCAACCCGTAGAGTAAGCCTTTTTGAGGTTTACATCCATCACAATATGCTCACTTTCGCCAGGAAGTTTTTTTACACCTTGGGGCTTATTGCGCAGATAGGCATCATTAGTTGCCTTGTCGTACACCTTGATATTTTTAACGGTATAGGCAGGTAGGTTTTGTAGTGCTACTTGTGGATTGCCAGCAAAGAAGTCTTCACCGTTGATTAAGAGACTCTCTACAAACTTACCATTGACTTTGATTTGGCCACCAGAGAGCTCCACACCAGGCAGCTGGGCTACAAGGGCATCAAGCATCGAACCTTCGGCTAGCTCAAAGGCATCAGCATCATAGACAAGCGTATCACCACGCGTCACCATCTTGATGCGTGTAGCCTTGACTACGGCTTCACCTAAGTGTATTTCCCGAGATTTCTTCATTAAAATCTTACCACTAATAACATAAACTGAGTTACGCCTAGACGTCAAAGTAAAACGACGCTCTTGAGGTTCATAGCCAGTTTTAGAGATGACAAGCTTGTAATTGCCGATACGAAAATCAAACCCAAAGGTGTGGTCATTAGGTGTCCCAAGAGGGATATATAATCTTTCCTTAGATACGAGTGTCGTATCTTCGTAAAAGAGATCAACCATAAGCTCTTCAAGAGGTTGATACGTAATCTCATCAACTACCCACACCGTTACCGAAGCCCTTTGAGCCAACAGCTGTAAAGTCATAAACACCGAAACAATCAGTGTTACATATCGAGTCCACATCTTCATCATAACAACATCTTAAAATTGAAATATTATCTCTGAACAGCTCCGCTAAGTGCTAGTAAGCGAGCCAAACAAAGATAGTGCTATTCATGGCCGAAAGCTACAAATATATTTCAATATTACCAAATATTTAGATGGCTTTTTTACGTCTGTTCGCTATTTGGTGAAATTAAAAACAAAGTATACTAAGAAAAACCTCATAATAATGTAGTGCAGAAATCTATGGTTGATTGATTTTTGCACTACATTATTATGAAAGCTACTTTATAAATCTAACTTAGAAGGACTTATGACAACCTTACAACAGCTAATAAACGAGGAGCTTAACGGTCTCTTGCAAGCCATTGGTACGTGCTAAGCGCACGATATAGCTACCACGAGGCAACTGGCGTGTAGAGAGAGAGGCTGGCAGGCCATCGGTAGTAAGGGGTATAGTAGCATGTGCCACCCCACCTAAATCATAGAGTGTAGCACGTACATATGCATCTCCCCCTCCCTGTATAGTAATGCATTGGGTAGCCTTATGATAAGCCACACGAAGTGGTAAGGCTTGTGCTATGGCAGAAACATTGGTAAGCAAATCTCCTACGGGCTTGATGCGAAGCTGATAGGTAAATGTACCACTCGTAGGAATACGGTATTGCTCAAGCGTATAGGCTGGGCCACAGCTACCATTACCAACACCCATCTGCATGTAGTCTAGATGCAAGACACTATACTCAGAAGATGGTAGCTGCCAATCGTGTTGTACGGCTGTAAGCGTTTGATCTTCCCAAGGCAATAGCGAAAAATCCACCTGACCTAAGGTTTCAATAGAGATACCAGCACCCTCGCTATCGGTAAGTGTCATGTGGCGCAAGTCACTACGCCCACCACACGTTTGTGTACGCATGTAAGGCTGCATCATATCTGCGACAGTGGTAATATAACGCCCTATGTGAGAGCCAGTTTTTCGGTCTACATAGTTTTCCCAAGGGCCACGGGCAACATACGCTACTTGGTCGTAGCGACTATTGAGGCGCATTTTGAGTCCCATACGGCGCAATGTGGTGTTTTGCTCTTTGCCATTGGGCTTAAAATCGGCTGTTACATCTATGGTACCATCTGGATAAATGGTGTAAGCCAGTGTGTAGGGGATAAGCGCTTGGCGTGTAGCTACCACGGTTATACTACCATCAGGATGCTTGGTAGCGTGAGGCGTAGCATCTTGTAAGCGACTATCGGGAGCATCGGTCGTTTTACGCCGCCAATAGGGGTCGTCGTTTTCGATCCACCGGTAGTTATCGTATTCAAGCCCATAACCCTCCTCTATAATGGGACGACCATTGTAACTCCAAGCTACGAGGCGTGAACTCTTGGTATCGAAAGCCATGTAGACTTGTTTGTTTTGGACTATGAGGTGCTTATATGTAGTGCTAAGTTTTAGGCTATCGGCAGAGGGACGTATGGGGGTAACCAAGTGTTTGCGCTGGCTCAGCATCTTTTGCTCGGAGGCAATGACATAGCCCGCAGGTGCCCACGTTGCGGCCTCTTTGAGGTAAAGCTCAAATGTGAGATGGTAGTCTTTTGTAGAGTCGGTAGTGGGTGTCGTGTAAGGCACGTCTAGATAGACAGAACGCCCTGGTGCAAAAGTAGTAGGCATATTTACCTCACCACGCTCTACCTCTGTACCATCTTCAGAAACGATATAGCGTAGACCATAGCGACTGATATCAAGAAAATTATAGCAATTTTGAACTAGCTGTTTCCCCCTCCACAGAGGACCAAACTTAACGTGCTGATAGACTTTCTTGACCTCTGTCAGCTTGGCTGTCCAAGCGCGGTCTGGTGTTACTAGGCCATTGTTTACAAAATTGCCCTGATGTGGGCCAGGATAGTCATAGCCCGAGTGTAATTCGCAAATGCCATTTTGGAGCTTCTTGGGGTCGTAGATAGACTGGTCTACCCAGTCCCAAATACAGCCTCCGATAGCGGTTAGCGTATTGTTTTCGATAGCGTCCCAATACTCTTTAAGATAGCCAACACCATTGCCCATGGCATGGGCATACTCACACAAGAAGTAAGGACGCCGACCTACCTCATCTGGACTTTTGGCATTTTTAATCACACTTTGCAGGTCAGGATACATGACAGAGTAAATATCTGTATGTGTTGTGCGGCCGCGTGTAGCTCCCTCGTAATGAATGGGGCGGCCATCTAGGGTACGCACGGCATGGTAGGTGTGTGAGAAGTTTCTTCCTCCACCAGACTCATTGCCAAGTGACCAGAAAATAATACTTGGATTATTGCGGCCACGGAGCACCATACGCACAGTGCGGTCTACATACATCGGGCGCCAACTCTCTTTGTTGGTGATAGCCCAACTACTAATCTCACCATAATCGTTCCAATTCTTATGGCACTCTATATCGGCCTCATCCATGACATAAAGGCCATAGTAGTCGAAGAGGGCATACATCTTGGGTGCACGCGGATAGTGGCTACAACGTAGTGTGTTGACGTTGGCTTGCTTCATCATGACGATATCGCGCTCCATGGTTTCGACAGGCAATGTGCGGCCATAGAGTGGATGTGTGTCTTGCGTATTAACCCCCTTAAAAAACACACGCTTTCCATTGATGAACACTAGGTTACTCTTTATCTCTACATGACGGAAGCCATAACGTGTCGCAAATACCATTTCCTCGCGACTGCTGGCATCTAACTGCTTAATACGTATGGTATAGAGCGTAGGTATCTCGGCAGACCAAAGCTCTAAATCGGTCAAGCCCTCAAAAATAAGGCTATCTTTGAGTGTCGTGGCTGTAGCTGGCACTACCACATGACGTGTCTGTGTAGCGATATGCTGGCCATTGGGGGCATACAGCTCTGCCACCACTTGTTTGGTCACACTTTGCTTATCACGATTGTCTATCTCAAAAGCGACAGCCATACGTCCCGACCGATAGTGGGCCTTGCTATCAAGCTGACTTGTGATGTAGTGGTCTCTGATAGCAACTTGTGGGGTGGCGTAAAGGTAGACATCACGATGCAAACCACTCATATGAAACATATCCTGACCTTCGAGGTAAGAAGCATCTGTCCAACGGATAACCTGCACGCTAATGTTATTCTGCCCCACACGCAGGGCTTTTGACACATCAAACTCAGCATCATTATTGCCCCCCTCTGTATAACCGATGTAGCGGCCATTGACCCAAACATAAGCCCCACTATACAAGCCATCGAAGTGCAAAAATACACGTTTGCTATCCCACCCCTTAGGGAGTATAAAGTTGCGACGATAAGAGCCTACGGGGTTGGGGTCTACCTGCCCCCGAAACTCATTACGTAAATTGATGAAAGGAGGATTGTTTGAAAAAATATACTCCACATTCATATATAATGGCTTATCATAGCCACGCATTTCCCAGCATGATGGTACACGAATAGTGTCCCAATCGGAAACATCATAACCCTCTCTCACAAAGGATGTATCGCGCTGACGTGCATCAGGAGAATACCTAAACTGCCATATACCATTGAGGTCTAGAAACTCCGCTTTGGTAGGTGTAAGCCAAGGGCGCGTATAGCGTGCATCGGCCACCAAGCGTTCTGTACTAGCATAGGGCATATAAGTGGCATGACCAGCCTCTTTGTTTTGGCCAAAACGCGTTTCGTCCTCCCACATCTCACGAGGCTTATAATAGTCATCATCTGACCATGTAGGCATAGCGCTATCATGCCCCCATACTGAAGAGAATACTGGTATAAATGGAGTGACAGCAGAGGGAGAGTGCATAGGGAGCCACTTGTCGGCCGCCATGGCCAACATACAGCAGCTACATACACACCATAAAACAAAACTACGTAGAAGAAAGTGACACGTCTTTATCATAAACATATAACTTTTACATTAAGACCTAACATGCTACATTCAGCCGAAACTTTATTTGGCTAAAACAGCAAATCATTGGCAAATATACACAAAACTTTTTAATCTTCATCATTCGCTTCCTAGTTTATTTTCTCAGTTTAGCAGTCTATCTAAAAGTAGATAGACTGCTAAACACTCGCCATTGTACTAGCAGATGACAATAGAGTAGACACTATGAAAAAGGTAATAAAGCCATGGCGTATATGTCGGCGAAATACAATCCTCAGACTATGCCTAAACGAAACAAGCTGTGCCAAAACGAATGTTTTGGCACAGCCCATACATAGTATATGTGGTATAGAATTACTCAGCTGCGGGTTCTTCGGCAGGAGTCTCAACCACAGGAGCTTCGGTAGTAGCTTCGGCAGCAGCAGGAGCAGCAGCCTTACGTGAGCGACGCGTACGTGTGGTCTTCTTCTTACCACCAGAGGTGTACACTTCGTTGTAATCAACAAGCTCAATGAAGCACATATCAGCACCGTCATCAGCACGGAAACCAGTCTTGATGATACGTGTGTAACCACCAGGACGATCACCTACCTTCACAGCAACCTCTTGGAAAAGCTCTTTTACGGAGAGCTTATCTTTGAGGTTAGCAAAGACTACGCGACGAGAGTTTGTGTCGTCCTTCTTAGACTTAGTGATGAGGGGCTCCACAAACTGCTTCAAGGCCTTAGCCTTTGCCACGGTCGTAGTGATTCTTTTGTGCCTAATCAATGAGCAAGCCATGTTTGAAAGCATAGCCGCACGATGAGAGGCAGTACGACCCAAGTGGTTGAACTTTTTATTGTGTCTCATTTACGTTTACTTTTTATCTAATTTGTACTTTGAAATATCGGTTCCAAACTGCAGATTCAGACTCTCGAGCAAATCATCAAGCTCCGTGAGCGATTTCTTACCAAAGTTGCGGAACTTCAAGAGGTCGTTCTTGTTATATTGTACAAGATCACCTAGCGTTTCTACCTCGGCTGACTTCAAGCAGTTGAGCGCACGAACTGATAGTTCCATGTCAACAAGCTTGGTTTTGAGGAGCTGACGCATATGGAGTGCTTCTTCATCGAACTCTTCTGCTGCCTCGATTTCTGAGTTTTCGAGCGTTATCTTCTCGTCCGAGAAGAGCATAAAGTGATGGATGAGGATGCGAGCAGCCTCTTTTAGAGCATCCTTAGGGTGGATGGAACCGTCCGTAGTAATGTCAATAATAAGCTTATCAAAGTCGGTGTTTTGACCCACACGACAAGGAACACGCTCGTAAGACACATTACGGATAGGGGTGTAAATAGAATCGATTGGAATCATATTTACCTCGTTACAATATTCGAGGTTCTCGTCCGAAGGTACGTAGCCACGCCCCTTGTTAATAGAGAGCTCAATATTAAACGAAGCTTTGGGATCTAAATGACAAATAACCAATTCAGGATTTAACACTTCAAATCCGCTGAGACACTTGCCAATGTCTTCTGCTGTGAACTGGGTAGTATCACTAACAGAGACGCTGACGGTTTCGCTCTCGAATTCTTCAACGTTCTGCTTGAAGCGTACTTGCTTCAAGTTGAGGATAATGTTGGTAACGTCTTCCCTCACTCCTGGTACCGAAGCAAACTCATGCTCTACGCCTGCGATACGAATGGTATTGATAGCGTAACCTTCGAGTGATGAAAGGAGGATGCGACGTAAGGCATTTCCGATGGTGATAGCGAAGCCTGGCTCGAGTGGTGCGAACTCAAACTTGCCATGCTTGGAATCGCTCTCCAACATTACAACTTTGTCTGGTTTTTGAAATGCTAATATCGCCATGGTCAGTTATTATTTAGAGTACAACTCAACAATGAGGTGTTCCTTGATATTTTCAGGGATGTCGGCACGCTCAGGCTTGTGTAAAAGTTTACCAGCCTTAGTTGCTGCATCAAATTCGATCCAAGGATATTTGCTGTGATTGAATCCAGCGAGACTATCATTGATCACTTCAAGTGACTTTGACTTTTCGCGTACAGCAACAATTTGACCAGGCTTAACGCTAAACGAAGCGATGTTGGTCACAATGCCATCTACTGTGATGTGCTTGTGGCTTACAAGCTGACGAGCAGCCGAGCGAGTTGGTGCTAAACCGAGACGGTACACCACGTTGTCCAAGCGGCATTCGAGCAACTGAAGCAATACCTCACCTGTAATGCCACCTGAACGAGCAGCTTTCTCAAAGAGGTTGCGGAACTGGCGTTCAAGCACACCATAAATGTGCTTAGCCTTTTGCTTTTCATCAAGCATCACACCATATTCAGACTTTTTGCGACGACGACCATTGCCGTGCTGGCCAGGAGGGAAATTACGCTTAGCCAATACCTTGTCTGGGCCAAAGATGGCTTCACCATACTTGCGTGAGATGCGAGACTTAGGTCCAATATATCTTGCCATTATATATCTTTGTTAGCAGTTGGTTGAGATTATACTTTTCTTCTCTTAGGAGGACGACAGCCATTGTGTGGCAATGGCGTAACATCGATGATCTCTGTAACTTCGATGCCTGCACCATGTACGCTACGTATAGCTGACTCGCGGCCGTTGCCTGGACCCTTAACGTAGGCCTTTACCTTGCGGAGACCGAGATCGTAAGCTACCTTAGCACAATCTTGAGCAGCCATTTGGGCAGCATAGGGTGTGTTCTTCTTAGAGCCACGGAACCCCATCTTACCTGCTGACGACCAAGAAATCACTTGGCCTTCGCTGTTGGCTAGCGTTACGAGGATATTATTGAAAGAGCTGTGGATATGCAGCTGACCATTGGCGTCAACCTTTACTACTCTTTTCTTGGTTGCAACTGTTTTTTTTGCCATATCAGTTATTATTTAGTAGCTTTCTTCTTGTTAGCAACAGTCTTCTTGCGACCCTTGCGCGTGCGGGCATTGTTTTTAGTGCTCTGACCACGTACGGGCAAACCGTGACGATGACGTACACCGCGGTAGCAACCGATATCCATGAGACGCTTGATGTTAAGCTGGATTTCTGAGCGGAGATCCCCCTCAACCTTGTAGCCAGCAGCGATTACCTCACGAATTTTAGCAGCTTGCTCATCGGTCCATTCGCTAACCTTGAGATCCTTGTCTACGCCAGCTTCGGCGAGGATCTTATTAGAACTACTGCGACCTATGCCGTAAACATAAGTCAAGGCGATTTCACCACGCTTATTTTGTGGTAAGTCTACACCTACAATTCTTATTGCCATATACTATTATTCTTCTGTTCGAGATTATGGATTAACCCTGACGTGTTTTGAGCTTAGGGTTCTTCTTATTGATAACGTACAGACGGCCCTTGCGGCGCACGATTTTGCTATCGGCTGTACGAACCTTGAGTGATGCTCTGGTTTTCATATCTTGTTTTTATTTGTATCTAAACACAATTCTGCCTTTCGACAGGTCATACGGACTCATCTCTACCTTCACCTTATCCCCAGGTAAAATGCGAATATAATGCAAACGCATCTTGCCTGATATGTGCGCGGTAATTTGGTGTCCATTCTCAAGCTCTACGCGAAACATCGCATTACTAAGTGCTTCGAGAATAGTACCATCGATTTCGATTGATGTTTGTTTTGCCATTGCTTCAATAAATGATAAGTAAGAGACAGCAGAGCATATCGCTTAGTACGAACCAAGCGAAAACGCTTGCTGCTTCTATTTAGATGACTTTATTCAAACTCGAATATCTATATCTTAAAATTACCGAGTAGCACGAGTATGGCCAGCATTAAGAAGACCATCGTAGTGTCTCACGAGAAGGTGACTTTCGATCTGTTGTAGCGTATCAAGCACTACACCTACCAAAATAAGCAAGCTAGTACCACCAAAGAAGTAACTAAACTCAGTACTTACTCCTAGAAGGTTGGCCGCTACGGCAGGCAATACAGCAATGATAGCAATGCAAATAGAACCTGGAAGCGTGATACGTGACATGACACCATCAAGGTAGTCAGCCGTAGGCGTACCTGGCTTGATGCCAGGAATAAAGCCATTGTTACGCTTCATGTCTTCAGCCATCTGAACAGGGTTCATCGTAATAGCTGTATAGAAATACGTAAATGCTATGATAAGCACCACAAATACGATGTTATAGACCCAGCCTTGAGGGTTAGTAAGACTTTGCATGAAGCTACTTCCTCCCTCACCATAGCGTGTGAGTGCCAGAGGCAAGAACATAACAGCTTGTGCAAAGATGATAGGCATAACGTTGGCTGCAAACATTTTGAGTGGGATATACTGACGAGCTCCACCCGTTTGTCGGCTACCTTCAATGCGCTTGGCGTATTGAACAGGTACTTGACGTACAGCCTTTACCAAAACAATAGCACCAGCCAAGACGAGAACAAACACTACCAACTCTACAATCAGCATGATCGCACCGCCAGCACCTGGTGTTGAGAAAACCGAAGTAAACTCTTGTACCAAAGCCTGGGGGAGTCGTGCAATGATACCTATCATAATTAGGATAGATACACCATTACCGATACCTCTCTCTGTGATACGCTCACCAAGCCAAAGTATAAACATACTACCAGCGGCAAGAATTATCGTAGAGATAATCATAAATCCCAAACCATCACCAACAATAAAGGCAGTAGGAGATTGGGCATGTAGATTACCCATGAAAGCAGGAGCTTGGAAGATTAGGATAGCTAACGTTAGCCAGCGTGTGTATTGATCGATCTTACGGCGACCACTTTCGCCTTCTCGCTGCATCTTTTGGAAATAAGGTACTGCAACAGCCAAAATCTGTATCACAATAGACGCAGAGATATAAGGCATAATACCTAGTGCGAACACTGAGGCATTTTCAAAAGCACCCCCAGAAAATGCGTTGAGCAACGACATCAATCCCTCAGATGTCTGCGCTTGCAGACCACCAAGTTGAGATGGGTCAATGCCAGGCAAGGTCACATTAGAACCGAAACGGTAGATTGCAACCAACAAGAGAGTGAGGAGGATGCGCGAGCGCAAATCCTCTACTCTCCAGATGTTTTTAATTGTCTCTATGACCTTGTTCATGAGGTTTAGAGTTTAGTTGCTGTACCGCCTTGGGCTTCAATCTTAGCGATAGCAGACTGTGAAAAGCCATGAGCCTCTACGTCAAGCTTTACCGTGAGTTCACCATTGCCAAGCACCTTGACCAATTGACTCTTTGATATGAGGCCTGCTTGACGGAACTGCTCAATACCAACTTTGGTAATTTGAAGTTCTTTGGCGAGCTTCTCTAACACATCAACGTTTACAGCCTTATACTCCACACGATTGATGTTCTTAAAACCAAACTTAGGCAAGCGACGCTGCAAGGGCATCTGACCACCCTCGAAGCCAATCTTCTTGCTATAGCCAGAGCGTGCTTTGGCACCCTTATGACCGCGAGTAGACGTGCCACCCATACCCGAACCAGGCCCACGGCCGATTCGCTTGCGTGTTTGTACAGAGCCAAACGCAGGAGTGAGATTATTTAATTTCATACGTTCTTGCTTGTTTTACTGTTCTTCTACTCTTACAAGATGACTTACCTTGCGAATTTGTCCACGAAGTGAAGGTGTATCTTCCTTCACCACTGAGCGGTTAAGCTTTTTGAGGCCAAGTGCCACGAGTGTTGCCTTCTGGTCCTTAGGGTAACCGATACCGCTCTTAACTTGCGTAATCTTAATTGTTGCCATTATGTCTCAGAATTTTATTAGCCTCTAAACACTTTGTCCATAGAGATGCCTCTCACCTTAGCGATGGTATAGGCATCACGCAATTCGCTCAGGGCAGCAATAGTCGCCTTAACAAGATTGTGCGGGTTCGACGAGCCCTTTGACTTCGCCAAAACGTCTGTCACACCAACACTTTCGAGTACAGCACGCATGGCACCACCAGCTACTACTCCTGTACCAGGAGCCGCAGGACGGATTAATACATGTGCTCCACCGAAACGAGCTTCTTGCTCGTGAGGGATAGTACCTTTAAGGATAGGAACCTTGATCAAGTTCTTCTTAGCAGCATCTACACCCTTGGCAATAGCAGTTGTTACTTCACCAGCCTTACCTAGGCCATGGCCAATAACACCCTTACCATCACCTACCACGATGATAGCGGCAAATGTAAATGTACGGCCACCTTTCGTTACCTTAGTGGTACGGTTGATGGCAACCATTCTATCTTTCAGCTCTTCGCTGTTATAATTCAATACTCTTCCTACCATAACGTTTAGATTTTGAGACCACCCTTACGAGCACCTTCAGCAAGCTGCTTTACGCGGCCGTGGTACAGGTAACCGTTACGGTCGAATACTACCTGAGTAATGCCAGCACTAAGGGCAACCTTAGCTACTTCTTCGCCTACCTTTTCAGCGATGTCGCTCTTATTTTCACCAGTCAAACCGCGTGAAGATGCAGCAGCGAGCGTCACACCAAGATCGTCATTGATTACTTGGGCATAGATTTGCTTGTTGCTACGGAACACGCAAAGACGTGGACGCTCAGCAGTACCTACTATCTTACTACGAACGCGATGCTTGATCTTAGTTCGTCTGATTTCCTTTTGAGATGTCATTATCTTATTCTACTTTGATGGTTACTTAGAAGCCGATTTACCTGACTTTCTGCGGATCTGCTCACCTACGAACAAGATACCCTTACCCTTATAAGGTTCAGGCTTGCGGAATGAGCGGATCTTTGCACACACCATACCGAGTAACTGCTTGTCAGCAGATTCGAGACAGATGTATGGATTCTTGTTGCGTTCAGTCTTCGTTTCTACTTTGATTTCCTTTGGTAATTGGAGGAAAATGGCATGTGTGTAACCGAGTGAGAACTCAATCAAGTTGCCTTGATTTGACACACGATAACCAACACCTACAAGCTCCATCTCCTTCTTGAAGCCTTCAGAGACCCCAACGACCATATTTGCTATGAGGGAACGATACAAGCCATGGAAAGCTTGTTTTTGTTTACGCTCTACCTTGTCGTTGTTTTCATCTACCGTCAGCTTGACTTCATTACCCTCTATCTCAACGAGAATTGAAGGGTCTACAAACTGAGACAACTCACCTTTTGGGCCTTTTACTGACACTACATCGCCAGCCTTAGAAACCGTAACCCCTGCAGGGATAGTAATGGGCAATTTACCTATTCTTGACATACTGAATTTTCTTTTTTAGTATACAAAACAAAGTACTTCACCACCGATTTTCAAACCTGCAGCTTCCTTATCAGTCATCACACCTTGTGAGGTAGAGATGATAGCAATACCCAAGCCATTGAGCACGCGAGGCATGTCCTTGTAACCAGTGTACTTACGCATACCGGGTGTAGAAATGCGCTTCAGACCTTTGATAGCATTAGCCTTGGTCTGAGGGTTGTACTTGAGGGCAATCTTAATTGTACCCTGTGGGCCTTCCTCTTCAAACTTATAGTTCAAGATGTAGCCCTTTTCGAAGAGGATCTTAGTAATGTCCTTCTTCAAGTTAGACGCGGGGATAGACACCACTCTGTGCTTAGCCATAATGGCATTACGCACACGCGTCAAATAATCAGCTATTGGATCTGTCATTGATATAGAAATTTAATTGATCGGGACACTCCCGACAATATTAAACATGTCTTTACCAGCTGGCCTTCTTTACACCAGGGATCAACCCTTGTGAAGCCATCTCGCGGAACTGAATACGAGAGATACCGAAAAGGCGAATATAACCCTTTGGACGACCCGTAATCTTGCAACGGTTATGTAAACGAATAGGGTTAGCGTTGCGTGGAATAGCCTGTAAAGCCTGAGCAGCCTCAAAGGCCTCTACTGGGTCTGAATCTGGATTGTTGATCA
Source organism: Bacteroidales bacterium (assembly GCA_030528715.1). Classification (GTDB taxonomy): domain Bacteria; phylum Bacteroidota; class Bacteroidia; order Bacteroidales; family Bacteroidaceae; genus Alloprevotella. The sequence goes on along the minus strand of JAUMYJ010000022.1, from coordinate 11,912 downwards.
CCTTCTTCAGAGCCGCACGCTTTTCAGCATACTTAGCAACGAGTTTAGCACGCTTCACTTCGCGAGCCTTCATTGATTCTTTTGCCATGAATTACTTAGATTGAGCGTTCTTGAATGGGAGACCAAACTCCTTGAGTAGCGCGTAACCTTCTTCGTCTGTTTGAGCCGACGTTACAAACGTGATGTTCATACCGAGAATACGGTCAATCGCGTCAATATTGATTTCAGGGAAGATAATCTGTTCCTGGATACCTAGTGTGTAATTACCACGACCATCAAACTTAGATTCAATACCCTTGAAGTCACGAATACGTGGAAGAGCTACACGTACGAGCTTTTCGAGAAATTCGTACATACGCTCACGACGTAGCGTTACCATCACACCAATAGGCATTTTCTTACGAAGCTTGAAGTTAGCAACGTCCTTCTTAGATACCGTAGCAACAGCTTTCTGACCTGTAATGGCAGTCAGCTCGTTGATTGCTACTTCGATAATCTTCTTATCTTGTGTAGCCATACCCAGACCTTGGTTGATCACGATCTTCTTGAGAACTGGGATTTGCATCGTTGAAGAATAGTTGAACTGCTCCTTCAGAGCTGGGGCAATGCGTTCAGCATATACCTTCTTTAATTGTGCAGTATTGCTCATCTTCTTACTTGATTACTTCACCTGATGATTTAGAATAACGCACCAAGCGTCCTTCTTCATTACGTTTACGACCAATACGTGTAGGTTTACCCGTCTTAGGGTCTACAACATTCAGGTTTGAGATGTGGATTGGGGCTTCTACTTCAGCGAAACCACCTTGTGGATTTTGGGCACTTGGCTTCTGAGACTTCTTAACGAAATTCAGACCTTCAACGATTGCACGTTGCTTGTCAACAAATACCTTAAGCACCTTACCCGTTTTACCTTTTGAGCCACCAGCATTAACAAACACTGTATCGCCCTTCTTGATATGTAATTTTGCCATTACTTTGTTTACCTTTTAGAGTACTTCGGGAGCCAAAGATACCACCTTCATGTTAATAGCACGCAATTCACGAGCTACTGGGCCAAAGATACGGCTACCGCGGATTTCGCCAGAGTTGTTTAGCAACACACAAGCATTGTCATCGAAACGAATGTATGAACCATCAGGACGACGAATTTCTTTCTTTGTGCGTACGACAAGAGCCTTAGATACCGTACCCTTCTTGATGTCGCTTGCAGGGATTGTGTGCTTTACAGTTACAACGATTACATCACCTACCGAAGCATAGCGACGGCGCGTACCACCCAACACACGGATACAGAGGGCTTCCTTAGCACCACTGTTATCAGCTACTACCAGTCTTGATTCAGTCTGTATCATATTACTTAGCTCTTTCTACGATTTCTACAACTCTCCAACGCTTGAGCTTGCTCAATGGACGAGTTTCCATGATTAGTACGGTGTCGCCAGGATTGCACTCATTCTTTTCGTCGTGCACGTGGAACTTCTTTGTCTTCTGTACGAACTTGCCGTAGATAGGGTGCTTTTCCTTAAACTTAGAAGCCACTACGATGGTCTTCTCCATCTTGTTGCTCACGACTACACCCTGACGAGTCTTTCTTAAATTTCTTTCCATGAGGACTTCCATCATTATTCGTTAATGCTACGTTCACGCAGTATAGTCTTCAAGCGCGCCACCTCACGGCGTGTGGCCTTGATGACAGACGAGTTGGCCAAAGGCGAAACAGCGTGGGTTAGCTTCAGCTGAACGTATTCTTTTTCAACCTCAGCAATTTTTTCCTTCAATTCGTCCGTAGACAAATTCTTAATTTCCGCTACTTTCATCTTTAAGCGTTTTTATCGTAATCGTGTCTAACAATGAACTTTGTGGTTACAGGAAGCTTTTGAGCTGCAAGGCGCAAGGCTTCTTTAGCCACTTCAAATGGAACACCTTCTACTTCGAAGATTACGCGACCAGGAGTGATGGGGAAAACGTAACCCACAGGGTCACCCTTACCCTTACCCATACGTACGTCAGCAGGCTTCTTAGTGATAGGCTTGTCGGGGAAGATACGTATCCATACCTGACCCTCACGTTGCATATAGCGTGTCACAGCAATACGAGCTGCTTCGATCTGGCGTCCTGTAATCCAGTGTGTTTGCAAGCTCTTGATACCGAAGCTACCATAAGCCAATTGGTTGCCACGTTGAGCAACACCTTTCGAGCGACCCTTATGAGGTCTTCTGAACTTGGTTCTTTTGGGTTGTAACATGATTGTTCAATGTTTGTGAGATTAGCGCGCGTTACGACGGTTACGACGGTTGTCACGCGTGCCGTTGTTGTTACCTCTGCGAGATTGCTCTTTGGTTTGCACAAAGTTTGGAGCCAAGTCCTTCTTCCCGTATACTTCTCCTCTACAGATCCATACTTTGATACCTATCAATCCCACCTTTGTAAGTGCAGCCGTTTGACAGTAATCAATGTCTGCACGTAGCGTGTGCAAAGGCGTACGGCCTTCCTTGTACATCTCCTTACGAGCCATTTCAGCACCATTCAAACGACCTGAAATCTGCACTTTAATACCTTCTGCACCAGCACGCATCGCATTAGCTACTGCCAACTTGATAGCACGGCGATAGGCCACTTTACCCTCAATCTGGCGAGCAATGTTGTTACCCACGATAACAGCATCTAGATCGGGTTTCTTCACCTCAAAGATGTTGATTTGCACTTCCTTGTCAGTCAGTTTCTTCAACTCTTCTTTGAGCTTATCTACTTCTTGACCACCCTTACCAATGATAAAGCCTGGACGGGCTGTGCACACAGTAATGGTCACCAATTTATACGTACGTTCTATCACAATACGACTCACACTGGCCTTAGCCAAGCGTGTTTCGAGATATTTGCGAATTTTGCTGTCTTCAAGGATACGATCACCAAAGTTTGAGCCACCGAACCAATTTGAATCCCAGCCACGAATGATACCAAGTCGATTACTAATCGGATTAGTCTTTTGTCCCATAGTTTCTTAGTCTTTTTAATTACTCGGCCTTAGTACCTACGTGCAACGTAACGTGATTAGAGCGCTTGCGAATGCGGTGTCCACGACCTTGAGGCGCAGGACGCATACGCTTGAGGGTTACACCTTCGTCTACGAACACCGTAGTAATGAAGAGTTCACCTTCGTTGGCCTGACGGCCATTCTTTGTTTCCCAGTTAGTGATGGCAGAGCGCAGCAGCTTTTCTACTACGACCGAAGCAGCCTTCTTTGAGAACTTCAAAGTAGCCAAGGCACGATTTACTTCCATACCACGTACCATATCTACGACATAGCGCATCTTACGTGGAGAAGAAGGTACCCCTACGGCCTTTGCCAGAGTCTGGGTTTGGCGAGCAGCTTTGCGAGCTTCTGCCGCTAATCTTTTTCTAGATCCCATCTATCGTCTTTTATTTATTATCTCTTGTTTTTATTGCCGGCGTGGCCACCAAACTTACGTGTTGGTGCAAATTCTCCCAACTTGTGACCTACCATGTTCTCCGTAACGTAAACAGGGATAAACTTGTTACCGTTATGCACTGCGATGGTATGACCCACGAAGTCTGGAGATATCATAGAAGCGCGCGACCAGGTCTTTACTACATTCTTCTTGCCGCTTTCATTCATCGCCACGATCTTCTTCTCGAGCGACACTGCAATGTATGGACCTTTCTTTAATGAACGACTCATATCTTACTCTTTAGTCTGTCTTACTGATTATTTCTTACGACGCTCAATGATGTACTTATTTGAAGCCTTCTTAGGAGCACGAGTCTTCAAGCCCTTAGCATACAAACCTGTACGTGAACGTGGGTGACCACCACTCTGGCGACCTTCACCACCACCCATTGGGTGATCTACAGGGTTCATCACCACACCACGGTTATGTGGACGGCGACCTAACCAACGTGAACGGCCAGCCTTACCAGAGCTTTCAAGCGCATGATCAGAGTTACCTACACTACCAATTGTAGCTTTGCAAGTACCCAAAATCTTGCGCGTTTCACCAGAGGGGAGCTTAATCACACAATAAGAGCCATCGCGAGAGGTAAGCTGAGCAAAGTTACCTGCTGAACGCACTAGCAAAGCACCTTGACCTGGGCGGAGCTCAATGTTATGAATCACTGTACCCACAGGAATATTTTGCAAGGGCAAGCAGTTGCCCACCTCAGGAGCAGCATCAGCACCAGATACCACAGTCTGACCTACTTGGAGGCCATTAGGAGCAACGATATAGCGCTTTTCACCATCCACATAATACAGCAAAGCAATACGTGCAGAGCGATTTGGGTCATACTCAATGGTCTTTACCACAGCAGGGATACCATCTTTTTCACGCTTGAAATCGATAAAACGGTACTTACGCTTGTGGCCACCACCGAGGTAGCGCATCGTCATTTTGCCGGTATTATTACGGCCACCAGTGGCACGCTTACCGACTACAAGAGACTTTTCTGGTACTGATGCAGTAATCTCTTCAAATGTACCAATAACTTTGTGACGTTGGCCCGGGGTCACGGGCTTAAATTTTCTTACTGCCATCTTTCTTAAATGTTGCTATAAAAGTCGATTACGTCGCCGTCTTTCAGAGTAACGACAGCCTTTTTAAACGCATTTGAGCGGCCACGAATCAAGCCAGCCTTTGTATAGCGCGACTTATTCTTACCACCGTACTTCATCGTATTAACAGCTACTACCGTAACGCCATACAAAGCCTCTACTTCAGATTTAATCTGGAGTTTATTAGCCTCTGGACGTACGATAAAGCCGTATTTATTTTCCTTTTCCGTTACTGCTGTCAACTTCTCAGTGATCAGCGGTTTTACTATGAATGCCATCTTAGGTATCGTTATTTATAGATTTAACCTACATTACCGACAGCCTCGAGTGCACTTTCCGCTACGACAAGCACGCCAGCGTTGAGCACGCTATACGTGTTCAAGTCGGCAGCAGTCATTACAGCAGTACGCTCAATGTTTCTGGCTGACAAAAGTACGTTTTTATTTTGACCTGGCAAAACGAAAAGCACTTTTTTTCCACAGAGCTGTAGATTTTTAAGCACTTCTACCACTTGCTTCGTCTTAGGAGCTTCGAACGTGAAGTCCTCTACCACTACAATAGCATTTTCTTGAGCCTTGTAAGCCAAAGCAGACTTACGAGCCAAGTCTTTTACCTTCTTGTTCAACTTAAAGTTGTAGTCGCGAGGCTTAGGGCCAAAAACACGGCCACCACCACGGAGCAGAGGCGACTTAATATCACCACGACGAGCACCACCACTACCCTTCTGACGGATCAGCTTGCGCGTCGAACCAGCGATCTCACTACGTTCCTTAGTCTTAGCCGTACCTTGGCGCTGAGCAGCCAAGTATTGCTTCACAGCCAAGTAAATGGCGTGATCGTTGGGCGCAATGCCAAACACGGCATCGTTCAACGTAACCTTGCGGCCAGTATCTTCACCCTTGATATTTAATACGCTAACTTCCATTATCTTTCTACTAATACGATTGAATTCTTGCAGCCAGCCACCGAACCTTTGATCAGAAGCAGGTTGTGCTCGGGAATTACTTTGATTACTTTGAGGTTTTGTGTCGTCACACGGTCACCACCCATTTGGCCACCCATGCGCAGACCCTTAAACACCTTGGCAGGGTAAGAACAAGCACCAATAGAACCTGGCTTACGCAAACGATCGTCTTGACCATGAGTAGTCTGACCTACACCACCAAAACCGTGGCGCTTCACTACACCTTGAAAACCTTTACCCTTAGACGTACCTACAACGTCTACAAAGGCCGCATCAGCAAAGATGTCAACGGTGATCGTGTCACCCAGCTTATACTCTTCAGCATAACCTGTGAACTCGGCCAAGTGTCGCTTAGGTGTAGTACCAGCCTTAGCAAAGTGACCTTTCAAAGCCTTAGAGGTATTCTTCTCCTTAGCTTCTTGGAAACCGATTTGAAGGGCTTCGTAGCCATCTGTTTCCTTAGTCTTCACCTGAGTTACCACACAAGGACCTACTTCGATAACAGTGCATGGAAGATTCTTTCCCTCGGCACTGAACACGGATGTCATTCCGATTTTCTTTCCAATTAATCCTGGCATTTCAGTTTGATTTGGGTTATTATAATGTTAGTTGTTAGAATCCGTTCTTACACCTTGATTTCCACCTCTACACCACAAGGGAGTTCGAGTTTCATCAGTGCATCTACCGTCTTAGCATTACTGCTATAAATATCAATCAGACGCTTATACGTAGAGAGTTCAAACTGCTCACGACTCTTCTTATTTACGAAAGTCGAACGGTTTACAGTAAAAATACGTTTACGCGTTGGCAAAGGAATTGGACCACTTACCACAGCGCCTGTAGCTTTTACGGTGCTTACGATTTTTTCGGCAGACTTCTCTACCAGCATATAGTCGTAAGACTTGAGCTTAATTCGGATCTTTTGACTCATTTCTTTTATTATTTGTTTCAATCTTTTGTTGTGAGCGTGGGGTACACAGGCTAAGAGTCATTCGTTAGCCTGTGCCCTACACTTCATCATTTTTAAGCAGGTAAACCTTAAACGAGATCTACACGGCCTTTCAGCTCTTCGAGCACCTCCTTAGCGATTGAGCTCGACACTGGTGTGTGATGTGAATACGTCATTGATGATGTGGCACGACCTGAGGTTATCGTACGGAGTGCTGTCACGTAACCAAACATTTCTGAAAGAGGCACTTGAGCCTTTACGACACGAGCTCCACTACGACTACTTTCCATACCCTCTACCTGGCCACGACGCTTATTCAAGTCGCCGATAACATCACCCATATTTTCCTCTGGCGTTACCACTTCTAATTGCATCATCGGCTCCATCAATACTGGTCCAGCCTGTGCACAAGCATTCTTATAAGCTTGGATAGCAGCAATTTCAAACGAAAGTTGGTCAGAGTCTACGGGGTGGAATGAGCCATCAAGCAACTCTACTTTAAGGCTATCTACGGGGAAACCACCGAGGATACCAGCCTTCATTGCGTTTTCAAAGCCCTTTTGTACAGATGGGATAAATTCCTTAGGAATGTTACCACCCGTAACTTTGTTTACAAACTGCAAACCACCTTCCTTGAAATCCTCGTCTACGGGACCTACATTAACAATAATGTCGGCAAACTTACCACGACCACCCGACTGCTTCTTGTACACTTCGCGCAAGTTAACCGTCTTAGTGATAGCTTCCTTGTAGTTTACTTGTGGCTTACCTTGGTTAATTTCCACCTTAAACTCACGACGCAAACGGTCAATGATGATATCAAGGTGAAGTTCGCCCATACCCGAGATAACGGTTTGACCACTTTGCTCGTCAGTCTTCACAGTGAAAGTTGGGTCTTCTTCAGCTAGCTTAGCCAAACCATTAGAGAGTTTATCAAGGTCTTTTTGTGTTTTAGGCTCTACTGCAATACCAATTACTGGATCAGGGAAATCCATTGATTCCAATGTAATCGGACAGCCTTCATCTGTCAACGTATCACCAGTACGAATATCCTTAAAGCCTACACCAGCACCAATATCACCAGCTGCAATTTCATCTACAGCAATTTGGTTGTTAGAGTGCATTTGGAAGATACGTGAGATACGCTCTTTCTTACCAGAACGCACATTGTAAACATAAGAGCCAGCCTTTACTACACCTGAGTAAACACGGAAGAAAGTCAAACGACCTACATAAGGGTCTGTCGCAATCTTAAACGCCAAAGCAGCAGTCTTTTCGTCTTCGCTTGGCTCACGACTCTCTTCTTCACCCGTTTCAGGATTAATCCCTACAACGCTAGGCGTATCAAGTGGCGAAGGCAAGAACATACACACAAAGTCTAGCAGCTTCTGCACACCCTTATTCTTAAACGAAGATCCACAGCACATTGGTGTAATCTGCAGATTGAGCGTACCCTTACGAATAGCAGCTACCAGCTCTTCTTCTGTAATGCTTGATGGATCTTCAAAGAACTTATCCATCAACGTGTCATCACATTCAGCAGCAGCTTCAAGCAATTTCTCACGATACTCGTTACACTCATCTACCATATCAGCTGGAATGTCTTCCACATGGTAATCTGCGCCCATCGTTTCATCGTGCCATAAGACAGCCTTCATCTTGATCAAGTCTACCACGCCCTTAAACGTCTCCTCTGCACCAATAGGCAGCGTAATCGCTACGGGCGTAGCACCAAGCACATCTTTCATCTGACGCACCACTTCAAGGAAGTTAGCACCAGAGCGGTCCATCTTATTCACATAGCCAATACGAGGCACTTCATACTTATCAGCCTGGCGCCATACCGTTTCCGATTGAGGCTCCACACCACCAACAGCACAATAGGTAGCCACAGCACCGTCCAAGACACGGAGCGAACGCTCCACCTCTGCCGTAAAGTCAACGTGTCCAGGAGTATCAATCAGATTAAACTTATACTTCTTATTATCAAAATTCCAAGAAGTAGTCGTAGCAGCAGAAGTAATTGTAATACCACGCTCCTGCTCTTGCTCCATCCAGTCCATCGTAGCACCTCCATCGTGCACTTCACCGATACGGTGCGTTTTACCTGTATAAAAAAGGATACGCTCAGACGTCGTAGTCTTACCGGCATCAATGTGAGCCATGATACCGAAATTACGCGTCAAATGCAAATCATGTTTTGCCATTTCTCTTGCAGTCTATATATTTATATACTATGCGAGTCTATCCTTGCACTTAAAAACGGAAGTGAGCAAATGCACGGTTAGCCTCAGCCATACGATGCATATCTTCTTTACGCTTAAACGCACCACCTTGCTCATTATAAGCATCAGCAATCTCTGCAGCCAACTTTTCAGCCATCGTCTTACCACCACGCTTACGAGCAAAGAGGATAAGATTCTTCATTGAGACACTCTCCTTACGCTCAGGACGAACCTCTGTAGGCACTTGATAAGTAGCACCACCCACGCGACGGCTCTTCACTTCCACCTGAGGAGTTACCTTTTCGAGGGCAATCTTCCAAATCTCCAACGCACTCTTCTCTTCATCTTTCACCTTGGCTGTCACCAGCTCAAGCGCTTTATAGAAAATTTCATATGAGGTATTCTTCTTACCATCATACATCAAGTGGTTTACAAACTTCGACACCATCGTGTCGCCAAACACTGGATCTGGAAGGATCACACGCTTCTTTGGTTTCGCTTTTCTCATGTTATTGTTTTAAGTTTTGTTTAGGTTGCTTCGTTTGTTACGTCTCTTCAACGAGAATACCATCTCATTTACTCAACCCCTACATGCAAACCTTTATTTCTTTCACTCTACCTTTAAATCCGAACAGGCACCTTACTTCTTCTTGCCCGTTGGAGCAGCCTGCCCTGGCTTAGGACGCTTAGCACCATACTTAGAACGACGCTGCGTACGTCCAGCCACACCTGCGGTATCCAACGCACCACGTACGATATGATAGCGCACACCCGGAAGGTCTTTCACACGACCACCACGCACCAACACAATAGAGTGCTCTTGCAAGTTGTGACCCTCACCTGGGATATAAGAGTTCACCTCTTTTTGGTTAGTCAAGCGCACACGAGCTACCTTACGCATAGCCGAGTTTGGCTTCTTAGGTGTAGTGGTATACACACGCACACACACACCACGACGCTGTGGACAGCTATCCAATGCGCGCGATTTACTCTTCTCTTCGAGTGTTATCCTGCCCTTTCTTACTAACTGTTGAATAGTTGGCATCTTTCTGTTTTTTAATTTGTTATATATTTATTTCTATCTAATTCGACACGAAAAGTCAGCGCACAATACGCCTATTAGGATGCAAAGTTACGAAGAAAAAATGAGAAACGCAAGCTATCTCTCAATGATTTACGCCATCCTACTAAACTTTTTTAGCAACTACTTTTTATGACTTACTCACTTAGTGCTACTCTCACTTGGTGCCACCAATTCCCACACAAACAAGCCTAAGACAATCACATCTCGCATTGAGTGCCACATCTCAATGCTTACAACAGCAACAAACTGATGCAGCAGAGTGGATCACCACCTGCTGCATCGACCTAATTAGCCATAGGCTATCATGACAGACTCGCGTCAATTACCCATTTGTTATTCAAATCCTTTTTATACACGGCACGACGCACCATCTTCAAGCGTTGATTACCAGCACCTACGCGAGTTTCATTTTTCAGCCAAGGCGAAGGACGGAAGCGCACACGTACACGTGTCTTATCATTTATCTTAAACTTCTTTTTCTCGGTTACTGTTGCACCATTATGTAGCTCTACACCAAAAGTACCCAAATCGCCAAAACGTACTTTTTGTCCTGCAAGTAAAGCACGTATGAGATGTTCTTCAAGCGCACTCAATATAATGCGCACATCGGTTGTCGTTAAAGTTGTTTCTGCCTGGATTGCTTCTGCCAATCCACGAAAATCCACGGGGGTTACTGGTTCTAAAATAGGCACATAAACCTTAGCACCACCCTTCAAAGTTATTTGTTTCAGATTATAATTAAGCATTGTTTTTCTCTTTTTGCATTAAGGTTCATCGTATTTATCAAAATCATTATAGCCTTAACAGCCACACCGCTCACACTCTCCTTGGACACCTCAAAGCAAGCACTACACTATGCTACTGTTTTAAGCTATTTCTTTTATAGATGAGCAACCTGCACGCCTATTTCTTCTTAGCGTTAAGTATAGCCAAGCGTTCGGACAAACTCACATGGCGCACGAGCTTCACACGACTACCATTCCCCAAGCGCAAAGCTTTACGTACACCACGACTTGGTGTAAATCGCACTGCTAAACGTGGCGACACTTTATCTACCGCTTCGCCCGAGCCTTGCAGACGAGGACAAAAGCTCCCGAAATCTCCCAAGCGTACACTTTTACCTGCAACAACATGGCGCATCACTTGCTCTTCCAGCGCTAAGATTACCCCTTTTACATCGTGTTCTGTTGCCGTACATTGTACCGAGATGTCGTGACTTAATTCCTGTAAACCAAGCACGCCCTGCTGCTTAGCTTTACCACCATACACCTTCGCATTTTCATCACTCTGTGGGTTACGAAACCCTCTTACTACATACTTTATCATCGTATTACCATGTGTTTATTAGTATTATATTTTCATGATTTTATCGTGCAACACAGCCTAGGTGTCTTCGGACAACGTTCTCGATCAATCACGATGCAAAGTTACACCATCACCTCCACACCTCATATCTTTATATGCCGTTTAGATTAGCTTTTCACCTCAAAAACACAGTCCTACGACCTTGTAAAAGCAAGCAAAACAAGCAAATAAGCCATAATTTTAGACATTACACCTAACCATAACCCACAAAGAAAGGATACTAATATCTATACACAAAGCATATTTACCATAAAATACGATATATCATGATAAAGACATGGCAACTTTACGGCAACGGCAGAACAAACCACATAATTAAGCAACAAAAAACAAAGCTATACCAGTAGAAAAACAGATACATTAAAGTATTAATTATGGGGCATTTGAAAACTTCAACCACTAAGAAAACCTAACCTAGCAACACTGCATACACGATGACAGTAACATAGCCCTCTTAATACAGATACAACTACGAGAGTTCCCTAAGCTCTATTCGAGACCCAATAAGAGGTTATCTCAGTTAGGATTAAAGCAGAGATGGAAACCTATCAAACGCAGCCTAAAAGCAATCTCCCCCCAACTGCCGTAGGTGGCAGTTGGGGGAGAGATATTATCATAGGGTAAATACTATTTTATCAATCAGCTAATGTACCAAATTTACCAGCTTCAAAGTCAACAAACGCTTGGCGAATTTCCTCCTTTGTATTCATCACAAAAGGACCATAAGAGGCAATAGGCTCGCCAATAGGCTC
>JAUMYJ010000021.1 GCA_030528715.1 Bacteroidales bacterium | reverse complement strand
GGTAATCCCCGAAGTTCAGGTCGGATATTGCGCTGTTCGTTACCGCTTTTCCCAGCCCTCACTTGCAAAGGAGGCGGTAATGTTTTGGTAACGCTGCTCTGTCTGGAGGTGGCATAAGCTTGTCTTTTGACGGTTTTCGGACAAATGGCTTAAAAATCAGAACTAGCTGACTCACAATTCATTTGCGCTATTTTGCCTTTTCTTGAACCTTGAGGATAGATTTTTTTATGAAAGATATACAAATACTTGGCCATCTCATTTTTTCTTGCTAAATTTGGCCTTGTGTCATTTTGATTACAACTTAACCATTGTTTCAACATTGGTACGAAGTAACTCTCCGCTTACACACTACTAAAACCATACACTATGAAGGTATACGAAACAAAGGCGATCAAAAACATCGCGCTCCTTGGCAATGATGGCTCAGGCAAGACCACTCTGACCGAGTCGTTACTCTTTGAGAGTGGTCAAATCAAGCGTCGTGGTCGCATTACGAGCCAAAACACTGTAAGCGACCACCTAGCCGTAGAGCAAGACTATGGCTACTCGGTCTATGCTACGGTATTTCACACCGAGTACAATGCTAAGAAGCTCAACATCATTGACTGCCCCGGAGCAGACGACTTTGTGGGCGCAGCACTCACTGCTTTGAATGTGACAGACACAGCGCTACTACTGCTAGCCACACCACAAGGGCTAGAAGTAGGCACGCAAAATCACTTTCGCTATACCGAGAAACTAGGAAAGCCTGTCATATTCCTAGCCAACCAGCTAGACGATGAGCAAGCCGACTATGATGCGCTACTCGATAGCCTTACCGAAGCCTATGGTAATGGTGTAGTGGCCGTGCAATACCCACTCCATGTAGGCGAGGGCTTTAATAGCATCATAGATGTGCTGCTTATGAAGCAATACACATGGCCACCCGAAGGTGGTAAACCAACCATTACCGACATACCAGAGAACGAAAAAGCCAAAGCACTCGCTCTGCACAAGCTACTCGTAGAAGCTGCCGCTGCTGGCGACGAGGCCTTAATGGAAAAGTTCTTCGAAAGCGAGACACTCACCGAAGATGAACTACGCGAGGGTATTCGTAAGGGACTTATCACACGCTCTATATTCCCCGTATTCTGCGTGTGTGCTCGTAAAGACATGGGCATTAACCGCTTGATGGAGTTTTTGGGCAACGTAGTACCTTTTGTAGACGAAATGCCTGCTATACACAACACACGTGGTGAAGTCGTAGCTCCCGAGGCCGAGGCACCAACCTCACTCTACTTCTTCAAAACTGGCATTGAGCCACACATTGGCGAAGTACAATACTTTAAGGTAATGAGTGGACGCGTACGCGAGGGCGACGAACTTATCAATGCCGACCGAGGGTCGAAAGAGCGTATCTCACAACTCTTTGTAGCTGCGGGTGCGCAGCGCACAAAAGTCGAAGAGCTCGTAGCTGGAGACATTGGCTGCACCGTCAAGCTCAAAGATGTGCGCACAGGCAATACGCTCAACGACAAGCAGGTCGACCATCGTTTCAACTTTATCAAGTATCCCAACCCTAAGATTTCACGTGCTATCAAAGCCAAAAATGAGGCCGACACCGAAAAACTCATGGCAGCCCTTACGCGTATGCGCCAAGAAGACCCCACATGGGTGATAGAACAGAGTAAAGAGCTACGCCAAACACTAGTGTATGGTCAAGGCGAATTTCACCTGCGTACACTCAAATGGGTACTTGAACATCAAGATAAGATAGAGGTAGAGTTTGCCGAGCCCAAAGTACCCTACCGCGAAACACTTACCAAAGCAGCCCGTGCAGATTATCGCCATAAGAAACAGAGCGGTGGTGCGGGTCAGTTTGGCGAAGTACACCTCATCGTAGAGCCTTATCACGAAGGTATGCCCGAACCTACGGCATATCAGTTTGGCAACCAAGAAATCCGCGTAAATATCAAGGGCAAAGAAGAGGTGGAGCTAGAATGGGGTGGTAAGCTTGTATTTATCAACTCGGTAGTGGGTGGTGCGATAGACACACGCTTTATGCCAGCTATCCTCAAAGGCATCATGGCACGCATGGAGCAAGGCCCATTGACAGGCTCGTATGCCCGCGACGTGCGCGTGGTAGTGTATGACGGAAAAATGCACCCAGTAGATAGCAACGAACTCTCATTCATGCTCGCTGCACGCAACGCATTTAGTGCGGCATTCCGCGAAGCGGCTCCCAAGATACTCGAACCCATCTATGATGTAGAAGTATTTTGTCCTAGCGACCGCTTAGGCGATGTAATGAGTGACCTACAAGGTCGGCGTGGCCTTATCGTAGGTATGAGCAGTGAGAAAGGCTACGAAAAGCTACAAGCCAAAGTGCCTCTCAAAGAGCTCAGCACTTACTCTACGGCACTCAGCAGCATCACGGGTGGCCGTGCTAGCTTTATCATGAAGTTTGCGAGCTATGAACTCGTACCTGCTGATATACAAAGCAAACTTGTTCAAAACCACGAAATACACGATGAAGAATGATGCTAGCAGTAAGTCCTCATCTGCTACCAACTTCTTACCAAAACAGACAAGCCTTACCAAAGGCTCGCCTGTTTTAAGCGATTGTTGACGAGTACATCAGCGCACACAACGCACCAATAATATATTACGAGAACTACATCACTCACCTATTAACCAAGACGTACAACAACAACCTAAAATAGTTTGTTATATGATTAACTTTTACCCTAAACTTTTGAGCATCGCTTTGATGCTACCGATTGGGGCAGTGGCTCAAACTTCTGCCGGCCTTCAGGTTGTAGAACAGACACTACAAGACCCCGAAAACCAGCCTAGACCCGTATTTCCTATCCCATCAAAGCGACAAATGATGTGGCATGAGACGGAATATTACGCATTCTTCCACTATGGCATGAACACCTATACTGGCTTAGAATGGGGCTATGGCAATGAAGATGTAAAGCGCTTTGCCCCTACGGCAGCCCCCAATCCTCGCCAATGGGTACAAGCTGCTAAAAAAGCGGGTATGCGCGGTGGTATAGCCGTAGTCAAACACCACGATGGCTTTTGCCTATGGCCTACAAGCACCACTGACCATAATGTATCGAATAGTGGCGGTTTAGGAGCTAGCGTAAACATACCACGTGACTTTGCAGCTGCAAGCGAGGCAGAGGGTATGAAATATGGTTTTTACATCTCGCCATGGGATAGAAATAGTGCATATTACGGCGATGGTACAAACCGCTACGTTACCGATGTGTTCTTGAAACAAGTCGAAGAAATTTCACAATATGGCAACGACCAGTTTGAAATGTGGTTTGATGGTGCCAATGGTGGTAATGGTTGGTATGGCGGTGCCAACACAACACGCAGCATTGACGAAGACACCTACTACGACAAGCCTAATACACTTGATGCGATACACAAATACCAGCCTAATTGTGTCGTGTGGGGACCACAAGGCGAAGCACGCTGGATAGGCAACGAGCATGGCTATGCTGGTGTGACGAATTGGAACAACACCTACTACCTACAGAATGCCAATGGCAACAATGGCCACCAAGAAGGCTGGGGCTGGTTCCCTGGTGAATCAGATGCCAAGGCTACAAGCCATGGTTGGTTTTGGCATGAAGGTGAGCGTGTAACCTCGGCCGAGCGTCTTTTTCAGATGTACTTAGAGACGGTAGGGCGCAATGCTACACTCATTCTAAACTTCCCACCCGATAAAACTGGTTCACTGCCTGCGGCCACAGTGGCGCGTATGGAAGAACTAGGCCGAATGCTTTATAACCGCCTAGGTAACGACCTAGCACGTAAGGCTGGTGTAACAATCGAAGCATCTAACACACGTGAGCCTGGAGTCACACGTACTTACGAGGCACGCAATATCATTGATGGCGATAGCACTACTTACTGGGCACCCGTTGATGGTGCTGTGACCAACAACGTCATTACCATTACATGGCCAGAAAACGTAATAGCACGTTACGTAGCGCTACAAGAATACATACGTCTTGGACAACGCGTAAAAAACTTTAAGATAGAGGTGAGTACAGATGGCACAAACTTTACGCAAAAGGCTGCCGACATCTGCACCACGATAGGCTATAAGCGCATCATTCCCCTGAATGGCATGACCAACAGGTCTTATGATGGTGGAACAAGCATCAAAGCACTACGTATCACGTTACTTGATGGACGCTCTATACCTACACTTCACACCGTAGCAGTTTACTAAACCACAAATTCTGACTTAACATGAAACTTTGGCAATCTATATATGCCTTGACCGCAGCCTTAGTGCTACCCATGACGGTAAAAGCGCAGACCATCTTAGCCGACTTTGAAACCGTACAGCCTACCGCTATTGGTGCGTACGACTATTATTGGCCTCAATCACCTTTTGCAACAGGTGCTTTACAGCCTAATGTGGCTGTTGTAGCCAACCCTTATGTGGCCTATGGTAATGAGAGCACACACGTCCTCGGTTTCCAACGCTCTCGCTACGCAGGTAATCTCTTTGGTGCTAAAATCGTATTGCAAGAACCTTTCGAGCTGACTCCAACGACAAAGTACGTCCACGTGATGCTCAATCGCCCTATTACTTCGGGACGTGTAGGGCTTATCGGCTTAGGTAAGCGCACCGACCGTCCCGAGCAATCTGACCAAGTGGTACAGTTTGTGAGGGTAGTTGAGCCTACGATTGTGCCCAACGAGTGGAAAGATATCGTATTTGCTGTCAAAGGCAATGGAGGTATCGCTATATCATCACTCGTTGTCGTACCACAAGCCGAGAATACGAGCGAAATGACCGAAGACTTTATCGCCTATATTGATAACATTGAGATAAACAATGATCCTAAACCACGCTACCGTAAGGGTGACTATCTCGTGAATTTTGAAGATGGCGACTCACTTACCCGTAGAGATCGCAAGATTACTGCGATAGGCTTTACGGGCAACAAGGGAGGCAAGTTCTCTGCAACACTAAATGGTGCACCCTACCTCTATCGCTATACAGATAGTGTAGCATGGGCTAGACCAGGCGAAACAATCACGCCTTCTATCAGCTATCAAGGTAACTGGATGCATAGCTACGTTTACCTAGACCTTGGCAAAGATGGCAATTTTACAATAGACACACTCAACAACGTACCTACTGCGACAAGCGATCTAAAATCGTATTCATACCTTAATGGCTATAATAGCCATGGCACCAAGCTAGCTAATGCCAATCCAGGTGTAACTCCTCCGACCTTTGTAATACCCGCAGGTACACCACACGGCATCTATCGCATGCGCTACAAAGTAGACTGGAACGAAGCCGATGCAGGAGGTAATGCTACCGATAGAAATAACACCAAACAAAATGGTGGTGGCATGATAGACGTGTCACTCAATATACATGGTGAAACATCGCGTGTAACTATTGACAATCGTAATGGCGAAGTGGTAAGAGCTGATAGTAGCATACTCTCTGACACAGAGGTACCCTTCGGACAAGACCTCGAAATTGTGATGGTGCCTGCCCCTGGCTTCAAACAAAATGGTATTATCATACGCCATGGTTACTTAGGAGGAGATAGTCTCGTGCATGGCACGCCACAATATCGCGACACACATATACCAGCCTATGCGTTTGTTAACAATCGCTTCACGATACCGGGCTACTTGGTCGATGGCGACCTACGTATCACCGTAGAATTTGCCGAAAAGAAAGACGACACACCTAACCAAACAGAAGCCTATACTGTAAATTTTGATAAGGCTACAAGTCAAGTAACACGCACCGACCGCAAGACCTCTGGTGCTGGCATTAGTATATTGGGTGGCAAAACATACACTTTTGCAATCGACTCTGTAGCCCCTTACCCAGTATATGTAGATGCTACCAACAATAAGGTGTTTGCCAAAGCTGGACAAGACATCACACCTTTTATTAGATATACAGGCAGCTCAATGCATACTTACTGCTATATTGATTACAACCAAAATGGTCAATTTGATATAAGCGGTGATGCATCAAACGAACTTGTATCTTATTCTTATCATCAAGGCGTTAATAGTCAGGGGGCCTCTGTACCACCCCTGACTATGGCAGCTCCCACCTTTCGCTTGCCAAGCTATCTGCCTAATGGTGTTTATCGCGCACGATTAAAACTCGATTGGAACGATATAAATCCTGGTGGTCGAGGTAATAACGTAACCGAGAATCGGACAGCAGACAATGGTGGACGCATCATTGACTTCCTCATCAGCATACAGAATAGTGGCTCTGCATCACTATACTACGATAGCTACAATGGCTCTATTTATTCACCCAAAGGATTGGCACTACCTAATAGTATCGTGTCGGGTAGTGAGCTGATAGTAAAGCCTACTCCCGTAGCAAAGGGCTACATACTTAATGAGCTTTATGTAAAATCAGGTATCAACTTTTCGGGGCCTGCTAGTATACATGGAAATCGTCAATGGGGTATTGATACAATTCCCGTTTCACACCTTGGTACTAACCTGACGTGCACTATCCCAGGCAATCGTGTAGATGGTGAGGTTATCGTAACAGCTAAATTTGTGGCTACTCCCGAAGCTAGCTATAAACTTGTATGGAGCGATGAATTTAATGCGGCAAACGGCACACTCCCCAATACCGACAAATGGGGGCATGCCACTCGATACCATAGCGCATGGAATAGATATATAGCCTCGTCATGGGATAGCGTAGCTTATCACGACAATGGCACACTATTGCTTCGCGCTATACCTAAGCCAGATAATGTGACCGACACTGTACCTTTTATCACAGGTGCAGTGACCTCATCAGGCAAGTTCTCATACCTCTATGGTAAGCTCGAAGCTCGTGCGCTATTTAAGCCACTACTTGGTAACTTTCCTGCTATTTGGCTGCTTGGTCAAGCTAAGCTCCCTTGGCCCGAAAGAGGAGAAATTGATATCGTAGAGCAAATCAACACCACACATACAGCACACCAAACAATACATACTGCTTATACCAGCTCTATAAAGCGCAACAACACACCTCCGGCCGTATTTAGCAAAAACATTGACATGACTAAATACCACACCTATGGGCTAGAATGGACTCCTGACACCCTCCGCTGGTATATTGATGGACAGCTTACGGCTACTTATCCTCGTGTACCTGAACGTGCCACAGAAGGGCAGTGGCCATTTGACAAGCACTTCTATATCATACTCAATCAATCGGTAGGTAATGGTGGTTGGGCAAGCAACCCTATACCAGGCTATAAATACGAAACACGTATAGACTGGGTACGCGTATATCAAATGCCTCATAGCACCAATATTGCTGCGACAACCCAAAATACGAATAACATCACGTTCCACACAGGAAAAGGTGCAATAACACTAACGAGTGTGATACCACAGCCTGTGACTATCTCTGATGTAGCAGGGCGTACACACCTCCATGAACACGCTTTCTCTGGTACTCATACACTATATATTCCCTCTGGCGTGTATATCGTCAATGGTAAAAAGGTAATCGTTCCCTAACATCAATGCATTACCAACCAAGCTTTTACCAACGGACATAGTGATTCTAGATACCATGTATCAAGGAGTATATACATGTTCTAGATGGTTCGTTGACGAAAGCTGGTCATAGCGATTATAATAGGAATACAGCCACCGCTTAGAATATTCTAAGCGGTGGCTGTATCAATGTGTTGATACTCTCGCCACTTACTTCAAAGCAGCCAAAGCAGCTTCAAAATTTGGATCTTGTGCAATCTCGGGAACGAGTTCGGTATAGATGATCTTACCTGCTTCATCTATAATAACTACGGCACGTGCTGTAAGACCACGGAGTGCTCCATCAGCTATGGCAAGGCCATAGCCACGCTCAAAGCAACCATTGCGGAAGAGCGATACAGTTTTAACCTTGTCAAGCCCTTCGGCACCACAGAAGCGAGCTTGTGCAAAAGGGAGGTCTTTAGAGATGCACACGATCTGTACACCTTCGAGCTTGCTAGCTTCTTCGTTAAAACGACGTACACTAGCTGCACATACGCCTGTGTCAATGCTAGGAAAAATATTGAGTACTACCTTAGATCCACGTAGCTCACTGAGCTTAAAGGGGCTAAGATCTGTGTTTACAGCATTGAAGTCTGGTGCTTCACTGCCTACGGCTGGTAGTTCTCCAGCAGTATTGATAGGATTACCTTGTAAGGTGATTTGAGCCATAATAGCTTGATTGTAGAGTTTTAGAGTGAGTTTTGTAATGGTGAATGCTCCCAACGGAACACGCGAGTATGGCTATCATGCCCACATCGCAGTGCAAAGTTACAAAATAATCGTAGCACGAGCAAATATGTTGTGGTAAATTTTGTTTAGCATATCTTCTTTATTCATACTACAAAAGAGTGGGCATATTACGTAGTTTTAGCGTAGAAATTGCTAATTTTGCAACTACGAGTGGTACTTCTAGTATCACGCGTGCAGTCTAATCCTTATAAATTATAGCATTAAGCAATGAGCGAGAGAGGTACCTTTGCTAGTAAAATAGGCGTAATTTTAGCCGCGGCAGGCTCAGCTGTGGGCCTAGGAAATATTTGGCGTTTTCCTACGGAAGCAGGTAGCTATGGTGGTAGTACATTTATCATTATCTATATCGCGTGTATCCTAGTTTTTGGCTTGCCAATTATGCTTGCCGAGTTTATGATAGGACGTAGCGCACGTGCCAACTCGGTTGGGGCTTATCGTGTACTTGCACCAGGCACACCATGGGTTTGGCTAGGACGCTTAACCGTATGGATACCTACTCTGATACTTTGTTATTATAATGTGGTAGCAGGCTGGACACTCAATTACGCCACACATGCTGCCATAGGGCACTTTGACGTATTAGCACAGAGTGGAGATGGCACTGTTTATGCCCAATATTTTGCAGACTTCACTGCTAGCTGGTGGAAACAAATCGTCTACCTCATAGCTTTCATGTCACTCACACACTATATCGTAACAAAAGGTGTAAATAAAGGGATAGAGCGCATGTCAAAGCTGCTGATGCCTGGGCTATTTGCAATCATGCTGGTGTTGGCTATATGCGCATTACAAATGCCTGGGGCAGAACAAGCACTAACCTTTTTGTTTAAACCCGACTTCTCAAAAATAACAGCGGGGGTAGTACTCGCAGCTTTGGCACAAGCCTTTTATTCGTTAAGTTTAGCCATGGGTGGACTAACAACCTATGCAAGCTATTTTAGTAAAGACACCAACCTAGGACGCTCCGCCTTGTCGGTAGGTGGTGTAGACTTATTTGTATCTATTATGGCAGGCATTGTTATCTTTCCAGCTGTATTTAGTGTAATTGGTCTATCTCCAGATGCTGGTGCATCACTTATTTTCGTGACACTACCACAAGTATTCCAAACAGCCTTTGGTAGTGTACCAGGGCTACCAATGATTTTCTCTACTGCGTTTTATCTTTTGTTGGTCTTTGCCACAGTTACCTCAACGGTATCTCTGCATGAAGCAGCTACGGCTTACTTTCACGAAGAATATAAAATTTCACGCCGTCGTGCGGCTACCTATGTATCACTCTTTACATGCATACTTGGTTGTTTATGCGCCTTATCATTTGGTCCTTTAAAAGAAGCCACTTTATTGGGCATGACTTGGTTTGAACTCTTCGACTACATCACTGCCAAATGGTTACTTCCTATTGCAGGTATGCTTATTTCGATTTTTGCGGGCTGGCGTCTCACACGAGCCCAACAAATAGATCAGCTCACAAACGAGGGTACTTTACGCTTTCCCCTAATCGGTATTTTACGCTTCTTGCTGCGCTATTTTTGTCCTACGGCAATAGCTGTAATTTTCTTCAATGAGTTAGGTGTCTTTAAGCTTTTAGGGCTATCTTAATCTTTATACCGCTAGTATATGGCCATGAAGCCTATCGAACGCCAAGATCGTCTAGGCACACTACTACTCATGGTGCTACTGACACTCGTAGTACTTATGGTATGGTGGGCCATAGAGCAAAAAGCACCCACCAAGCCCATCAGCACAGGAAAGGTACACACGACTTACTCCAAAGACTCAACCACTCAACAGAATAGCTGGCACCCTCGTCCTTTTAACCCGAATACTGCAAACGAGGAGTTGCTCCGAGAGATAGGTTTTTCAGACTATCACATTCGCAACCTCATGCGTTACCGCAACAAAGGCGGGCAATGGAGAAGCGTGGCGCACTTTCAAAAACTCTATGGCCTCACTCCCGAAGACTTTGAGCTACTACGACCCTATATACAACTACCGCAAACGCATGAACGCTATCAACGTCCGAGAGCCCAAGCAGAGGTAAAGCAAGATTTTGTACCACGCTATGAAGCTATTGAGAAGCTCCAAGTTGGTGAACAGATAGACTTATCTACCGCCGACACAAGTTTATTGAAACGTATCCCTGGGATAGGGAGTGGTTTTGCCAAACGCATCGTAGCACATCGTACAGCACTAGGAGGCTTTACAAGCGTAGAGCAATTGTATGAAATAACTGATTTACCTGCTGACATCGCCAACTACTGCTATCTTAGCACCACCAAGGTAAAGACCCTAGACGTAAATACAGCAAGTTATGGTCAACTCATACGCCATCCTTATTTAACGGCAGCACAAGTACATGCCATCATCACTTATCGTGACCAGTATGGGCGTTTCCGAACGCTACAACAGCTGTTAGGTATCTTACCTGCTACCGAAGCAGAGCGCACTCGTCTGCTCCCCTACCTTGTTTGCTTATGAGACTTCATATTACACTTGCTAAGACCTTACCTCCAACACTCTACTCTGCCACCATCTACTCTCCTTGGGGCTCGTGGGCTATGGCCATGGCAGATGACAAGCTATATGCATGCAGCTTCATAGCACCACATACAGCTGCTCCACAGCTACCCTTGCTGCATACCCAATACACTCCTGCAAACCTATCACAGGCCGAGCAAATGCAAACTTGGATGAATGCTTTCGTAAACGATACGCCCAACATTGTAATACCACTAGCCTTGTATGGTACACCTTTTCAGTGTAAGGTGTGGCAAGCTTTATCCAAAGTTTTACGTGGTCAAACGGCCTACTATGCCGACCTTGCAACAGCTATCGGAAGCCCCAAGGCTCTGCAAGCCGTAGGAACAGCAGTTAAACAAAATCACTTAGCGCCTTTTCTAGCTTGCCATCGTATCATACCACGCCATGGTGGCATAGGCAATTACTTTTGGGGCATGCAGCTCAAAGCCCAGCTACTAGCACACGAGGGCATAGTAGTCTAACAACAAAGCTTAACATTATCATTAAAAGCATACAGACAACATGGAAACCCACAGCGACAAACACAACGACCAAAACCCTGAGCCACTCCCACTCGAAACACAACTTCACTTTGGAGAAGAGAGTAGCTCTACGGCAGCTCACCAGCAACCTCAAAACGATGCTACTCCCTCAGAGCATCATACTACTCCATTACCACTTGGCCTACGCTTAAAGAAACTAGCCTATATCGTCTTTCTACGCTATTTTGACCTACGCCACGAAGTTTATAGCCAAGAAGAAGACACCATAGAAAGTATCAAAGAAAGTATTGAGTTTCGTGGAGCCAACCTGTGGGTACTCATCTTTGCCATCTTCATCGCCTCTTTGGGGCTAAACGTCAATAGCACGGCTGTAATTATTGGCGCCATGCTTATCTCACCGCTCATGGGTCCTATTATTGGTATTGGCTTGGCGGTAGGCATCAGTGACTTCACGCTCTTAAAACGCTCATTCAAGAGCTATGCGCTGGCCACCATCATCTCAATCATCACAGCAACAATCTACTTTTTCATCACGCCACTAAGCGATGCTCAGAGTGAGCTATTAGCACGTACTTCACCCAATATTTATGATGTACTTATAGCCCTCTTTGGTGGCTTTGCCGGTATCGTTGCACTTGCCAAGGGGGGGCGTGGTAATGTTATCCCTGGTGTAGCAATTGCTACCGCTTTGATGCCACCACTCTGCACAGTGGGCTTTGGCTTAGGCACTGGCAACTTGTTGTTTGCACTTGGCGCACTATACTTATTCTTTATCAACACGGTATTCATTGCTTTGGCTACACTCATTGGTGTGCGTGTCATGGGCTATAAGCGCATCAATATCGTAGATGCCAAACGCCGCAAGCAAGTAAATAATTACATCATGGGAATAGCCTTAGCCACAGCCATCCCCTCGGTGTACATGACGTATAACATCGTGCGAGAATCACTCTTTGAAAATAACGTCCGCCAATTCATTCAAGCCGAGACACACTGGGACGGCACACAAGTTATTTCACAAACATCTAATTATAGCAAGAAAGAAATGCGCCTTGTGCTTGTAGGCAAGACACTCAGTGATAGCACTATCAACTCTCTACGTGGCCGTAAGGCCTATTACAATTTGGGTGATGTAACACTTCATGTTATCCAAGGCGACACCAACAACGACCTCTTGCTCAAAGTTATGGCCAAGCAGGCGCAGCAAGGCAGCAAGGCAGATCAAGCCGCACTAGTGGCCGACCTACAACGCCGAGTGACACGCCAAGAAGGCCTACAAAATATGGGAAAGGAAGTGCTACGTGAAATGCGCTCACTCTTCCCCACCGTATCTTCTTTGGGATTTGCCGAGCTCCAACAAGCCCACACCAACGATAGCATTAAGCCACGTATCGTTACCATAGCACTGCTACGCACTACGTCACCACTCTCATCTACTGACCGCGTACAGATGCAACGCTGGCTTACAACGCGTACCAACAGTGATTCACTCCGCGTTATTTTAGAGTAAGAGAGCATTACATTTAATATTCCCCCCTTACAGGCTGTATTTAGACAGTTCCTGTAAGGGGGGAGGACTTTATATACTACATTCCCTTAGTCCGCTTCATCCATCGCCAAGAGAGTTTGCTGGGCAAGGGTTATTTCTCCCTCCTCACCAGTATGCTTACCGCTAACATCTGATAGTTTCACGCAAGGAGTCCAAGGATCGGTAGCTTTCATCTTACAACGACGTAGCTTCATAACGATATTGCGTGGCTTAATGCCATTGCCCACATCACACGAGAGGTTGGTACCTATGCCAAAGGTAGCTCCGATACGCCCACAGCAGTAAGCGGCGATTTCTAGAACACGCTCTACGTTGAGGCTATCCGAGAAAACGATATACTTTGTCGCAGGATTGACACGTAGCTGCTCGTAGCGTGCGATGGCTTTATCGGTAAACGTTAGTGGGTCACCACTATCATGCCGCAACGAAGTAAAGAGCAAAGCATGTTTTTTGCTGAAATTGCTGAAAAACACATCTGTAGTATACGTGTCAGTTAACACTGTACCAAGGTCACCATCGTACACGCCTATCCAATTTTCCATCGACATATAGTTGGCCATCTTATAGCCAAACATAGCCGCATGAAACTGCACCCACTCATGCGGGTGTGTACCACTAACTTTCAAACCATGGCGAAAAGCAAGGTAAACATTGCTTGTCCCAAACAAGCTCGTAGGCGCATGCTGTTTGAGCAAGGCGGTCACTTCGTTTTCTACCGCAAAGCTATAACGGCGACGCATGCCAAAGAGTGAGAATGTAATACCGCCTGTTTGTAGTTGTGCAGCCTTACTCTTTGTTGCTTGCTCTACATGAGCCATATCTGCTTCTTGCCCCGTAGTTTTAAAATAGAGTTCACTAACGATGGCTAAAATAGGTGTTTCCCAAAACGTAATGCGATAGAGCAGCCCCGAAGAGCGTATGCTGAGCTTACCCTCCGAGGAGAGCGACACCTCAACCTCAGCAGGATTAAAACGAAATCCTTTTAGAAAATCCACATAGAAAGGTGGCAAATAAGGGACTTCTGAGCGCAAGAACGCCTCCTCGTCGGGCGTAAGGGCGAGCTGCTCCATAGCATCAAGTTCTTGACGCACCAAATAGTCAAAACCAGGAGGATAAATCGTATTGTCACGATCGGCAAACTCAAACTCACCATAGGCATGAGGAAAAAGCTTGCAATAAGCGTAGCTAGTAGTAAACTTATATAGGTCGGTGTCAAGAATACTTTGGATAATGGCCATAAAAGAGACTTTTAAGGAAGTGAATGTTTAAGTGTATTGTGGCTCACGATAGATGCTAACGGCATAGATACCTATGACCATAAAACAAGCCAATGGTACAACAAAGCCAATAGCCATGCTGCCAGTAGCATCGGCAATACGTCCCATAAGTATAGGTGCGAGTGCTCCCCCAACGATACTCATGATCAATGCCGAGCTTGCTAGTTTAGTATAGCCTTGTGCATGACGCAAGGCCAGCGCAAAGAGCGTGGGAAACATAATGCTTTCAAACAAATAACACAAGAATAAAGCAGCTGCCGAGATAGTGCCCCAATTCGCAACCACTACGGCCATACACAGCACAGCACCTAGGGCAAACAAAGCCAACAAGCGATGAGGTTTAACACAGGTCATCAGCCAGCTACCACCGATACGACCTAACAAGAATAGTCCCATACCCCCAAAAGACAAAGCAATAGCTGCATCTTTCGGTGTAAGACCAATAGATGGGTGCTCAACATAATTGATAAAAAAACTGTTAATACCCGTTTGAGCAGCGACATAACAAAAAAGGGCAACTACCCCCAGCACAAATATTGGCCGACGTAATAATGGGCGTGTTTCGCAAGTCGTTTCAGTTTCGTAAGTAGAGCTATCATCTATTTCAGGTAGTGAGATACGGCTAAACACGAAGCCCACCACTAAAACTACTAGCCCTAGTACGGCATAGGGTATAGTCAAGCTATCAGCTTCACCTGTCCCATACCCATTCTCATCAGCAAACACAAACAACCCTCCTATGAGTGGTCCTAAAATCCAGCCTAAACCATTGAGCGATTGTGCTATATTAAGCCTTCGCTCACTACTCTCAGGAGCACCAAGCACCGTGACATAAGGATTAGCAGCCGTTTCCAAGCATGTAAGCCCACACCCTATGATAAAGAGAGAAAACAAGAAAAACCAAAAAGCGTTAATCGTAGCTCCAGGGATAAATAGCAAGGCACCTACGCCATAAAGGCATAACCCCATGATTACCCCGGCACGATACCCCCAACGCGTAATGATGAGGCCAGCAGGAATGGCCATCAAGAAATAGCCACCATATACCACAGCTTGTACCATCGCCGACTCTGCCTTACCAATGGCAAAAGCCGTTTGAAAGTGTTTATTAAGTACATCTAAAATACTATGGGCAAAGCCCCACAGAAAAAAAAGTGTCGTTATGATTAAAAAAGGTAAGCGGTAACGCTGCGTTGTTGTTGGTTCCATGAGTTTCGAGGTTGTTTGGTAGTTATGAGCGACTCACTTGTAAGCCTTCATCAGAACACGAGAGATCTACAAAGCGAGCCGTGGGGCTCAGTGCATCTTCTGTCAAAATACGACGAATACGTTGTGCTGCTTCAATATCCTTAGCCACCATATATAGGTAGCCACCACCACCAGCACCAGGCAGTTTATAGCCCAAACAGAGATCGTGTATTTTAGCCGTGAGTTGCTTAATAGAAGTGGGTGCAGTACCACTATCAAGGCTTTGATTTTGCGCCCAAGTACGCGCCACGAGACGGCCATACTGCTCAAAATCACCTAATTGCAGCACATCGTGCATGCTCAGCGCATGTTGCTTCATCGCATCAAGTAGCTCGAGGTGGGTTCGGCTATTGAGAAACATGCCACGCACGATTTCGGCCAAGATGTGCTTGGCAGTGCGTGTGATACCTGTATAATAAAGCAAATGGCAAGGGCGATAATCGGCATGGGTAAAGAGTGTGTTAGGTAGCCAGCGTACAATCGGTGTCTGGTCAAAGCCTGGCACCGATTGCAGCAACTTAATCCCTGGCAAGATACCGCCATACTGGTCTTGCCAGCCTCCACCAGTAGTAAGCAATTGCTCTAACACAAGCGTACGATTACCTATTTCCATAGTATCCCATGGCAACGCACAAAAATCGGCCAAAGCCCCTAGCACAGTAGCCGCCAAGATGCTGCTCGTGCCTAGCCCCGACCCTGCGGGGATAGCCGAGAGCAAAGTAATTTCTATACCAGCACCAAAAGCCTCTAATTGCTCTGAAAGTGAGCCATAGCGCACTTGACTAAATTGTGGCAAGAAACCTGCTAAGGCAAGGGCCGCTTTGGGTATGGAGAAAGGCGAACCGACTTTATTAAAGGCCGACAACTCTTCGTACGTACTAATAACTTCGCTAGCTCCAAGGTCTATTGAGCGACACGTAATAGCACGCTTCTGAGAGGGCTTGATATACACTTGTAGTGGTGGCTGGCCATTGAGTAAAATACCCACATTGACCACATTCCCCCCCGTTACCAACGCGTAAGGCGGTGTATCGCTCCACCCACCAGCTAAATCTATACGTACGGGGCAACGCCCCCATACAATTTGGTCGTTACACACATCAAGATGCGGAGCTTGACGGCTGTTCATAAGGGGTGCTGTAAGACCATGAGCTAGTCGCTCAAAAGCTTTACGCGATGCCGCAGCTGCCTGCATCTCATCGCCACGGCCGCACAACACCTCTGAACGAAACATTGCATCATGCACAGCCGTCATCAGCGGCACATCAGGAGGTAATGCACCAGGCAGTGGCAACGCGCCTGCGACGTAGAGCTGAGCCGTACGTTTAAGGTCGCTTTGATAAAATACGCTCGTTTCACTATTAGCTGCCATCTGTACAAGGTTGGCCTCGCGATAATACGTACGTTGTGCTTCAAGACGTGTCAAGTTGGCTTGCTCCGAGAGTTCGTCTGCCGATAGACGAGGCAGGCTCAAATACGTCTCACGCAAATCAGGCAGAGTGGTAACATCGGCACTCAACATCCATTGTAGCAACTGACCAAGCAGTGCCATATCGTGCGTAATGGGGAAAAGTTTGGCGGCTTGTAAGTCATGTGTCGGCGCGATAGCCTCAGGGGATAGTCCACGTGCTTCGAGCCATGTTGTGATGGGCTGTCCAAGATAAAGTGTACTAGCCTCTGTTAGGCGACCACGAAAAGCATCTCCCATGCCATAAGGACGTGCCGCATAGTCCACTTCGCCTATCGGTACTACATCTACACATTGCTGCTCTGTAAGATGAAGTGTCCAAACGTTGCGTGGCACACCCGTAATGATATGGTCGGCACTCAGCTGCCATGTTTTAGGTACGTGACTATTCTCTATCCAAAGGCGTTGTAGGTTAGCCACATTTTGCTCCACACAAGCATTCTGTGTAAACACTGATGGCTGACGCTTGACTTCACGCTGAATGATAAAACGCTGGTCTTTTATCAAATTCTGCACTGCCATCGTTGACGAAATAAGCTCACGACTTGTACCATAATGATAAAATTCGCCACCAGCCAAGGGCAATACTGCGACACGCAACTCGGCCAAGGCTTCATCGTGTTGCGAGGGATTTTGTCCCAAACAGCAGCCAAATGTGCCATAAAGGTCATACTCCCCCACTTGTCCATCGGCTTGTAAGCTGCGCTCACGCAGCAAACGCACAGCGCGGTCACTCAGCAGCCACACACCAATATCCATCAAGAAGAAATGCGTCGTTGTAAGTGCTGCGAGCTGCTCGGTACTCGGTTTTTGCAACATATAGTCTAGTTGCTGGGGCTGCTGGCGATCCATCATAAACACGCCATGGTTTTGAGCGAGTGTGGGCTCTACCCATAAGCCATAGCACACCACATCAGCCTCGGGTATGGGGTCGAGAGGCTGTGTCGTACGGATATATACATCACCACTTGCTATCAATGTACGCATACCACTCGGAGCAGCTGCCATGATGTCGCGATAGAGTGGCATTTGTAGGTCAAGCAATGTTTGGTCAATATGTTGCCCACGCTTCCAACGAAACACGGGGATAGGTGTAAGCACCTTACCCGAAGGGGCATAAGCAGGCAAACGACGACTCTGTCCACCAGCATGTAATAAGATACGCTGTTCGCGTGCCAACCACGTATCAAAGTCACACGCTGGTGCCTCAGCCTGCCATGCAGCTTCGAGCAGCCATGTCGTGCCACCTCCCGAGCCGAGCTTACGCCCCACAGGATCGGATGTGGCAAACCAAGCCTCGGACGATAAGGCTGTTAGCGTATGAAACTTATCAACAAGATTTGGAGGGAGTGAAAGTAGATATTGAGCCATAAAGCATGTTAAGCTGGTGGGGTTATCCTATGTGAACACGAGTAAGCCTATCGTCAAAAAACAGCCTAGCTAAAAAGCACCTGTGCTACACGCACACGCACCTATCGCACAAAATTACACATTTCTACGCAACCCACCACACGATATATGCGAATAATTTGGAGAGGATATCCTTTTATAGAAAACGGCTCGTTCAGTCGAAGACTTAAAACAACTCCCGAATAACCACAATGGCATCTTTATCACTAGTAGCCCTTAGTCTTTTTGCCTTGGCAAGTAAAGGCAGTAAGCTAGTGCAGAAATCCTACGTGCACGCCCAAGTTAGCCCACTATGGGTATTCTCTTCTTAGAGTTTTGGTTATTTCATCAGTTATTACTATCTTTGCAGAGACAGATAGCATCTTGTGGTCTGTACATTCAGCACCATCTTGTGAGCTATCTCCTAGCTGCCTTATATGCTTTAATGATTTGGTAGAGGCCACGTCTACTTTTGCCAAAATGTGCAGAGCGTAAGCACAGCCTAAATACCCTCAACGCGCTAATCACATTAATACATCAATCTCAATATGGAATTTTTGACTAACGACAAATTGGTTATCGTTGGTGCCGGTGGCATGATCGGTTCTAACATGGCTCAAACGGCTGCTATGATGCGCCTTACACCCAACATCTGCCTCTACGATGTATATGCCCCAGGCTTGGAAGGTGTGGCCGAAGAAATCCGCCACTGTGGCTTCGAGGGCCTAAACCTCACCTACACAACCGATGTGGCTGAGGCCTTTGCCGATGCTAAGTATATCATTTCTTCGGGTGGTGCACCTCGTAAAGATGGTATGACACGCGAAGACCTACTCAAAGGCAACGCTGCCGTAGCCCAAGAGTTAGGTCAAAACATCAAGAAGTATTGCCCCGAGGTAAAACATGTTGTAATCATTTTCAACCCTGCCGACATCACAGGCCTCGTAACACTCGTGTGGTCTGGTCTTAAACCCGAACAAGTCACTACGCTAGCGGCTCTCGACAGTATCCGCTTGCAAAGCGAGCTGGCCAAACACTTTGGCGTACAGCAGAGCGAAGTAACTGGCTGCCGTACGTATGGTGGCCATGGCGAGCAGATGGCCGTGTTTGCCTCTACCGCAGCCGTTGCTGGCAAGCCATTGAGCGAACTTATCGGCACAGATGCCCTCACAGCCGAGCAATGGGCAGAAATCAAGGGCAAAGTCGTAAAGGGTGGTGCCAACATCATCAAGCTCCGTGGACGCTCTTCATTCCAAAGCCCATCATATGTGTCGGTAGAAATGATTCGCGCTGCTATGGGCGGTCAAGCATTCCCATGGCCAGTAGGTCGCTACATCAACACCGATGGCTTTGCCAACATCACAATGGCCGTAGAAAGCAAACTAGGCGCTAATGGTGCCGAGTATCTCGGCGTGAAAGGTACAGAAGCCGAGCTCGCTGAGCTGCGCGATAGCTACAACCACCTCGCAGCCCTACGCGATGAGGTGATAGGTATGGGCGTACTCCCTGCTATCAGCGAATGGAGCAAGGTAAACCCTAACCTCTAAACGAGCCTCTCCCTACTAGGAGCTTTTAATACATAGCTATATCCCTCTGTTAGCAGGCGTACGCACTTACTAGCAGAGGGATAGCTACATTTGCACCACACATAAGCCTTAGCATACCTACCAGCACATACGACATCACAGACTAGCACGATAGCACACATGAGGGCAAACTAGTCAAAGCATGCGTTAGCAGGCTATGAGCACAAAGCATTGTAGCGCGTTAAGAAACATTTGCACCTCGCTTTGGCACAGTTGTGCCGTGTCTAGGTAACGACGTACCTAGACACGGCACACAGCCTTAATTGGTAACAAAAATAAGTTGAGCAATCAAAAGACATACAACACATAAGAATACTTTCCATCAAGAAGGTCGTGTGAAGTATTTTCGCCCGAATTGCATCAAAGTGTGCAATATAAAAGGGCGATATGGCCGTGTATTCCGTTTTTTTTAGTAACTTTGCCCTGCTTCTAGCTGCCGATTGTGGTGGCAGAGGCTATTCATCGTAAAAAGTAAGCATATAATCTCAAACGATATGAGTGAACAACTTAGAAAGATTAAGGAGCTGGTAGCTCTACGCTCAAAAGCCCGCTTGGGTGGTGGCGAAAAAGCTATCGAGAAGCAACACGAGCGTGGCAAAAAGACAGCCCGCGAACGCTTAGAGCTGCTGCTCGACGCAGGTAGCTTTGAAGAGCTCGACATGTTTAAGCTACACCGCTGTACCAACTTTGGTATGGAGAAGAGCAAGTACCTCGGTGATGGTGTAGTAACAGGTTGCGGCACGATTAATGGTCGCCAAGTGTATGTTTATGCCCAAGACTTTACCGTGAATGGCGGCTCATTGTCTGAAACGATGGCCGAGAAAATCTGTAAAGTGCAAGATTTAGCGATGAAGATGGGTACACCCTGCATCGGTCTAAACGACTCGGGTGGCGCACGTATCCAAGAGGGTATCAACTCGCTGGCAGGCTTTGCTAACATTTTCCAACGCAATATCGAAGCCAGTGGCGTTATTCCTCAAATATCAGGTATCTGTGGTCCTTGTGCTGGTGGTGCGGTCTATTCTCCAGCCTTGACCGACTTTATCGTGATGCTCGAAGGCGTGTCGTTTATGTTCCTCACTGGCCCTAAGGTGGTAAAGACCGTAACGGGTGAAGACGTGAGCCAAGAAGACCTTGGCGGTGCTGCTGTACACACCACCAAAAGTGGTGTAGCTCACTTTGCCGCACAAACGGAAGAAGAGTTTGCCGAGCTCATACGCACACTGCTATCGTATATTCCACAAAACAATATGTCGGAAACACCACGTGTGGCGTGTACCGACCCTATTGACCGTAAGGAAGACGCACTCAATGATATTATCCCTGACAACCCAAACATGGCTTACGACATGTATGAGGTAATAGGTAAGATTGTAGATAATGGCGAGTTCCTTGAAGTACAGCGCAACTTTGCTCGCAACATCATCATCGGGTTTGCACGCTTCAATGGTCAGAGCGTAGGCGTTGTGGCCAACCAGCCTAGCGTATATGCTGGCGTACTAGACAGCAATGCCAGTCGCAAAGCTGCACGCTTTGTACGCTTCTGCGATGCATTCAACATACCACTCGTGACACTCGTAGACGTACCTGGCTTCTTGCCTGGTACAGGGCAGGAGTACAACGGAGTTATCTCTCATGGTGCTAAGCTGCTCTACGCCTATGGGGAAGCTACTGTACCTAAAATTACAGTAACACTACGCAAGAGCTATGGTGGGTCACATATCGTGATGAGTAGCAAGCAACTCAAAGGCGACCTCAACTACGCTTGGCCTTCGGCTGAAATCGCCGTAATGGGTGCTTCGGGTGCTGTGGCTATCCTACATGCTAAGGAAGCTAAGGCACAAGAAGACCCCAAGGCATTCTTGGCCGAAAAGGAGCGCGAGTACAATCAACTCTTTACGAACCCTTACAAGGCAGCCGAATTTGGTTACATTGACGATGTTATTGAGCCACGTAATACACGCTTCCGTATCTGTCGTGCCCTAGCACAAGCCTCTGGCAAACGCGAAGTACGCCCCACTAAGAAGCATGGTAACGGCCCAATGTAATTCCCCATACGCCCACACAGCTGTACACACCATATAAATAAGATATATGTGCAGCTTGGAGGCACATCTAGACAAAGCGCATGAGAACGTATAAATATAACCTAGGTGGGCAAGAATTTGTCATCCGCCTAAGCGATAGTGGTCGCCGCATTGCAGGCGTAGCCCTCGATGGTAAACCTATCGGGGTGAGTGAAGCCGACATGCCACGCTACGCTGCGGTAATAGCCCTTGCCTTGCTCAAATACGAGGTAGACGACATACACGACGACGAAAGCGATATCATTACTTTCGACGATGACGAGTCTCCTTGGAGCGCTCCTGCACAGCTACACACCGCTGTGGGCTAACACCTAACGACAAATGCTAAGACGCAATGAAGCAATATAAATATAAAATAGATGGTGCACAGTACGATGTGACCATTGCCGAAATCCAAGGCGCAGTAGCCAAGGTAAAAGTAAACGGTATCGAATTTGATGTACAAATGCTCGGCACGCCACTTACCGAGGACGAGTTGCCAGAATATGCAACAACGACAACCACAGCTGCACCAACAGCCACACCAGCTGCCGAAGCTGCATCTGCCACACCAGCAGGAACAGCAGGCGAAGGTACACCTATCAAGGCACCACTGCCAGGCATCGTACTAGGCATCAAAGTAGCCGTAGGTCAAGCTGTAAAGAAGGGAGATACCCTCGTGGTACTGGAAGCCATGAAAATGGAAAACGCAATCAATGCCGAATCCGATGGTATTGTAACAGGTATCTGTGTCGCACAAGGAGACTCTGTGATGGAAGGCACAGTACTAGTAACTGTGGGTTAATAGCTCTACATAGCACGATTCTATGAGCTAGAAAAGCCTCTTGTAGTATTGACCAAGAAGCTCACTAAACAGATATATACTCGCCATCCTCGCGCTCTGCGGCGAGGGTGGCTTATCTTATCCCTTTTGCCGCACGCATCGCGCCGTGTATCTGTTACGCACATGCTATTGTCCATTCTTATCCCTACATATAATACCGACTGCACGGCACTAGCTAAGGCACTCATAACACAGTGTGATGCACTAAATCTTAGCTACGAACTTATCGTGGCCGATGATGGCAGTACAGACAAGGCTGCACGCCTAGCCAATCAGGCCATCAACACCTGGCCACACGCACGCTTTATCACGCGTAGCCCCAATGCAGGCCGTACGGCAACTTGCAACTTTTTAGCACACGAAGCTCGCGGAACGTGGGCTCTCATTTGTGATAGCGATATGCAAGTGGTGCGTGCAGACTTTATAGCTAAATATCTTGCTGCTATGGCTCAAGCCGATGTAGTGCTAGGTGGCTTGCAACATGTCGAAACACAGCCTTCTCCAAAAGTCAGTTTGCGCTACCGTTATGAAGCATGGGTGACCAAACGTTGGCCTTTGGCCAAACGTCAAGCATACCCACTACATGGCATGACTACTGCCAACATCTTACTCCGCCGTACACTCTTGCTCCGCTATGGTTTTGACACACGCTGCCAGCACTATGGCTACGAAGATGCGCTTTTGGGACGTGCACTCGCACTTGGTGGACACCGAGCGATATATATTGACAATCCACTCTTACACTTAGGTCTAGAACCCAACACTATCTATCTAGCTAAGGTAGAGACTTCGCTACGTACACTTCACGATTTGAACGATAGCGCTATCCACACTTATTTTCCCATATCACGGCTAGCACTACACTTGCAGCGTTGGCATTTGCTCAGTATAGTAGCTGCCATATTTCACTTACTGCAAGGGGTTTGGCGTAGACACTTATTAGGTAGTAAGCCCTTTATACCTTTACTTCAAGCCTATAAAGTGGCGTATTATTGCCATTGGCAAACAAAAAGACAGCCTTAACACTTGGCCAAATGAGCAAAAAAACGTAAACTTGCACTAGCAAAGCACTCTGCACAGCATACTAACACTCAAACAACGGGCTTTATGAAATACAAATTATTAGTGCTCGATGTAGACGGTACACTACTTGGTGCCGACCTCAACATAAGTAAGCGCACCCTCTATACACTCAAAAAAGCACAGCAAGCAGGCGTACGCATCGTCCTTGCCTCTGGTCGTCCTAACTATGGTCTAGCTGCATTGGCTACACAACTAGAGCTACACAACTATGGTGGCTACATCATGTCCTACAACGGCGCGCAGCTAGTAGAAGCGAGCACGGGCGAAACTATCTTTGAGCGTCGTGTAGACGCACAGCTAGTGCCCTACCTCGAACGTAAGGCACGCGAACACGGCATGGGTATCTTTACCTATCATGACGACTATATGCAAACTAGTAGTAGCGATAACCCACACATTCGCCACGAAGCCAAAATCTGTGGTATGGAGCTCATACAAGAAGATGAGTTTTCTACCGCCATTAGTTATTGGCCTTGCAAGGTAGTCTTAGTAAGTGATGACTACGACAAGCTGACAGCACTCGAAAGCCATTGGCAACGCCGTCTTGATGGTACGCTCACAGTCTTTCGTAGTGAGCCGTTCTTTCTAGAAGCCGTAGCCACTGGCGTAGATAAGAGTAACACACTATTGTGGCTCATGGAGCAGCTGGACGTTAAGAAAGAAGAGGTCGTAGCCATAGGCGATGGCTTACGCGATGTACAAATGTTACAAGCCTCTGGGCTGGGCATTGCCGTAGCCAATGCTATTGAAGCAGTCAAAGCCTGTGCCGACATCGTGACTGCAGCCAACGTAGCCGATGGTGTTGCCATTGCCGTAGAGCAACACGTACTCGAAGCAGCACAAACAGCAGGCATACCACTCGAACAGCTCAACGCCATGGGAGCTACCGCCTTAATGGGTAACCTTGGCATACAATACACCTTTACTTCTCCCGAGCGTGTCGAAGCTACTATGCCCGTTGACCATCGTACGCGCCAACCTTTTGGTGTCCTGCACGGCGGAGCTACGCTAGCACTCGCAGAGACAGTAGCAGGCTTGGGCTCAATGCTTATTTGTGCACCCGACGAAATGGCTTTTGGCATGCAAGTAAGTGGCAATCACGTCTCTTCGGCCGTGGAGGGCGACACTGTACGTGCCGTGTGCACTATCATTCACCGAGGTCGTAGCTCACACGTGTGGAATGTAGATATCTTTACCTCAACAGACAAACTCGTGTCAAGCATTCGCGTGACCAACAGTGTACTCAAACGTCGCTAAAAAAACAGCTAAACATCATAACAAAACAACACTATGAACTCTCCTTACGAAGTCATTGACATCACGCTGATGATGGCCAAAAAGAAATACCACACTCCAACGCTAAAACTCATTCTTTTGGGTCTGATGGCTGGTATATTCATAGCTATGGGTGGCTTGCTTTCGTCACTCACTGCGGGTGGATTGGCTGGCTTAGGTACCGACAACCCCTTCTTGCCCAAACTCTTGGCAGGAGCTACTTTCCCTGTGGGACTGATGCTTGTGATACTTGTAGGTGCAGAGCTATTTACCGGTAATACAGCCTACCTCATGCCTGCGACATTAAATGGCTATATCCCACGTTGGTATTTCTTAAAAAATTGGGCTATCGTTTATCTAGCTAATTTCGTAGGAGCACTCTTGTTTGACTACTTCCTAGTGTACCAAACAGGCGTAATGAGTGCCAATGACGCCTACGTACACTATATACACCACGCAGCTGAGCTCAAAGTAAACGACCTTTCGTGGCTACAAGTATTTTGGCGTGGCGTAGGTGCAAACTGGATGGTCTGCCTAGCCGTATGGATGGGCTTTGCATCAAAAGGAATGCTCGGTAGGTTAGTGGGTATTTGGTGGCCTGTAATGGCGTTTGTAGCCATTGGCTACGAACATAGTGTAGCCAATATGTTTTACGTCCCTACGGCTATCTTCCATGGGGCTCATGTTACATGGAGTGACTTCTTTCTAAACAATCTCATACCCTCTACACTTGGCAACATCGTGGGTGGCGCTGGCTTCGTAGGCTGTGCCTATGGTTACCTCTACGCCAAACAACCACACTAATATGCTTACAGCCAACAGCTTTATTGCAGCACTCACGGCCCATGTAGCCGAGGTTATCCGCCGTGAGGGTGGCGATATAGAATATTGCACCGAGGCCGTACGTATTGTAGATGCACACAACGCCACATTTACCACCCAACCTCGTGGGCAGACCGATGAGTCGGTAGGGCTCTATACCATTCGTGACCTTAGTCGCTTGCGTGACGATGCTAGTTTTCTTTATCAACCCGACAATGAGCGCATTGCACGCATAGCTGCCCATTATTTCTAAGTTTTCTAAATGCTCTTGACACTCTATGCAACAGCAAGATATTATTATTACATCTGACGCCGCAGCCACACTTACCGAATGCCTAGCAAAGCATCAGTTCGATCGCTTATTCGTCCTTACAGACGAGACTACGCGCCAGCTCTGTGAGCCCTTACTAAGCACCGTGCCTAGCTTAGTCGATGCCATACATATTACCATTGGTAGCAGTGATATACACAAGACACTCGACACCATAGCCCACGTATGGCAGCAGATGGGTGAGGGTGGCGGCTCACGCCACTCGTATATGCTATGCTTAGGGGGAGGAATGGTAACGGATTTAGGAGGCTTTGCAGCCTCTACTTTCAAGCGTGGTATAGGCTATATCAACATTCCTACCACACTCCTTGGCATGGTTGATGCCGCAGTGGGAGGTAAGACTGGGATAAACTTCAATGGATTAAAAAACGAGATTGGTGTCTTTAATAAGGCAGATGCTGTCGTGGTAGATACTAATTTTCTCCGTACCTTAGACAATGCTAATCTGCGCTCGGGCTATGCCGAAATGCTCAAACATGGGCTCATCAGTGACCACGCTATGCTCACACAGCTATTGACTTTTGACCTTGAAAACATAGCTTTCGAAACATTACTACCCATGGTAGGCGATAGTATAGCTGTAAAAGAGCGCATCGTAAACGAAGACCCCTATGAGCGAGGCCTACGCAAAGCACTTAATTTAGGGCACACCGTAGGCCATGCTTTTGAGAGTCTGCTGCTCCATCGTGAGACACCAGTACTGCATGGCTATGCCGTAGCATGGGGCTGTGTGTGCGAGCTCTATTTATCGCTCATGAAATGCGGTTTCCCACAAGCTACCTTACGTCAAGTTATTCAGTACGTCAAGCGTTATTACGGTAGCTTTGCACTCTCGTGCAAAGACTATCCTCACCTAATAGCCCTCATGCGCCACGACAAGAAAAACACGGGAGGCGTCATAAACTTTACCCTACTCTCCGAAGTCGGCCAGCTACAACTCAATCAAACAGCTACCGAAGACGAGATTATCGAAATGCTTGACTTCTTTCGTGAAAATATATAATTGAGCCTCTCATCTTCCCAACACAAGCCTTGCGATACGATTGAGTACAGGTGTACTCCTTGGTATCGCAAGGCTTAGTTTATCAATTCTCTTTTACCTAGCTTAGATAAACAACAACCATGCACCACACTTGTAGCAAGTGAGATGCATGGTTATACAATTGGTATGTGTCTGTTTAGACTTACTTAGCCGTAGCCACACGCTTTTCTTTGATACGAGCTTTCTTGCCCGTGAGCGCGCGGAGGTAGTAGAGCTTAGCGCGACGCACCTTACCTACCTTGTTTACTTCAATGCTATCAATGGCAGGTGAGTTGATAGGGAAGATACGCTCTACACCTACGGTACCTGACATCTTACGCACTGTGAAGCGCTTATTTTGGCCGTGGCCGTTTACCTTAATTACAACACCGCGGTACAGCTGCACACGCTCCTTGTTGCCTTCGACGATTTTGTAAGCTACCGTCACTGTGTCACCTGCCTTAAATACAGGTACTTCCTTGCCAGTAGCAAATGCTTCCTCAGCAATTTTGATAAAGTCTGTCATTTGATTTGTACAGTTAAAATTGTTCGTCTGTCCAGAGCAACATACACCTACTTCTCTATGAGGCCAGCGGTTACTCGGGAAAGCAAGGCAAAGTTACTCATTTTTCAGCACATAGCCAAGCATTAAGTACAATAACCACAAAAAAACACCTATCCTCCGAGGAGGACAGGCATTCACCATTAAAACTTACAATTATGAAAAAACTCGTGCGCTTGAAAGGACTCGAACCTTCACATCTCGCGATACCAGATCCTAAGTCTGGCGCGTCTACCAATTTCGCCACAAGCGCGATTTTTCTTATTTTCTCTGCAAAGTTATACAAAAATACGGAATAAACCAAGATTTCCACAAGAAAAATGCAATAATTATCTGCTTTTTTACTCAAACATGCCCTATAAAGCATTTTGGGGAGGGCTATTACGCTATTTCCTAATCATACATCAGAGGTTATGAATTGCTACGTTCTAAATCACCACTTTCCTCACGGCATTAACCTCCCCCCTTTTTTTAAAATAGGAAAATCCCTAAAAACATTGTGAATTTCTTGAAAATTCAAAGGAAATTCCTATTTTTGTACTTGAAAAGTTTTTTCATCTCTATATAAGTTCTGTTAGATTGTGGTTCGCTGTGAAGCGCGCCACTTTCTTTTTTGTAATTATTCATAGCTTCAAATCGTGTGTACGATGCAGCACAACCCCCTACTTAATGAAACTTTATACCCAGTACTGCCAATAATATCTACACCAAGCTGCTATTAAGTAGCTTGGATATTAAGCATTGTCCGCAGTCATCAGACAATATTCCATAGACCTCAGACCTTTGTCTGAGGACTGCGGACAAAGGTCTGAGGACTGT
>JAUMYJ010000020.1 GCA_030528715.1 Bacteroidales bacterium | reverse complement strand
GGTCTATGCCTAGAACATAGTCACGATCTAAAAGCTGCTATGGGCTACTACGAAAAAGCCGATTTGCTAGCCCCCCACACGCTCAACATCCTCCGTGCATTAGGGCGAGGTTATAGGCGTTTGGGGTATTTGCATCAAGCCCTACACTATTACAAAGCATGTGAAAACCTGGCTCCTGAGAGCCCGAAACTCTTAGTACAAATAGGTAATTTACTACAGGAATTAGAGCAATACGAAGAAGCACTTATCTACTTTTATAAAGCCGACTATCTCAACGAAGGAGAGACAGAGAGTACGCGTGCGATTGCTTGGTGTAACTTCATTCAGAACAACGAGACACAAGCTAAGAAATACTATACGAAACTACTTGCCTTGCAGCCTACAAACGAAGACTATATCAATGCAGGACATGTTCATCTTTGGACAGGCAATATCACAGAAGCACTACTATGCTATCGCCGAGTAACAAACGATGATGCAGCCCAACTGCTACGAAACGACACTAACCTACTCTTATCCAAAGGAATACCCTTAATGGATATTGCCTTAATCTGTGACTGGCTTACAGAACAACAAATGCAATAAACACGTATGTTTAGACTTCATAACAACATCTTTTTAGCTCTTATAATGAGCTGTATATCGCTACTAAACTATGCTCAAAACGTACAACCCAGCATGACCATTGAACGCAATGGTACTAGCGAAGAAGTCACTGATTTTACAGGCTCTGGCCCCATAGTTGCACATTTCAGAGCCAACCCAAGCGGACACGAAGGCTATCACACAGTATATGTTTGGACCATGCACTATGCAGGCCATGCTGACAGCCCTTTCTTAACACGATATGACGAACAGATAGACTATACGTTTTTGAGCACACGTCAAGCCTACATTGCACTTACAGCCTATTTTATTCTAGGTACAGATACCATCGTACAAACAATGGACACACCTTTTAGCGTCATGGCAACAGCCTCAAAGCTAGAAATGCCCAACGCATTCTCACCTAATGGCGATGGTATAAACGACCTATACAAAGCTAAGTCCAACCACGAGAGCATTCTCACATTTAAAGGCTATATCTTCAACCGGTGGGGGAAAAAAGTCTTTGAATGGACTGATATTAATGGTGGCTGGGATGGCACTATCAATGGGCATGAAGCACCTGATGGAGTATATTACTGCCGCGTGATAGCAGAGGGGACAGATGGTGTGAAATACACCATAAAGAAAGACGTCAACCTACTACGCCAATTCTCCCCTGCAACTACCACGACTCCCTAAGTACTAAGTGCCTATGCTAGCATAAATTCCTATGGCAAAACAACAAGAACAAATCGAAGTACTCGGTGCACGCGTACACAATCTTAAAAATATAGATGTAAGCATACCACGAAACAGCCTAACGGTCATTACAGGTCTGAGCGGAAGTGGTAAGAGTTCGTTGGCTTTCGACACGATATATGCCGAAGGCCAGCGTCGCTATATTGAGACCTTTTCAGCTTACGCACGAGGTTTCTTAGGCGTCATGGAGCGTCCTGATGTAGATAAGATTACTGGCCTTAGCCCCGTCATCAGCATTGAACAAAAGACTACTAACCGCAACCCGCGTTCAACCGTAGGTACAGTCACGGAAATTTACGATTTTCTACGTTTACTTTTCGCACGTATTGGTACAGCCTACGACTACACCACGGGTGAGCCTATGGTCAAATACACTGAGGAGAAAATTATTGAGATGGTTCTCAAACAATATGAGGGTCATCGCATCTATATCCTAGCCTCATACATACACAATCGTAAAGGACATTACAAGGAACTCTTTGAGCAAATTCGTAAGAAGGGAATGCTTCATGCTCGTGTTGACGGGAAAATCATCGAAATCACGCCTGGCATGAAACTCGACCGCTATAAGAACCACAATATTGAGGTCGTTATTGATAAACTTGCTGTAAAAACAGATGATGCTAACCGTCTGCGCAAAAGTATTGCCCTCGCGCTTAAAGAAGGCGAAGGTCTCATCTTAATATGGGACGAGACAGAGCAAACACTCAAACATTATAGTAAACGCTTGATGGGCCCGACCTCAGGTATCGCTTACAAAGACCCAGCACCACATAACTTCTCCTTCAACTCATCAATGGGGGCATGCAATAAGTGCAAAGGCCTAGGCCGAGTAAGTGTAGCTGACGAAGACAAGATAGCACCCGATAAGACACAGAGCATCTATACAGGTGCTCTACTCCCCTTAGGAGGATACAAAAACAGCTTAATATTCTGGCAAATTGAAGCTATCTTGAAAGCCTACGACTGCGACCTTAAAACACCACTTGAAGCCATACCAGCCGAAGCACTAAGCACAATTCTTAATGGTAGCAACGAACGCATACGCATACCTGCCAAACGACTTGGTGGCAAAGATGACAGCTATGTTACCTATGAGGGCATAATCCACTACGTACTCCAAGTAGCCAAAGATGCAACAGGTACTTCGACAGCAGCCGAAAAGTGGGTAGAACAATTTGCCGTAACAGTGAAATGCCCACAATGTAAAGGTGCACGACTCAACCGCGAGGCACTACACTTTCGCATCAATGACAAAAATATTCATGAGCTATCTTCAATGGATATATCTGAGCTTTACATATGGCTACAAGCCGTAGAGCCAACACTCGGAGAGACACACCGCTTGGTAGCCCATGAGATACTAAAAGAGCTTTTAGTACGCCTAAAGTTCCTTATTGATGTAGGGCTAGACTATCTCTCCCTATCGCGCTCGTCGGTAAGTCTTTCAGGCGGTGAGAGCCAGCGTATTCGCCTAGCCACACAAATTGGTTCACAATTAGTCAATGTACTTTATATTCTTGACGAGCCTAGCATCGGCTTACATCAGCGCGACAACGTGCTGCTCATCGATTCTCTCAAAGCATTGCGAGATGCAGGTAATACTGTAGTCGTCGTAGAACACGATAAAGACATGATGCTAGCAGCAGATCACATCATTGATATGGGACCTAAGGCAGGGCGCCATGGTGGCGAGGTCGTATTTGCAGGAACACCCAAGCAGATGCTTAAACAAAAAACACTTACAAGCCAATACATTACAGGCGATATCCAAATTGAGACTCCCACACAGCGTCGTACGAGCAACACCCTTCTACGACTCCGCGGAGCTAAGGGGAATAATCTTCGCAACGTGACAGTGGAGTTTCCACTCGGCACACTCATTTGCGTCACAGGCGT
Organism: Bacteroidales bacterium; assembly: GCA_030528715.1. GTDB lineage: Bacteria > Bacteroidota > Bacteroidia > Bacteroidales > Bacteroidaceae > Alloprevotella. Next base: position 26,112 of record JAUMYJ010000020.1, on the reverse strand, counting down.
ATCAGGTAGTGGGAAATCTACACTCATCAATGATACCCTAATGCCAATACTATCGCAACATTTCTACCGCAGCTTACAAGAGCCTCTGCCCTACGAGGGTATTGATGGCTTAGAATATCTTGACAAAGTTGTAAGCGTAGACCAAAGCCCTCTTGGTCGGACACCACGCTCTAATCCAGCAACCTATACGGGTGTATTTTCAGATATTCGTAGTCTTTTCGTCAATTTGCCCGAAGCCAAAATCCGTGGCTACAAACCTGGACGCTTCTCGTTCAACGTCAAAGGTGGTCGCTGCGAGGTCTGCAAAGGCAATGGCTATAAAACGATAGAAATGAATTTCTTACCCGATGTATACGTACCTTGCGAGATATGCCATGGTAAGCGTTACAATCGCGAGACCTTAGAAGTCCGCTACAAGGGTAAAAATATTGGGGATATCCTTGATATGACCATCAATCAAGCCGTAGACTTTTTTGAACATCAACCCACGATCCTTAATAAGATAAAAGTAATACAAGACGTCGGTCTTGGCTATATTAAGCTCGGACAGTCATCTACTACCTTATCAGGAGGTGAGAGCCAACGCATCAAATTAGCCTCGGAGTTGAGCAAACGCGATACAGGCAAAACGATATACATTCTTGATGAACCTACTACGGGATTGCATTTTGAAGATATCCGTGTATTGATGAAAGTATTAAATCGCTTAGTAGAGCGTGGCAATACCATCATTGTTATTGAGCATAACCTTGACGTAATTAAAGCAGCCGACTACCTCATAGATATGGGACCCAATGGCGGCCGCGATGGTGGTCAAGTACTCGCAGTCGGAACACCCGAGGCAATTGCAATGTCAGAGCGAGGCTACACCGCAGGCTTTATCAAGCAAGAACTCGGCATTTAATAATTTTATCTATATTTAGCCACCTCTCTATCAGTAGAGACTACAATAGCTCTACTGATAGAGAGGTGGCTAAGCATTAGAAAGGGTAGCCCACAGCAAAGTGAAGTGTAAAATCTCTACTTAACCGAGGAGAAATGATAGGATAACGCTCTTTGGAAACTTGACCAATAGGGTTGATAGCTTTCATGCCCCCATCAAAACGCAATACGAAGTAACCTAAATCAAAACGCAACCCAAGACCATAGGAAACAGCTATTTGCCTATAAAAATGTGTTGGACGGAATAATCCTTTCGCTTGGTCTTGATAGTCGCGTATCGTCCATACATTACCAGCATCTACAAAGGCTGCGCCATGCAGCTTTCCCCAAAGGTGCGTACGATGTTCGAGGTTCAAGTCTAGCTTAATATTACCTGTCTGCATAATATAATTGACTACACCATCATTGGGGCGATACTCCCCAGGGCCTAGTTCGCGTGCAGACCAGCCTCTCACACTATTCGCACCACCCGCAAAATAGCGTTTTTCATAGGGCACAATTTTAGCATTGCCATAAGGAACAGAGACCCCTACGGCCAAATGAAACACTAAACTATTACGCTCGTTAATTGCAAAATGCTTCACATAGTCTAAGTCAAATTTAACATACTGCGAATAAGCCACACCAAATACTTCATGCTGACCTAAGGCATTGCGCTTTGTATTGACTAATTGGGAATAAACCTGTAATAGATTTCCTGCTGTTTCTACCTTACCTTTCACTTGATAGTCGCTATGACGATAACTCTCAGATGTGTTATTAGCCCGCGAGTGTAGTGTAAAGCCATAAGACGAACTCATAATAAACAAGTTGTCATAACTATAACGCATCAACGAATTATAGTTATTAGCTTGTTCTAAGTAGATCTTACGAAACGTCTCAGACACCCACGGCATAGACACATAATTTAGACTTAGTAAATCGTACGTATGTCGCCAACGACTATTGTGACGCGTCCAATAATAGCGCCACCCTCCCGTTGTTACGCGACGTCTAAACTCAGGACGATTTTGCATACTATAAGCTGCCGTAATTTCTGAACTTGCCACGATGTGGCGTTGTTCTGTATTAAAAAATGGCGCCAATAAGGTAGGAAATTTTAGCGTGGCTTCACCATTAAACTCTACGTAGTCGCTAGCTTCATAACCATCTATTTTCCCAATAGCCTCGTATGCACCACGCAATTTTAGTGTTAGTCGCTCTCCTCCTTTAAGTAGGTTCTTGTGTGTATAAGCGATAGATGCTGCTGCTCCCAAGTCACCAGCAGTATTCGTACCTTCTAGCTCTGCGGTAATGGCATTGGGCTTATTAAGCTGCACATATACATCAGCACGAAGCAATGCTCTATCATTGAGGTCTACAAAACGTAATGCTGAGGCTTTAACAATAGGCAATGCCCCTAGACTACGATAAGAGTTTGTCACTAAGCGTTCTTCATAATAGTCACCAGCATCGAAGTAAATGGAGCGATGTAACACTTCGTAAGACAGCGGTAAGCCTGTACCTGCCTTATAATAATAGGTGCGATTACGATAGCGTATCGAGTCAATAGCCTCATCTTCCGAAACACCCACAAACACACGCACATCACCCAAACGATAGCGTTGATGGGTACGCGAACTATCTTTACCCGCCGCAAAACGCATCGTCAAGGCCACTCCTTTTTCACGAAACATCGAATCGGCAACAAACGAAATGAGGTCCTTATGATAATAGTAATAGCCTTTATTACGCAAGTGACTAACGATACGCGAACGCTCTGCTTCAAGCAGTGTAGTGCTGAGGGGCATGCCCTCGTAGAGTAAGCTATGACCTTTAATACTATCGATTTGAGGTGTCAAACTACTATCAGCATACGCTACATGTAGCTCACGTATAGTATAGATGTATCCAGGTTGCAAGTGATAGGCCACTTCAGTGTGTCGCTTCTTACTAGTTATAGTATCAAAACTTACCTCTGCACTCAAATAGCCTTTATTGCGAAGTGCCAATTTAATATAGTCGGCCGATTGCTGAGTTAGCTCCTCATTATAGATGACCGGTGCCTCACCTATACGACGTAACACACGATTGAGCCACCTCGTACTATCATTCCCCGAGGCATTATAAATACCTAAGGGCACACGCCCAAAACCACCCCAGCTCACATTAGGCTCTTGACGCACGTATTGACGGTATTGCTTAACTTTGATAGCCTCACGATTGGTCGTAAGTGACACCTTTGTAAGCAATGTGTTGTCTTGAGGTACATACTTAGTAGACGAGCAAGCAACACTGACCAGCATTACTATGGCCAGCAAGCATTGTATAGCAAAGTGATAAACTTGTTTGCGAAGCACTATCATAGATATAATGTATCGTTAGCAAATATATTGAACAAAGTATTGTGCCACGTCAAGGTACATTAGTTTCACGTCATGGAACGTTTATCCGCAGTCTTCGGACATTTGTTCCCCGACTTGACACAACACCTTTCGTATAGACATGTATGGCTAACAGGTAGGCTTAGCTAAGTAAGCTCCCAAGCGTAGCAATCCTCGCAGATGATACCTTGTCCCCCAGCATACGAACCTAACATAAGCACGCTGTATGGGCGAGAGGGTAGCCAAGAGTTTTGTGTACCATGCATCGTAAGCATCAAACTCATCTTGTGGTCTGCCACGGCGGCGTTGTAAGCCATACCAATGCCCTACTTTGAGTGCTAATGCATAGCGCACATTGCTTTTATCCTGCTGTGGTATCGTAGCAAGATGTTGCTCCACACATCGCAATACGACTAAATAGCTCGTCAGTGGTATCGCGCCACCTTGACCTGTAAGGCTATCGGCATGTTGATGCAAGCTATGATAGCTCGCTCGTAGGTAAGCAATGCGCGGCCTAGCCAAAAGCATACGTACACCTAGCTCGTAGTCGTTCCATATGGGGCATGCTTCGTTCCACCCACCACACTGACGTAGCCACGCTGTGCGTGCTACAAAGCATTGAGTGTTGATAATGCTACGTGCAATGTGTGTAGACACTGTAAGTGGCTTGGGTAGTGGACGAACACGCTGCATACCATCGGGCCAGAACATCGTAGTGCTAGCTAGTACAAGGTCGTAGGGTTGTTTTTTTATGGTCTGCATAGCATCACACACAAATGCAGGCGACAACTCATCGTCTGAGTCAAAGAAACACACCCAAGGGGTACGAACCGCGGCCAACCCTACATTGCGTGCATACGAAGCACCTATATGCGGAGCAACGAGGTGCTGCCAATGCAGCAACGCGTTTTGACAACCAGCTATAAACGTCTCAACAAAAGCATGCGACTGGTCGGTCGAGGCATTGTCTACCATAATGATACAAACAGGCATCGAGTATAAGGTAGCCAAGCTATTGAGGCAGCGTGGGAGCGTATGTATCCGATTGTGATAGGGAATAACAATACTTATTTCGGGCATAACAATCATTCTCGGCCGTATGTGATATAATTTATTCCCCACAACAAATCTTTCAACACACACCATCGACTAAGCGTGCCACGATAGAATAGGGAAAATTTAAGACTGCGCAATATGGCTCCCCATGCCCCATGCAAATAGGCCAGCACCGCCCCTTTGCTACGACGTACCTTAGCATTGCTATCAAAAGTGGTGCCAGTAGTGCATGTATTTGTAAGTGTCACAGTATGCAAAGGAATAAATCTTGCTCTAAGACCTGCATGTAAACAATCGGCTATAAACACTTCTTCTTCACCCGAAGCCAAATGGAGACTCCCTAGGCCAAAGCGCTCGTCAAATCGTGGTAAGCGTTTCGTATGTCTTAATGCTAGCTCTACCGAGCTCACGTAATACCCTCGTGGCGGTTCGTGTAAATCAATTGGGTGTAAAGGATAATCCTTATGCCATTGCTTATCTGCACGCTTAGCACATGTTGCGACAACATCAATATACGAATGGTGTTCAAAATAGGCCATCAGACACGCTAAGCCAGTGGTTTCCAAACGCACATCATCGTCTGCAAGTAATAATATATCACCACAAGCTCTCTGTAAAGCATTATTACGATTGTGTGCGAGCCCACCCTCCGCCTCTGACATTACGACACGCACATCAGTACGCTCACGTAACGCTTGCGGTAGCTGGCCTAAGTATGTAGGCTGTGTAAGTTGCCAACTGACAAGATAGCACACATCAGGCTGCTGAGGCAACAATACATTAGCAGCCTGAGCAATACGATCATCAATGGTACAAATTAAGACTTCAAGGAGCATTAACGTATTTATTTACGATGCTTCAAGAAGCTAATACCAGCAGCAAACTGACGCATTAAAGGGAAAAAGTGAGCCATGCCTTTACGTGTCGCATCAAAAGCAAACTTCAAGCAAATCCACCAAGCCTTAGCGCCATGTATATAATACTGAATAGCCGCAAACGAGCGCTGCACACCAGCATCAACGTAAAGAAGTTGTTTTTTAAGTAGCGTAGAGGTCTCAACCATCTTTATCGGGAAATAGCGCATGCACAAGCCTATACGGCGCGCATCTTCAAGCCAAATCTCCTCTTCTCCACACGTAAGCATCTCAGTACCTAACCCAAATCGCTCATCAAAACGAATACGCCCCTGCACTTTACAGCGTAAACAGGCCATCTCTATCGCCGATATAGCGCGATCGTGTGAGCTAGACTTAGAGAGGTCTACCTCATGTGTAGGATAGGCTTTTAGTGGTTTACCTGTATATGTACTAGCTTGAAAAAAAGCAATGTCAACATCATTAGATTGAGCAAAAACGGCCTTTACACGTTGAAAGCTATCAGTCTCAAAGCGTGCATCATCATCTGCAAATATCACGATATCACCCTCTGCACGATCGAGAGCATTATTGCGATTAAGCGATAAGCCCTGACCCTCAAATTCAAAAAAACGTACGTCCTCACGCTCTAATAATACGCTTGGAATAAGGTCTAGGTAACGCTTATCGGTGTATTGGAAAGCGACCAAATAGCTAAGACCCTCTTGCTGAGGCAAGAGGATATCACCTACACGAACAATGCCCTTGTTGAGCGAGCAAATGAGTACTTCTATTGTCATAACTATTTGAATTTATTGATTATGTCTACTATATAGAGTGTCTCTTCTATGGACTGAATGGGGCTAATCGGTAGGCTTAGCTCACAGGCAGCTAAATACTCACTATTGGGATACGAGCCTGCCAATGCTTGATGTGATGGCAACTGATGAATAGCAAAAGGGTAGTGTATAAGCGCCTGAACACCTGCTTCCAATAAATAATCTAGCCAATGCTCACGTGCTTCTACCAAAATAGGATAGATGTGGTAAACGCTATCTGAGCGTAGCTGACTAGCATAAGGTAATGTGAGGTCTCGATGTGTGATACCTTGATTATAAACATCGGCTATACGCTGACGATGAGCATTGTCTGCATCAAGGCGTATTAGCTTGACACGCAATGCTGCCGCTTGAATTTCGTCAAGCCGACTATTCCACCCATGATAAGTATGATGGTATTTTTGCTCGCTACCATAGTTGGCCAAGGCACGACAAAGGTTTGCTAATCGTTCGTTTGAGGTCAAGATAGCTCCTCCATCACCCAAGGCACCTAGATTTTTTCCTGGATAGAAGCTAAACGCAGCAATATCACCCCAAGCACCTGCCTTACGTCCGTGCCGCATCGCTCCATGAGCTTGTGCCGCATCTTCTATTACCAGCAAATTATGACGTTTAGCTAATGCAGATATTTCGTCCATTGGTGCTAACAAGCCATAGAGATGCACTGGAAGGATAGCACATGTTTTTGTAGTAATCTGTGGCATAATGGTTTGAGGAGTGAGAACATAAGTTTCAGCATCAACATCTGCCAATATAGGTGTGAGACCTGCACGAAGCACAGCCTCGGCGGTAGCCACGAAAGTAGCCGCAGGCAATATTACCTCACACTGCTCATCCCAGCCCTGTGTTAGTTTGAGCGCCGTGAGAGCAATGGTCAAAGCATCTAACCCATTCGCTACCCCCACACAATAGTCCATCGCACAATAGCGTGCAAAGTCTTGCTCAAACATCGTTAGTGCTTCGCCATTAAGGTAATGTCCCGAAGTGATGATCTCCTGCATCACCTCAGAGAGCTGTGGCTGATAGCTCGCTGTAAGGTCAGCCATATTGATATATGGGAATTTTATTGCCATAAATCTACTTTACAATGGTAGTGTGTAAGTATCGTAACAAACACCACGTGCGCCAAAACCTTCTTTTTGAAATAAAAGCCCTTCATTGAGCAGTGTACCTCCTTGCTCTGTCGAAATCCCAAAATCGAAATAGGTAAAATGGCCTAACGACACCTTGATAATAGTGTCAAAAAGCAATTCAAGTGCCCCAGACTCTCGCCCATACGCACTATTAGCGATGTATTGCACATGACGTGTAGGCAAGGCGTCAAAGAGTACTGTACCAGCTATTACCTGCTGTGTGTGACACTCCTCTACGAGAATTATATGGATATGCTTCGGAAAGTTTGACCAAAGCGCTTGTATCTCTAACAAAGTATGTATAGGAGCCACACCATGCTGAGTAAGAAGTGTGTGAGTAAGTAGGTTCCAAAAATGGTTGAGCCTAAGCAAATCTGACGCATTAGTTACGTCTAGCCAACGCGTTTGCCAAGACTGTTGCTGTGCTTTTTTTAGGCGACGACGACGCAGTGTGCTAAATACAGCAGTAGAACTATCAAGCATAATGCAGGAAGAAATCGCACGTGCCGAGAGAGTTGCTCCGTGTTGATGCAGCCAATAAAGCAATTCCTCACTACATGCACGATGATAGATATATGGTGTAGGCTTTAATACAAGCTCTTTGGCCTTAGGATATACCTGCTTATAATAAGCACGAGCCATGTGCAACATGGCATCAACATGTGTATAGTTAGCTTTATCATGTACAAGTAAGCCACCATAAGTTAAGCCTTGATGTGCACAAATCCGTCTACTCTGCTCACTATAATTTGCGGGCAAAAGGCCACGGATATTATTATTCACAGCAAAGAGTAACGAAGCGTCTACAAAGCGTTCTGCGTGGTAGTCCATAAAGCGTCGCAGATGCAAGAATGTAGCATTCCGCATCTGCTCTACGGCTTCGTCCCATTGCTCTTGGAGATTACTCTGATAGCTTATAAGCCTGACTGACATAACTTTCAAACGTTTCTCTATCATTAATATAGCCAGTGACATCATAGCGTTCAGAGGCTACGACTAGGCAAATGGCATCGGGCGAAAAGTCATACAATTCACACCATACACCAGCGGGTATCCACAGCCCATGCTCAATAGTGTCTAAGTGGTAGGTGAGACGTTTTTGACCATTATAACAAACGACACTAAACGCACCTTGAATTGCCACGATAAACTCATGGCATGTCGTATGGGCATGCCCTCCACGCAGAGCATGAAGAGGAACACCTGTAATCCAAAATGTACGTTGTGGTGTAAAGGGTAATCCCTCTGAACTCTCTTGTAAGAAACACAATGTACCACGCTCATCTACCACACTTGCGATAGGTAATAACTGGGACAATGGTAGCTGCTTGTGAACACCGATATTCATTTGCCCTTTAATTTTTGAAGTAAATCTTGGTCTATGCTCATGATACGCTTACGACCTTGCTTGAAATTGTCACCGATATAGTTCGATGTATCTACAAAGAAGTCCAAAAAGGCCTGTAAAGGAGTATCAACACTCTTTATATTTGGGTGTACAACCATCTTTATACCCGATGGCACAACAGAAACATAAAGCTCTTTGCCCATTTCTACGGGGTCACCATCGTAATGAGCTACTCCAGGCGTTCGGCGTGTTATTTTTACCTCCTTAGCTTTAAATGTTACAATATGAGCACTATCATTCAGTGTACGAGTAAAAAGCTGAACTGCTATTTGAGGGGCTTCTAAGACCGAAAAAGGTTTCATCACGACGACATCTAGTAAGCCATCAGACATCGAAGCCTCTGGTGCAATAAACGCATTATTACCATACTGAGAAGCATTGGCACAAGTGACCAAAAAGGCCTCCATCTCAATTTTACCATCAGGTGTTTCAAGCAGATACGTTTGAGGTTTATAGCGTAGGCCTTCACTAAGCGTATTCTCAAGGTAAGAGAGCATTCCACGCTTACCCGATTGTGCAAACTTGTGACTCACAAAAGCATCAAACCCTATACCACATGTGCAAAAGAAAGGCAGCCCGTTCATCAGACCAAAATCCAAAGACTTTACCAAGCAATGATTGATGATTTCGAGAGCCTTTTTCACATCCATCGGGATACGTAAATGGCGAGCTAAACCATTACCAGAACCCACAGGCACGATAGCAAGTGCTGTATTAGTGTGTATCAAGGCACCTGCTATTTCATTGACAGTACCATCTCCGCCTACTGCTACAACAACATCTACACCATCGGTTACCGCTTGACGTGCAAGCTCTGAGGCATGGCCTGCATACTCAGTCTGCTTCACTGCATACGCAAAACGCTCCACATCAAGCACATCATCAATGTATTCGCAAGCCTTGACTCCTGCCCTATTACCAGAGATGGGGTTGACAACGAATAATAAATTAAGCTTATTCACACACATAGCATTGGTTAGCTTTTATCGGGCTAGACATTGACAAACAACACGCCTAGATTTGTACAAAGATACGATATTTTGGCGCACTTCCCCTATATCGAAACGAGAAATTACACTGAGTGATGTATTTTTTCTATGCTTTTGTGGTCAATCAATAAATAATGTGTATCTTTGCGCTTGATTTGGACGAATTTGCTTATACAGCAAAGGATATAATTCATACTATAATGGGTATTTTACAAGATAGATTAGCTAAATTCGACCTACCACAGAAGTATATGGAACAAGGGGTTTACCCTTATTTCCGCCAAATAGATGGTAAGCAAGGTACAGAGGTCGAGATGGATGGTCATAGAGTACTGATGTTTGGCTCTAACGCCTATACAGGCCTCACAGGCGACGACCGTGTCATCGAAGCAGGCGTTGAAGCAATGCGTAAATATGGCTCAGGCTGTGCTGGCTCACGCTTTCTCAATGGTACGCTAGACCTTCATGTCAAGCTCGAAGAAGAGTTAGCTAAATTTATCGGCAAGGACGAGACACTCGTATTCTCTACTGGGTTTATGGTAAACTCTGGTGTTATCCCTTGCCTTACAGGTAAGAATGACTATATCATTTGTGATGATCGTGACCATGCTTCGATAGTAGATGGCCGTCGCTTGTCGTTTTCTACCAATTTGAAATACAAGCACAATGATATGGAAGACCTTGAGCGTCAGCTGCAAAAGTGCAACCCTGACGCCGTCAAGCTCATCATCGTTGATGGTGTTTTCTCTATGGAGGGTGACCTTTGTAATCTTCCTGAAATCATTCGTCTCAAACATAAATACAATGCTACCGTAATGGTAGATGAGGCTCATGGCATCGGTGTATTTGGCAAGCAAGGCCGTGGCGTATGCGATTACTTTGGCCTAACAGACGAAGTAGACCTCATCATGGGTACATTTAGCAAGTCGTTAGCCTCTATCGGTGGTTTTATCGCGGCCGATAGTAGTATCATTAACTGGCTACGCCACAATGCACGTACCTACATATTTAGTGCCAGTGATACGCCAGCTGCGACAGCATCAGCTCTCGAAGCATTACGCATCATGCAAGAGGAAACTTGGCGCTTTGACCAGCTTTGGGAGGTTACAAATTATGCTCTTGATCGCTTCAAAAAAGAAGGATTTGAGATTGGCGATACGCAATCTCCAATAATTCCTCTCTACGTACGCGATGTAGAAAAGACTTTCCTCGTGACCAAGCTAGCATTCGAAGCAGGCGTATTTATCAACCCAGTTATTCCACCAGCTTGTGCCCCACAAGATACATTGGTACGCTTAGCCATGATGGCCACTCACACACGAGAACAGGTAGATACAGCAGTAGAACGTCTTTCTGCCGTATTTCGTCAGCTAGACATCATCAAGTAGCTTTGTGTACAAAACTCACAGAAAAGACTTGCACCAGCCCCTCGTTGTTGCAAGTCTTTTGAACTTAATAGGCTTGTTTTCTTGCTACTAAGCCAGCATATCTCATCAAAAATTACTACCTTTGTAGCATAGCTTATACATTAGATAATCGTAAATCACTATCATGAAGAAAAGTGCATTGCAAATTGCAAGAGCAGCTTACCAACCTAAGCTGCCTAAAGGCTTGCGTGGCAACGTAAGTATCAAAGAAGGTGCTCCTACACAAAGCGTGGCCGACCAAGAAGAAATTCAAAAACTCTTCCCTAACACCTACGGGCTACCACTTATTGAGTTTGTAGAAGGCCAAACAGCTCAATCTTACCCACAAATCAATCTTGGTGTAATTCTCTCTGGTGGCCAAGCACCTGGTGGTCACAATGTGATTTGTGGCCTATTTGACGAGCTCAAAAAGCAAAACCCAGAGAACAAACTCTATGGTTTCATTCTCGGCCCAGGTGGTCTAGTAGACCATAACTACAAAGAATTGACAGCCGAGATTATTGAAGAGTATCGCAATACAGGTGGTTTTGACATGATTGGGTCAGGGCGTACAAAGCTAGAACTCGAAGAGCAATATGAAAAAGGCTACGAAATTTGTAAGAAACTAGGTATTAAGGCACTCGTTATCATTGGTGGCGATGACTCTAACACCAACGCCTGTGTTTTAGCCGAATATTATGCTGCCAAAAACTATGGTATCCAAGTCATCGGTTGCCCCAAGACTATTGACGGCGACTTGAAAAACGACCAAATCGAAACAAGCTTTGGCTTTGACACAGCATGTAAAACATATGCCGAAGTTATCGGCAACATACAACGTGATGCCAACTCAGCACAAAAGTACTGGCACTTCATCAAGCTCATGGGGCGCTCAGCGTCACACATCGCTCTCGAATGCGCTCTACAAACACAGCCCAACGTATGTATCGTAAGCGAAGAAGTAGAGGCTAAGGCTCAAACCCTTGACGACGTTGTAACCTACATCGCGCAAGTTGTAGCCGACCGCGCAGCTGATGGCAACAACTTTGGCACAGTGCTTATTCCCGAAGGTTTGGTAGAGTTTATCCCAGCCATGAAGACACTCATCGCAGAGCTCAACGATCTACTCGCTACACCAGAAGCAGCTAACATAGATGCAGATGCACAGCGTGAGTGGGTTATCAACAAACTCTCTGAGGCTAATGCGGCCATCTATCAATCATTACCAGAAGGTGTAGCTAAACAGCTCACAGCCGAGCGCGACCCACACGGCAACGTACAAGTATCGCTCATTGAAACAGAAAAACTTCTATCTGAGATGGTAGCCAAGAAATTAGCCGACTGGAAGAAAGAAGGTAAGTTCGTTGGTAAGTTTGCAGCCCTTCACCACTTCTTTGGCTATGAAGGCCGCTGTGCTGCACCATCTAACTTTGATGCCGATTACTGCTACGCCCTTGGAACTAGTGCTGCACAACTCGTAGCGAATGGTAAGACAGGCTATATGGCCATCGTAAAAGACACGACACTACCTGCCGAACAATGGAAAGCTGGTGGGGTACCCATCACTATGATGCTCAACATGGAACGCCGCCATGGCCACATGAAGCCCGTAATTCGCAAAGCACTTGTAGAGCTTGATGGTGCACCATTCAAGACTTTTGCTGCCAACCGAGAGGCTTGGGCTAAGAATACTGACTTCGTTTACCCAGGTCCAATCCAATACTTTGGCCCAACAGAAGTCTGCGACCAAACAACTGTAACATTGAAGCTAGAACAAGCTTAAACGTACAAATCACATATTGCACCGCATACAGTTTGCTCTGTATGCGGTGCTTTTTTAGTACTATACAAAAAACTCCGCTTACACATTTTGTGTAAGCGGAGACTACTATGATAACAAAGTAAAAGTCTAACTTAGATGAGATATTGTGTGCTAATGCTTTCGTTAGTCATCACACGTTTAATCGTTTCGGCCAGCATACCTGCTACCGTCAATTGCTTCAATTTAGGACAATCCTTTGAGAATGGAATACTATCCGTAAACACCATTTCGACCAAAGATGACTTCATTACACGCTCTGAAGCTGGGTCACTCATTACACAATGTGACGCAATCGCACGCACGCTATTAGCACCATGCTCCATCAACAAGTCAGCAGCTGTCGTGATAGAGCCAGCAGTATCTACAATGTCATCAATCAAGATAACATCCATACCTTGCACATCGCCAATCACCTGCATAGAAGCTATTTCGTTGGCCTTTTTACGAGTTTTGTTACACATCACCATTGGACAATCGAAATACTTTGCATAGTTGCTCGCACGCTTTGAGCCGCCGACATCGGGCGAAGCTATACAAAGATTAGGTAGATTGAGCGAGGCGATATAAGGCAAGAAAATGGCAGAGGCATAGAGATGGTCTACTGGCACATCAAAGAAAGCCTGCTCTTGATCTGCATGCAAGTCCATCGTAATCAAGCGGTCAATGCCTGCGACTGAAAGCAAATCTGCGACAAGCTTAGCACCTATAGATACACGAGGCTTGTCTTTACGATCTTGACGTGCCCAGCCAAAATAAGGGATTACTGCTACGATGCTGCGTGCCGAGGCTCGCTTAGCTGCGTCAATCATCAAGAGCAGCTCCATTAAGTTGTCAGAGTTTGGGAAAGTCGACTGTACAAGGAACACATCACGCCCACGAATAGACTCCTCGTAAGATACGGCAAACTCACCATCGGCGAAAGTCGTCATTACCAAATTACCTAGTGGACAGCCCAAGGCTTCACAAATCTTTTCAGACAGGTAGCGCGACTTCGTACCCGAAAACACCATGTAAGAATTTTGATCCATTCTCAAAATAGATGAGTAGAATTAGTAGTTAGCTTTTATGCCTGCCACTCCTTACGAAATGACTTGCGAGTACAAAGTTACGCCATTTTCTTGAAATATATCCACTTGACGTTTCAAAATCTACGAACGAGACTTATTATATAGTATTGCGATAGTGAAGCTAGTAATACAGATATATGGGAAAGATTTTGTATCTAGTCGCAATACAAGTGTACCACGTCAAGATACGATCGTACCTTGTCTTGGCACACTTGTACCTTGTCTTGGCACAAATATTTGTGCGTTAGCGTTCTTTACTAGTAAGCACATAAGCAATGAAAACGACAAACCCGTACTACATTATCCCTATGACTTCAAAACTACCATCAAAGCATATTGTAGCAAAAAGTAGGACTCTAAGTGTGTTTTTTGCATACTAATAAAGAGAAAAACGACCACAAATGATTAAATTTGCAGTGACATAAGTACAAGTACGCGTACAGCCATGAAACTTATCTGCATTGAAGACAACTATCCTCTAAGCAATAATACTAGCCTAGCTCCGTTAATAAGCCAAGGAACTACACGCTTTCCAGCAGTCTATACAAAGGCAGACTCATCTATCATACTTAATGGTAGGCCGTTTTTCTTGCCTGATTTCACAAAGCATTGTACCTATGCAGCCATGCTCGTAGTACGCATAAATCGCTTAGGTCGTAGCATATCTGAGCGTTTCGCCCATCGCTACTACGACGCCATAACAATAGGTATTGACTTCACGGCACAAGACCTCTATGAATTGTATTTGACTAATGGCGAGCCTTGCGATTTGAGTAAGAGCTTTGATGGAGCAGCGCCACTTGGACGTTTTATCCCACTTGATGGGCACTCCATGAACGACATAACATTTCGTCTAGACATTAATGGGCATACTATGCAATGTGCCAACACACGTGAGATGCTGCATAGTGTAGATGCACTTATTGCCTACGTAAGTCAGTTTTATACACTAAAACAAGGTGACTTACTATTTACTGGTACACCAGCAGGCAAAGGTATTGCCAGCATTGGGCAACACTACGAAGGATATATAGAAGGAGATCGTGTACTCAACTTCCACATCCGATAAAACGACAGAAGAGCCATGGTATTGAAGCCACTACTATATATCTTAGCCTTAACAGTTGCATTCATCTATACTACGACGATAGATGCTAGCGATTTTGTAAAGTTTGAGGCATCACGCTATCGAGTAGCTATCGAGCTACCGACACTTGACACCCTTATACAAATGGATAATAACGGCACGCCTAGCGTGCACCTTTATTACCCAGAGTATGCTGCGCTAAGCCGTGAGGAGACACGACTCATTAAAAAAAGCAAACAGCCTATAAGTGATAAACCACTCATACAAATAGAGCACGGTACTGCACAACGCCTACCACTCGTTAATGTACGCATCACACCTTTCATTAAGCGCAAAAACACATATTATCGCCTACTCAGCACCAAGCTTGTAGTAAGTAGCGACACCACTACACACGCCACTAGTAAGGAGCAACTACAAACCCAACGTACAACTATGGCCGCCAAGCGCTATAAGCCTACTTCTGTATTAGCTAATGGCAAGTGGATAAAGATACGTGTACCTCATAGCGGTATTTTTCAGCTTACCCCTAGCCTATTGTCACGCCTTGGCATCAGTAGCCTAAATCGCGTACGTATCTTTGGCTATGGTGGCAAGTTACAACATAGTACAATCAATTACACAGTGGCACCTCGCGACATTGACGACTTAGAGGAGGTACCCGTTTATAATACCGGCGACAAAATTCTATTCTATGCACAAGGGCCTTTGAGTTGGAGTCCATGGACATATAGTGCCGAGCACACACGTTACGTATCCACACGCACGATAAACCCTTATGCTAGCCATGGCTATTACTTCATTACCGAAGGCACACCAATGTCTTTCCCCGAGGTAGCAGTCACGACGACACCGACACAAACACTCACGACGTTTCCCGAGCGTGCACTCTACGAGCAAGACGCCTTTGCTTGGTTACAGAGTGGTAGTCAGCTATACGACCCTTATGACTTTGCATCTGGTGCTAGCAAAACATTTAACATTGCCACTCCCGATGCTGTAGCTAGTCGTAGCTTGATAAAACTAAGCCATACCGTAGCACATAAAACCAGTACACAAACAGCCGTATCACTCAACGGCAAACAGCTTGGTCGCTTCACTATACCACAGCTCTACGACGAATACTATCTAGCACAAGTAGGCAATGCGACTTACACCACCGACGAAACACTACCAAACACATCACGTATCAGCTTGACAATGCCTATTGGCACGAGCGCACATTTGGACTACATCACTATCAATTACGACCGACAGTTAGCACTCAACACTCATACCAATCTACTCTTTTCACATTATACTACGACACCTGCTGAGTTTCAAATAAGTGGTGCTACACCTCAAACACAAGTGTGGCGCATTGGTCAAGGTTCTGGTAACACGACAACACGCCTCAACACCACATTAACAGGTAACACGCTACGTGTAACAGTAGACAATCCTGCACAAGAGTATGTTGCTTTCAACACTTCTACAACATTCCCAACACCCGAAGTAATAGGTGCTATTGCCAACCAAAATCTACACGCCGACGAAGCCATAGATATGGTTATTATCGTGCCGGAGAGTGCATGGCTACTACCTCAAGCAGAGCGTTTAGCTGACCATCATCGCACAAAGGATAAGTTGCGCGTCCGCATCGTACGTGCTGACCAATTATACAATGAGTTTTCGTCTGGCACACCCGATGCGATGGCTTATAGACGCTACCTTAAAATGCTTTACGATCGTGCCGAGAGTAAGGCAGATATGCCTAAGTTTCTCCTTCTTTTTGGAGCTAGTTTGTGGGATAACCGCTTCCTAACCAATACAGCCAGAGGTCTTTCGCCCAAAGACTATCTACTTTGCTACGAAAGTGACAACTCTACCCACAAGGTCATTAGCTATGTAAGCGACGACTTCTTCGGTTTTCTAGATGACGGTGAGGGGGATATGCGAACAAGTAAGCTAGACCTAGCCATCGGACGCATTAGCCCTAGGACACTTGAAGAAGCAACTACTGCCGTAGACAAAATTATAGCTTATGCCAACAATACCCATACAGGAGCATGGAAGAATCGTATTACCATGATGGCCGACGATGGCGACTATAACCGCCATATGAGCGATGCTGAGATCGTATCTAACGAGATTGAAGCACGTGATGCCAGCTATATCGTAGACAAAGTTTTTTGGGACGCTTATAAAATACAAAACACAGCAACTGGCAACCGATATCCAGACATTACAGCTCACCTTCGTACAGCGATGCAGAATGGTTCACTCATAATGAATTATACAGGGCATGGCTCTCCCACACTCGTATCACACGAACAAGTACTCAACATTCGTGATTTCCGTATCAATAGCCATGGCCACTTCCCCTATTGGGCATTCGCCGCCTGCGAAGTTACACCATTTGATGGCACGGCAGATTACATCAGTGCAGCTGCTCTATTTAATAAGCAAGGAGGCGCAGTAGCCGTTTATGGGGCAAGTCGTGATGTTTATGCCTCACAAAATTTTGCACTCAATCGCCAAATGATGCGCCATCTCTTGGCGAAAGATAGCTTAGGGCAAACGCCTGCTATGGGAGAGGCTATGCGTTTAGCTAAAAATGCTATGCCAGCCGAGGACAATAAGTTGAAATATATTTTTTATGGTGACCCAGCCCTACGCTTGGCAGTACCCCAAGAGCGTATTGTAATAGATAGTGTTAATGGTACCACTATAAGTGACACAATACTCCAACTCAAAGCAGGTAGCACACTTACGCTCTCAGGCCATGTGGCAAGTTACGCGGACAGCACACCAATCCGTAATTTTACGGGTAGCATCACGGCCTCGCTCTATGACCGCTTACGCACACTCACGGGGCAAAAGAACAACAGCTCTTCTACAACTTCCTTTATTTTTCAAGCACGAAAAGATCTACTCTTTACTGGTAGTGATTCTGTACGCAGTGGTCGCTTCACACTCACTATTCCTATCCCAATGGATATTAGCTACTCAAATGATTTAGGCAAGCTCTTCTTATATGCAGTAAGTAACAATAGTACTACTGAAGCACATGGATCTTGGAACAGCTTTTATCTTAACGGTACGATTGAAACACTCGTAAACGACAGTGCAGGACCTAATGTCACACTCTATCTCAACAATCCTAAATTTATCGATGGTGGTTACACCGGCACAACGCCACAACTGGTAGCTGAAATCAACGATAAAGATGGCATTAACACCACAGGGCTAGGCATTGGTCACGACATTGAGCTTATCATTGATAACGATGCGACGAAAACTTATATCCTCAACGACCATTTTACTTATACATTTGGTAGCTACACTACTGGACAAGTGAGATTTTCACTTCCAGAATTATCAGCAGGCAAGCATCAACTACGCTTCCGCGTTTGGGACTTAAAAAATAATGCTACGACACACCATCTAAACTTCATAGTAGATGCGTCGGCTGAGGCAAATACAACACTCACACTCTCTGCCAACCCTGCCACGACATCTACTGAAATGCTAGTACGTTATCCTGCTACGGCTGCTATCAGCACTGTGACTATACAAGTATTTGATATCATGGGGCGTCTCTGCATGGAGCAAACAGCCACCGGCTTAGCAGGCACTAATATGTATACCCATACTTGGCACTTAACAACTTCGAATGGTCAAGCTCTACCATCTGGTATTTACTTGTGCCGCGCTGCTGTGACAAGTCCCAAGGGCACACAATATACGCAGACACAAAAGCTCATTATCTCACGACCATAGCAATTCCCTTTTCATATATAACAGACCATGAAACGTAACCTCAGCATAGCTTGTGCTATACTCTGTTGTACAACCACATTGTATGCACAAAATGACTTAAAGCAAAAATTTAACCCTATAAGTACAGCTATCATTTCTCAAACGATAGCTCCTGATGCGCGTGCTGCAGGTATGGGTGACATCGGAGCAGCTACCGAGCCCGATGCTGCATCACAAGCATGGAACCCAGCTAAATATCCCTTTGCTATAAGCCGTGCAGGCTTATCTGTAAACTACACACCTTGGCTACGTCAAATTGTAAATGACATTGACTTGGCCTACCTTTCAGGTTTCATACGCTTAGGAGATTATCAAGCCATTAGTGGGTCTATACGCTACTTCTCACTCGGTAGTGTGAGTGCTGCAGAAGGTGCTTACACCATAAAGCCCTATGAGTTTGCTATTGATGCAGCTTACTCCCGTATGCTTAGCGAAAAATTTTCTGCTAGTGTAGCCTTGCGCTACCTCTACTCAGACCTCAATAGTGGTCACAATGAGACCACAGGTGGTAGTGCCTTTGCGGCAGATATTAGTACCTATTACAATAATTATCTCATGATGGGACAACGTGAGTGC
This sequence comes from Bacteroidales bacterium, assembly GCA_030528715.1. Taxonomy (GTDB): domain Bacteria; phylum Bacteroidota; class Bacteroidia; order Bacteroidales; family Bacteroidaceae; genus Alloprevotella. The sequence goes on along the minus strand of JAUMYJ010000020.1, from coordinate 6,769 downwards.
CAAATCGCAATAGGAGTAAATATCAGCAATATTGGTAGCAAGGTCAATTATGGTACAGAGGAGAGTTACTTTCTCCCCACTAACCTACGTTTAGGTTTAGCTTATACCATACCTATGAATGAGTTTAATCGCCTAATGTTCACAGCAGAAGCCAACAAGCTACTCGTACCTACTCCGCCTATACAAGGCGAGAGTGAAAGCGCAGAAGAGTACCGACAGCGCCTACAAACCGAGTACATGGATCAATCTCCCATCGCAGGCATTTTTAAAAGCTTTGGTGATGCTCCTGGTGGCTTCAAGGAGGAACTCGAAGAAATACAATGGAACTTGGGTGCAGAATATATCTACAACGATAAGTTCTCTATTCGTGGTGGCTACCACCACGAGAGTGCGAGTAAAGGTAATCGCAAATATTTCACCATAGGTGCAGGTTTCAAGATGAACGTCTTTCAAGTAGATGCAGGCTATGTTATTGCTACAACAGCAAGCAATCCACTTGACCAAACACTACGAGTATCATTAGCGTTTGACCTAGATGGGCTTCGCGATCTTTTCGGTCGACGTTAAGTACAGACATATTCATAATTTCACTCAGCAATTTCACACGACTCATGAAGATACGAACAGGTTTTGGTTTTGATGTCCACAAGTTTGAAGTAGGTCGCCCCTTATGGCTAGGCGGTGTCCTTATACCACACGACAAGGGTTTGGCAGGCCATAGTGATGCCGATGTACTAATACATGCCATCTGCGATGCCTTGCTAGGTGCTGCCAATATGCGTGACATCGGCTACCACTTTCCAGATACAGCAGGCGAATACAAAGACATTGACAGCAAAATTTTGATGCATCGCACCATTGCTCTTATCCGTAAGGCAGGCTACGAGATCGGCAATATCGACTCTACTATCTGTGCCGAATATCCCAAACTAAACCCACATATCCCAGCCATGCAAAGTTGTATGGCCGAGGTACTAGGAATTAGCCCCGAGGATATTTCGATCAAAGCCACCACGACTGAGCGTTTAGGCTTCACAGGCCGCCAAGAGGGTATGTCAGCTTACGCTTCTGTACTCATCTACAAAGTATAGTCTTTCTTATAATAATAGAATATTATTTTTACTCAAACTTTTCACCCTATGAAAGCTACAGAAGTAGTAGAACATTTGAAGCGTCGCTTCCCCAATGAGCCCGAATACTATCAAGCCGTTACCGAAGTACTCGAAAGCATCGAAGAGGTCTACAATGAGCACCCAGAATTCGAAGCTTTCAACCTTATTGAGCGTCTTTGTATCCCTGAGCGTATACTCTCTTTCCGCGTTACATGGGTAGACGATAAAGGTAAGGTACAGACCAATCAAGGCTACCGCGTACAGCATTGCAACGCCATTGGGCCTTATAAGGGTGGGCTACGCTTTCACTCGTCTGTAAACCAAAGTATCCTCAAGTTTTTAGCCTTTGAGCAAACGTTTAAGAATGCTCTTACCACACTGCCTATGGGAGGCGGTAAGGGCGGATCGGACTTTTCACCTCGTGGCAAATCTAATGGAGAAATCATGCGCTTTTGCCAAGCTTTTATGCTTGAATTATGGCGCCTTATTGGGCCAGACACTGACGTACCTGCTGGTGACATCGGTGTAGGTGGACGCGAAGTAGCCTATATGTATGGTATGTATAAAAAATTAGCTCGCGAAAATACAGGAACATTTACTGGCAAAGGCATTGACTTTGGCGGCTCACTCATTCGCCCCGAAGCTACGGGCTATGGTAACGTTTACTTCTTACTTGAAATGCTCGCTACACGCCACATTGACATTAAGGGGAAAGTGGTAAGTATCTCTGGCTCTGGTAATGTGGCACAATATACTGCTGAAAAAATTATTGAGCTTGGTGGCAAAGTCATTACAATGAGCGACTCTAACGGCTACATCTACGATGCAGAAGGTATTGACCGAGAAAAACTTGACTACATCATGGATCTCAAAAACAATTACCGCGGTCGTATCAGCGAATACCTTGAACAATATCCTAACGCTAAATATGTCCCTAACGCCCGCCCTTGGGGAGAAAAGTGCGATATTGCCCTACCTAGTGCCACACAAAATGAAATCAATGGCGAAGAAGCCACAACACTCATAGCCAACGGTTGTTTTGCAGTAAGCGAAGGAGCCAATATGCCCTCTACCCCCGAGGCTATTGCTGTATTCCAAAAGGCTGGTATACTCTATGCACCTGGTAAAGCTGCCAATGCAGGAGGGGTGTCAGTATCGGGCTTAGAGATGACACAAAACTCTATGAAGCTAAGCTGGTCGGCCGAAGAAGTGGACCAACGCTTAAAGCAAATTATGAAAGACATTCACACACAATGTGCCAAGTATGGAAGCAAGCCCGACGGTACCATTGACTACGTTAAAGGTGCCAACGTAGCAGGCTTTATGAAAGTAGCACGCGCTATCATGGCACAAGGCATACTATAAACTCTAGCCTAGCTTAACGTATTTGAAGGAGGAGCCATCACACGAGTTTGATGGCTCCTCCTAACGTTTTGAGTCAGTTGGCAAGATATACCCAAAGCTACACTTCCCTAAGAGCTTTGGGTTGTGCCGCGTTTTGGCACAAGTGTTCCGCAACAAGGTACAAATGTTCCGCAACACGACACCATTGTACCATGGCGCGGCACAACATCTTACTCAAAAGGCTTGTACATTAAGTGCGAGTAAGCTAAACTTATGATTTGAGAATGACGTTTGTATCACGTTTGCCATTTTTTACTTCCTATCGACTCAAAAACGAAGTTTTGCCCTCACAAAATGCTACGCAATTACAGATTTTATTGTATCTTTGCCCTATACTTTTGCTATGGAGCTATGCAGCAACAATAGGGCTAATCGTCTTAGATGTTTGCAAGTTTTTAGGCAATACTATCAATTAAACGAATGAACTTGGCTTGCCATGATGCAGGCTAATGATAGGTAGCATGTAATATGGCAGTAAAAAATCCTTTTAGAGGTTTGGGTGTAGCATTAGTTACACCTTTTTCACAAGACGGTAGCATTGACTTTACAGCCTTAGGAAAAGTCATTGATCATCAGATAGAGGGCGGTGTTGACTTCCTCTGTGTACTTGGCACTACGGCCGAGACTGCATGCCTATCTATTATAGAGCGCGAAGCTGTAAAAAACTTCGCCATAGCGCGTATAGCTAAACGCGTACCGATACTCTTGGGGTGTGGTGGAAACAACACATCAGAAGTCGTACGCCAATTACGAGAGGACGATTTTACAGGTATAGATGGTATTCTCAGTGTATGCCCCTATTACAACAAGCCCTCTCAAGAGGGTATTTATCAACACTTTAAGGCTATTGCACAGGCGACTTCCCTACCCGTCGTACTCTATAATGTGCCTGGACGTACCAGCGTAAATATGAGTGCTAACACCACACTACGACTAGCACACGACTTTGAGAATGTAGTAGCCATTAAAGAAGCCTCGGGCGACATTCAGCAAGTGCTAGATATCATGGTAGACAAACCAGAAGACTTTGACGTACTGAGTGGAGACGATGGTATTAGCTTTGAGCTCATTGTAATGGGAGCTCAAGGCGTTGTATCAGTGCTAGGGAATGCCTTGCCCAAAGAACTAGGTGCGATGGTACATCTTTCGCTTGCAGGCAATATAAACGCTGCCCTACCCCTACATCGGGCTATGAGCCACATGTGTAAGCTGATGTTTGTAGATGGTAATCCTGCTGGTGTAAAAACACTCATGGCACAACTTGGGTTGCTAGACAATGTATTGCGTCTTCCCTTACTACCCGCCACCGAAGCCACGAGCAAAGCTATTGAAAAAGCCCTTGCAACACTACACCAAACATTTAACACCTCTATGGTCAAACATCAAGCTAAGCTATGCGAATAGACATTATTACTGTGCTGCCAGAGATGCTTGATGGGTTTATAAACACTTCTATCTTGGCACGTGCACAAGCCAAAGGTATTGCTGAAATACACATTCATAATTTACGTGACTATACAGAAGATAAGCATCGTCGTGTAGACGATTATCCTTTTGGTGGTTTTGCAGGTATGGTGCTGAAGTGTCAGCCTATTGATGCTTGTATCTCTCATCTTAAAAGTCAGCGCGAGTATGATGCCGTAATCTTTACCACACCCGATGGTAAGCAGCTAGATCAACCGATGGCCAACACACTCTCAATGCTTAACAATATCATTATTCTCTGTGGTCACTACAAAGGTATTGACTACCGCATTCGCGAGCATCTCATCACGCATGAGATAAGTATTGGCGACTTCGTACTCACTGGTGGCGAACTCCCCGCAGCTGTCATTACAGATGCCATAGTACGCCTCATACCTGGTGTTTTGAGTGATGAGCAAAGCGCATTGAGTGACTCTTTTCAAGACAACCTTTTGGCTGCCCCCGTGTATACTCGCCCCGCCAACTACAAGGGCTGGGAAGTTCCGGCTGTACTCCTAAGTGGACACGAAGCACGCATCAAAGAATGGGAGCTTGACCAAGCCTTAGCCCGTACACGTGCACTACGCCCAGATTTACTCAACGAATAATATCATCTATCATGTCTAAGAACATCACTCCCCACATACACTCTGTTCAAACCAACGCCTTTGCCATGCAATATGGACTAGGCCTCGGTGTCTACCAAGTACTTATTGGTATCTTTTTTATATCAGGCCTATCTTCTTCTTTGTCGTCACTCCTCATGCTAGCCATGCTGCTGGCTACACCAATACTTTCGGTACAGCTCATGTTGCGTTTTCGCAATAGCGTGTGTGAGGGCAAGTTAAGCTTTGGTCGTGGCTTTAAGTTTGGCGTACTTATGTATATCTACGCTGGGATCATCTTAGCGTTAGTAACTTATATCTACTTTGCCTATTTTGACCATGGTACTTTGGCCAACTATTATGCCACAGCCTTAACACAGCCCGAAAACACCACCCTACTCACAGCTATTCAGCCTGAGCTTACGGTAGAGCACTTTGTACAGCTTATTCGTGATATTCAGCCAGTAACTTACGCGACCAACGTTCTTATAAACAACACTTTTGTAGGAGCTATTATTGCTGCAATTACAGCAGCTTTCATCAGAAAATAAACCACATACACCATGACCTATACCTGCGACATCTCTATTGTAGTACCTCTGTACAATGAGGCAGAGAGCCTACCTCACCTATATAGCTGGATTGAGCGTGTCATGCACGAGCATGGCTACGCTTATGAAGTAATCTTTGTCAATGATGGTAGTACAGACAATTCGTGGGAGGTAATCGAGAACCTTGGCAAAGCACACCCCGAGGTGCATGGCATTAAGTTTCGTCGTAACTATGGCAAATCTCCTGCCCTACACGTTGGTTTTCAGCGTGCTCAAGGGCAGGTCGTCATTACTATGGATGCCGATTTACAAGATTCTCCTGATGAAATTCCTGCGCTCTATCGCATGATTACGGAAGAAAGATACGATCTTGTATCGGGCTATAAACAAAAACGCTACGACCCACTCTCTAAAACTATCCCTACAAAGCTCTTTAATGCCACTGCACGAAAAGTGAGTGGCATCAGAAACCTACACGATTTTAATTGTGGACTTAAAGCTTATCGTCACGAAGTGGTCAAGAATATTGAAGTGTATGGCGAAATGCACCGCTATATTCCCTACTTAGCCAAGAATGCAGGTTTTGCACGCATTGGAGAAAAAGTAGTACAGCATCAAGCACGCCAATATGGACGCACTAAATTTGGAGGGCTAAATCGTTTTGTCAATGGCTATCTAGACTTACTAACACTTTGGTTCTTAAATAGCTTTGGGGGTAAGCCCATGCATGTGTTTGGTTTTTTAGGTAGTGTGGTATTCTTTCTAGGTCTAATTGCTGCGATAGTAGTAGGTGCTAACAAGCTATTAGCACTCTATGGTGGTGTACCAGCACGTCTTGTGACTGACTCACCCTACTTCTATATCGCACTAACAATGATGCTACTAGGATCACAATTCTTTCTAGCAGGCTTTGTAGGTGAACTCATTAGTCGCAATGCCGAGGGACGCAATAACTATCAAATAGACCATGCGTTTTAGTTCGCTATATTTCAGAGTAAAAGTATATTGCACAGCTGTTGTTGCCCTCGTGGCAATGGCAGCTTGCAATGATATTGACTGCCCACTCTACAACACCGTACAAGCACACTTTGGTTTCTATAATAGTAGCACCAAAGCTAAGCTAAACCTTACCGACACACTAACCATCAAAGCATTGGGTACAGATAGCGTGCTATACAATAAAGGGATTGGGCACCATGCACTCATGCTTCCTATGAGCTATACTGCTGATGCCGACACACTGCTATGGCAATGGAATAGCCCAACGGGAGCTTCGTGGATAGATACGCTTATCATATCAAAAACCAATTGGTTATACTCCGAGTCAATGGATTGTAGCACAATGGTATTTCACCACATTAAAGCAATAACATGGTGCAATGATACAGCTTCTCCAAAACATACAGCAAAGATAGACAGTGTAGTGATCGTAAAAAAGGAAGTAACGTATGAAGCCACAGAACATATACAAGTATTTATTAGCCAGTAGCTTGTGGCTTTATATACTTATTCCGGCCCTAGCACAGCAACCTCATGAGCATGCTACTGATAGTACGCTGTCAATCAAAGTAGGAGAAGCAGCTCCAAAACCACGTTGGCTCTCAGGCATGAGTCTCTCGGTAGATATCTTAGG
>JAUMYJ010000019.1 GCA_030528715.1 Bacteroidales bacterium | reverse complement strand
TTTCGGCCAATTTACGCGCCATTTCGTGTGCTGCATATTCCTTTACTGCGCAGCGGCGTGTTGCATAGGCATAAGCCTTTTCGGGAGTAAGCGTAGGTATCGTAGCCATAGACTCAGGTAGTTTTGCTTTGGCAAAGATACGATTTTCTGCCCAACAGCCCACCTCATGACAGGGACTTATGTCGCAATATCACGCCATAGGTTTTGTCCGAGGTCTGCGGACAAACGTCCAGAGGCATCAGTCCTTTGTCCGCAGTCCACAGACAAATGACCGCGACCTCAAAACAAACACTATGCCCTATATTCAGTGCAATACGTCAGAGCAGCTGATAAGCAGTACTACGTTTGGCCATTGTCTCTTTTTTTATTAACTTTGCAACCTCAAAACATACCGTCAACGTGCTTTTTTACACCTTATTAAAAGTGCTATGGCAGCGTGGTCTCGCAACCCTCGCCCTTGCCATAGTAGCCATTGGTGCCTACGCTCAACATAACCTCAAAGGTAGTGTGCGTGATACCGATGGTAACGCCTTGGCTATGGCTAAGGTGAGCCTCAATGATGCCCTCACGACCACTACCGCAGCCGATGGCAGCTTTACTTTTGCGAACCTATCACCTGGCCACTACCAATGGCGTGTAAGCTATATAGGCTACACGCCTGCCCAAGGTGTACTTCATTTGACCGCGTCTATTGACACACTCCACATCGTATTGCAAGCCCTAAGTTTGCAACTCAATGATGTTGTTGTCACAGCCAAACAAGTACAAATGGGGTCTAAATCTATTATTGATGAAAACGCCATACGGCACATTCAGCCCAAGAGCCTTGGTGACCTACTCCAGCTTGTGCCTGGCAACCTTGTCAAGAGTCCTAACCTCAATGCGCTATCACAAGCCCACATTCGAGAGATTAGCACCAATGCCAACAATGCACTAGGCACCTCCCTCGTCGTTGATGGTATCCCACTCTCTAATGACGCCAACCTAGAAGTGCTCAACACCAATCGCTATGGCACGCAGGCCGATGGTAATGGGCTACGCGTAGGCGAGCATACTACCGCAGGGCGTGGCACCGATTTGCGTACCATGAGTGCAGGCCACATTGCCTCGCTCGAAGTCATTCGTGGCATACCATCTGTAGAATACGGCAACTTGACCTCAGGTGTTATCATTGTCAACACCAAAGCTACGCATACGCCATGGGAAATCAAGCTACAAGCCGACCCTAATGCCAAACTTGCCTATGTAGGCAAAGGCTTTGGTCTCAAAAAGCGAGGCACAGCTACTTTCTCAATTGACTGGGCACAATCGTGGGCAGATACACGCCTACACTACAAAGGCTACGACCGCTTGACGGGCTCAGCTGGATACAGCAGGCAATGGCGACATCTAACAGCAGATATTAAAGGGGCATTTTACACCAGCATCAATCAGACCAAACGCGACCCACAGATGCTAGACACCCAATCGGCATGGAAAAACAAGCACCGCGGTGCGCGCCTAAGCATCAGCGGTCAATACAGCAACGATGTGGCTTTTTTAAGCCGCATAAGCTACAAGCTGAGCGGTCAATACGCACACCAACACAATTGGATGCAAACGTGGATTTACAATCCCGATGGTGTCATTACCAACACACGTGAACCAGGCCTACATGTTGCCAACTTCAAACGCTATGGCTATCGCTCCACCTATACGATAGACAGCAAGCCTATCAATCTCTATGCCCAGGTAGTGGCACATAAGTACATTCAACTCAACACACACAATTTTACAGCATTCAAAATAGGCGTAGAATATACTTACGATGGCAATGTAGGGCAAGGCCTACGCTACGACATCACAGCACCACCACAAGCTGCTAGCACACACCGTCTACGTCCACGCAGCTATCGTAGTATTCCTGCTCTTAGCACACTATCGGGCTTTGTTAGCGACCGGCTGACCATGTATGTGAGGGAGCGAAAATGGCAAGTAGAAGCTGGTGTACGCATAAGCCACCTCTTTCTTAACTCCAAAGAAAGTGGTGGACGTCAAGGTATCCTCGTGGCTGAGCCACGTGTCAATGTATCTTTGGAGCTGCTGAAACGTCAACACCACACCTGGCTTGACGAGCTAACCCTCACAGGGGGCTATGGCTTGTCTAACAAGATGCCAACACTTGCTCACCTCTATCCTGATGTAGCCTACTTCGACCACGTAGCCTTAGCGCGTTGGTCAGAGCAGCCAAACAACCAACTGGCTCTAGTACAAACAACCATCGTACATGACACGCAGAATAAACAGCTTTCTCCAGCCCATGCACGCAAATGGGAGCTAGGATTTACCTTTCGTCGTAGCCAAGTGCGAGGCTCACTCACATATTTCTACGAACGCCATACACATGAGTTTAACTTTCAGACACAACCACTTTGGATAAACTACCCCTACTACACTTTACCAACGGGAGCTACACTGCCTCGCTTTGATACAGCTACACAGCAGCTCTACTATACCAAAGATAACTTAGAGCATACCGCTGCCCCTACCATCTACACCGAGCGTACGAGCTGGGCTATGCCTAGCAATAGCGGGCGGTCTCAAAAGCACGGCATTGAGTATAGCTTTAATTTTGGCGAGTGGCGTGCACTGCGCACCAGTTTGAACGTGAGTGGCGCATGGTTTCACATCAAGCGTCAATCCATCACACCAAGCTATACCAATGTAGGCTACGACACGCGTATGCCCTCGGCCAACGCGTATATGGTAGTGCTGCCCACAGGCGCAGGCACAGTAAGTGAACGCATCAGTACCAATATGGCCTTTGTGACCCACATACCGGCTGTCAAACTCATTTTTACCACAACACTACAAATGGTGTGGCGCGAAAGCAGCAAGGCTATCTACGAAGATGAACATGGGCATAGCCGCTATTACCTTAAACACTACCCCGACCGCAACTACATGGTAGTAGACCCACTAGGCTATTACGATGCCCAGGGCTTATGGCATGTATGGACACCAGCCGATGCTAACAACCCTGCGCTTAACGCACACATGGCACGCCTACAAACTTACGACCTTGCGCCCGAAGTGGCGAAGCCTTGGGCCATGCTTAGCCTACGCTTGACCAAAGAGCTGGGCAAAACGGCCGATCTCTCCTTTATAGCCAACAATTTGACCAATACACGTAAGTATCGTCGCTACACGACTAGTAACACACAGTATCAAGTATATCCACCACTATACTTTGGTGTAGAGCTCAAACTCAAACTATAACATAGTATTTTTATTTCCAATCAATTTCATAAAACATCAACGTCATGAAACTATTTAAGACCATAGGCAAGGCTTTACTTGCCCTAGCCGTTGTACTTCTAGCTGCCACCTCTTGCTCTGAGAATGACACGGAAGGTGTTAAAGCGCACGCGCTAACTATTCGTCTCACTGCGGGCGATCTCTCAGCTGACAAGCTAAGCGATCTAAAAGTAATCGTGAGCAACAACACGAAAAGCGACACACTCATACTAGGCAATACGCTGACAATTACCAAGACTTACACACAAGGCAGCTACAATGTGTTCGTAAGTGGCAAAGTAAGCGACGAAGCCACAGCTTACGTACAAGGTAGCGCGATGGTAGACCTATTTGATACAAAAGCTACGACAATAACACTAGCTAAATACAATCAAAGCCCTCTTGTCTTTAAGACCATCTATAACACTGGTGGCGCAAAATACTACCTACTCGATGGCTTTGTAGAAATAGCGAATAACTCGGACGAGGTGCAATACCTTGATGGGCTACTTTTAGCTGCTCCACTGGCTAACTTAAAGGCACAATCAGCTTGGCAAAAAGAGTATCCAGACTTCTACCACGAAGGTGGCCAACTCAATGGTGTCGTATTGGCTTTCCCTGGTAGTGGACAAGACTACCCTCTCTTGCCTGGTCAATCGGTAGTAGTGGCCGACCAAGCTATGAACCATCAGCTGGCCTATGGTAGTGATGAGAGCAAAAAAGAAGAGTTTGCTAAAACAGCCAACCTCTCAGCAGCCAATTTTGAAAAGTACTATGGTAATGGTGACACGGACAATGAGGAAGTGCCAAACATGGTCGTAGTATCTATGCGTAGCGGCTCTAAGCAAAAGGCTTTTGTAACGGGAGTAAATGGCCGCGCTTTCATGCTCATCAAGCTGCCCCAAGGCATGACACATGCTGCCTTTATGGCAGATGCCAACAACTTTACCACTATGCCTGGCACAACGGCAGCTACGCCGTACATGAAGATACCACACAAGTATGTATTAGATGCGGTAGATGTGTATGCTAGCACCGTAGCTGTGACCGACCACTATCCTTTCTTTCAAGACCATGATGATGCTACTGGCATACAAGGTAGCCCATCATATAAGGGCAAATGTATCCGCCGTAAAGTAAGTAAACTAGCCAATGGTCGCCCTTACTATCAAGATACCAACAACTCGGCCAATGACTTTAAGAACAATCAAGATAACACCCCTGGCGTAACACCTACGACAGCCGACTAATCTTGTATGGACGGCATAATCCCAAAGCGACGAGAGGTATAAGCATGTAAATGCCATACACTCGAACACTTACGATGTGTGCCAGCAACACCATCTGCTGGCACACATCTTTCGCTTTAATGCATTGTGCAAAAGTATGAACAAGTACGTTTTACTATTATCCGTAACATTCGCTTGCCTTAGCACACAAGCACAACGCTGGCAGGAGACTTTTGAAAACGCCCCACGAAACCTATACTATCACAGCCACAACCCCACGCGTATCGGGCATAACCTCATACGACAACATACGGTAGCACAACTAGCTTACCAACAGCAGCGAGGAGATTTTCACTCACCTAGCCTAGGTGAACAATCACAATTTTCAGCTTATATCGGTGGGTTACACCACATCGGTAAATTTGACCTACAAGGTTACATGGGCTATCAAAACATGACGGAGCGTGCCCAACGTTGGAACAGTACGTTGTGGATAAATCCGTATAACCCATTTGTATTAGCAGACTCTGTGGCAGGAGATGCAAGAACAGAGGCGTTTGAATTACACACCACAGCAACTTACACCATAAACACACATTGGCGCTTGGGAGCTGAGGCTGGTCTACGCACAGGAAATCGCTCTGACCAAAACGACCCAAGACCACGTGCAGTAACGGCTATTATTCCAATTATTTTGGGGGTAGAACATGTGGCTAATAAATACTTGACACTGGGTATCGCGGGAGAGGTACGCTTGCTAAACTCAGTTGTAGAGTATTACAACGTGCATGGTGAAAACAACCATACTTACTTTTTAATGAAAGGTATGGGCGACTATGTGAGACGTAGCTCAGGTGATGAGCCTGGCTACAAACGTGACTATACGGGCCATAGCTATGCAGCAAGTCTACAAGTGGGTTATAAACCACGCTGCTGGCAAAACATGGCCGAGGTACGCGTATGGACAGCAAGCGAAGAAGCCACTGATGGTGGTACGACTTATAGATTTCGAGGGGGAGACTACCGCGAAATAGGCTTATCTGTACAAGAACGCATGCAATGGCACGCGCGAGCAGAGACACAGCACACCTTAGAGTTTGAAGCAAACTATACCACAGCCAATGGTATATGGTATGATCAGCGCCGTGAAGTTGATATAGCACGTGGTGGTGCCACAATCTACCACATACTCAACAAGAGTACACTACAACGTCAGAAACGCCTCATGGCTAGCTTAAGCTATCGCAGAGATGTCTATCGCAACAACCAGCGTGCATACTTCGTGGGTTCTGAAGTGGGGATTAAACAAATACGATACGAACAACTTTTAGGTACAAGCTCTCCGACACAGCACATACAACACCTACACCTTGGCCTACGAGGTGGCAAAGCCTTTAAGTATCGCGGTATAATCCTTTGGGGCGAGCTAGGTGGCAGTTATTATAGGCCACTCAAACGTGTTTATGCCCATGGCTCAACATATAGTAACAATCATGATATAGGCTCAACCTATACACTGCCACACTATGCCCATGCTGCCTCAGGACGCATCATAGGCTATGGTGTGATAGATACTCACTTTGCCCTAAACCAAGACTTAAAACTAGGCGTTTACTTGCGTGCTCAAAGCGAGCAAGCGAGCAGCATACCCGAGACGATAGCCAACAAGGCTCAAAGCTATACGACGGCACACATAGGGGTATATCTGCACTTCTAACTCCCTTTTTAGACTTACTTTTTACAATAAACCAACAACATGACACTATTTCGCAAACTTCTTTTTATAGCTGTGGCTATTACAGGTATAAGTTTGTCGGCAGTGGCTCGCAATGGCTTTGCCATCGTAATAGACCCTCAAAGCTACCGCGAGGCTAGAGCCGAAGTTGATGCCTATGCACATGCTATCGAACAGCAGCACCAACTGCACGTATACCTTGTAGAAGATATTTGGGGTATACCCGATAGTATCCGCAATGCTTTACGCCACCTACACACCCAGAAAAATACTCCTATCGTTGGTGCAGTATTTATAGGTGACATACCAATCGTCATGGTGCGCGATGGGCAACACCTCACAAGTGCCTTTAAGATGGATCAAAACCAGCCACGCCAAAAATCCTCTGTACCAAGTGACCGCTTCTATGATGACTTTGCCCTGCAGTTTGAGTATCTTGGCCGTGACAACAACGCTCCTTACTTCTATTATTCACTCAGTGCTACGAGTGTACAACGCACACGACCAAGCATCATTAGTGGCCGTATCCGCCCCACCGATGCCAATGGTATCTCACGCTATACCAAGCTGCGTGCCTATTTGCAAAAAGCCACCGCTGCTAAGCTTGCTCCACGTGAGCTCAAACAATTGTTTTATTTCAGCGGGCATGGCTACATATCGGACTCAAAAGTTGCGCGCATTGACGAGAAGGCAGCCTATCTAGAACATTTCCCCACACTAGGCCAACGTACCAACGCTATAAGCTACCTAGACCATAGCGACAAAAACCCGGTAAAGGAGCGCTTAATGAACGAACTCATGCGCTCTGACCTAGACCTTGCAGTGCTGCATCATCATGGCTCACCGACGACTCAATACCTCAATGGTGTGATCCGTCCATACACAGTGCGTGATGCCAAAGCCTACATTATGCGCAACATGCGCGACCATATCTATGCAGCGCACAAGCGTGGTCGCAATAGCGACTCACTACAATCGGCTCTACTAGCGCGCTTTGACGTACCTAATTCATGGGTAGAGCATGCATTGAGTGACTCGGTAGCACGTTTAGATTCAGCCTATGCTGCTGCCAGTGACTTACACATTGAAGATTTTACAGGCTATAACTACCTCCCCAATACACCTGTGGTAGTCATTGATGCGTGTTTTTGTGGCTCATTCCATCGTGATAATTGCATTGCTAATGCATATATTTTTCAACCAGGTGGCACAATTGCAGTTATTGCAAATAGTGTCAATGTATTACAAGACAAATGGAGCGACCGCTTCATCGGGCTACTCAACCAAGGTGGAAGTGTGGGCGACTTAGTACGCTACGCCGCATATTTAGAGTCGCACTGCATTGGTGACCCGACCTACCGCTTTGCCAACACCACTCCCAATATAGATCTACATGCACTCTTGCTTAAAGGCAAGGCATCAGACTGGCGCAAGCTACTCGTTAAAGGTACCCCTGACCAACAAAGTGTGGCCATTGAACAATTACATCGCCTTAAACTACTCACAAGGCGTGACCTCTTAAACATCTACCAAAGCTCTCCCTATGGCATTGTACGCCTGCAAGCCTTAACAGCACTAGGCGAGTATGGTGGTGATGAGTATATTGCGGCTCTCATTTTGGCATCACAAGATGCCTACGAGCTTGCACAACGTATCGCAGTGCGTCGCATGGGGAGTTCGGGTGACGAACGCCTTATCCCTGCCTTGATAAAACTAGCCATTGCTAACAATACGAGTGCCCGCGTAACCTTTGATGTAGGCATGAGTATTGCTTCTTTTCCACAAGATAAAATACTCGCAGAGTTTACACGTCAATTTGATAACCCAGTAATAAACTATGTACGTAAAGACTCTATACGAAAACACATTGAGCATGCCCTCAAAACATACACTAACCGTGTAAGTATAGATCTAGAAAATGCACTAAGGGCCGAGACACCTATCAAAGATCGGAAGCTAGCGATACGCGCCTCTCGCAATGTAATGGTACACCATCTCGTACCACAGCTCATCAATTTTGTAGAAACACAAACTGACGAAGCCACACAGCTACTCATCTTAGAGGCCCTTGGCTGGCACCCCACAAGTGTACAAGCAGAAAACATTCGTGCGTCTTGTCTACGCATCAGCAAAGACAAAAGGTATAGCGTAGCTGTACGCACCGAAGCCCTCAAAACATACAACCGATTACGCTAACGCTAAGTAGAGCCATAAAGAACACTCTCCCTCCATACCATAGTATAGAGGGAGAGCGTTAACCTTTGCTATAAAAACGTGAAGGTTTACTTCAGCCCTAGCTTAGCTTTTATCTTAGCTGTGATATCTACACAAATAGACTTATTGATAAAAGGGAAACCTTGTGTTTCGTCAATTACGAGCACATAGCCATCGGCTTTCCCGATTTCTTCAACGGCAGCAGTAAGCTTAGCTTGAATAGCCTGCATGCGCTCTTGGCTTGCCTTTTGAAGTGCTTGTTGGTTGTCAGCATAAGTTTGTTGTAAGCGCTCTTGCAATTGCTGCAACTCTTGCTCACGACGCTCACGAATAGCGGCAGGAAGTGAGTCAGCTTGTGCTTGATATTCCTTGGCCTTGTTTTGTAGCTCAGTCTGCATACGCTGCAAATCATCAGTGTATTGTTTTTCAAGAGTTTGAACCTCTTGCTGTGCCTTAGTAAACTCGGGCATCGTGGGTACGATTGTTTGTGGGTTGAAGTAAGCAAACTTCTGCTGTGCCATCATGCTCATTGAAGCAGCTGCGATGGCTAGTGTAAGAACAATTTTCTTAAACATGTCTTTGTTATCTATCTTAGTGAATTATGCTTAGAGTAAAAGTAATATTGCTTGCAAATATACGATTTTTCGCGCACATGCAGGCTATATATGAGATAAATGTTAGTTGCGATAGCCCAATTTGTTAAGTACATCGGCACTTATATCCATAGCAGGAGAAGCAAATATAATACCTGCTGTTTCGCTAGCACGATCAAGCACAAGCTGAATGCGCTGAGTGTCTGCGACAGCTTTCACGGCATTGTACACATCATCTTGAATTGGACGAATGAGTGACTCACGTTTTTTATAAAGCTCTCCTTGTGGACCAAAATATTTCATTTTAAGCTCGCTAGCCTGTTTTTCTGTATCAAGAATGGCTTGCTCACGCTCTTTCTTTTGTGATTGTGAGAGAAAAGCCATCTCATTTTGATAGTTAGTATAGAGAGTCTTGGCCTTAGCCGAGAGTGCCTCTACCTCCGACTGCCAAAGTTTCGAGCTCTGATTGAGTTGCTCATTAGCACGCTCATACGCAGGCAAGTGTTTCAGTATATACTCCATATCAATCAAGGCTATGCGCTGGGCAACAGCGGTGGTAGTACCAGCAAAGCTTGCCAAAGCTACGAGGAAGAGAAGGAAACGTTTCATACCTCTGTTTTTATTGTCTGTTATACTATTAAGTAATAAATATCTCGCAGTCCTTAGAATTCTTGACCTATAATAAAGTGGAAGTGGCTACCTCCAGGGGCTTTATTGCCGTGTATTTTATCGAACCCATAAGCCCAATCAATCCCCATCAAACCAACCATAGGAAGTAGAATGCGTACACCAACCCCTGCACTACGTTTCATATTAAATGGGTTGAACTTTTTGGTAGTATTCCAAGCATTACCACCTTCGAGGAAGCCTAAGAGAAATATTTGTGTAGAGCCTTCAAGCAAAAGCGGGTAACGTAATTCGAGTGACATGCGGGCATAAGCATAGCCTTCTAGACCACCCGTAGAGGTCAAACTACCATTATCATAGCCACGCAAACCTACTGTTTCGGTAGCATAGCCCGAGAAAGAGCCCGACATACCATCGCCACCCATATGGAAGGTTTCATAAGGTGACTTATTATATTTATTGTAGTGACCTAGCAAACCACCTTCAAAGCGTGTCATCAGTACAGGCGTATGCTTTGCTGCCGAAAGCGCTGTAAACGAACGGAATTTATACTTCCATTTATGATACTCAATCCAATTGTACTTACTTTGTAACTCTTTCAAATAAGTAGGGCTATTGACATCGGCCGCCAAGGTCTTGTAATTTTTACCATTCCACGAAGAGTAAGGTGGTGTGGCACTAACACTAAATGAAAACTCAGACCCTCGACGTGGGAAAAAACCTTGGTCGGTAGAGTTGCGCGATAAGCTTAGGGTTAGGGCAAAGTTGTTAGACGTACCATTATTGATGAGGAAGTAGGTCCAATTCTTTAAACTATAACGTGTATAAGAAAGCTGAGCCATGAGCGTGAAATAGTCATCAGGCCAGCGCAAACGCTTACCAAACCCAAGCGATACCCCATAAATTTTAATATATTTATCAGGGTCAAGGTAGTTCGAGTAATTGTTGATATTTGACGAGCCATAGCCATAAATACTAGAATACAAATTACTCTGATAATTAGAATAGTAACTAGAATTTACGTCTGTACTTTTAGAGTAAAATGCTGACACTTGTAACTGGTTTGGGCGCTTGCCACCAAACCATGAGTCAAGAAATGACACACTATATTGCTGATAATAGCGTCCATTCGTTTGTCCAGAGACTGAGAGTGTCTGTCCTAACCCTTGGGGTAAAAAGCCTCCACGACGCTTAGCATTTTTATTAAAAAGCTGCTGCAAGGCGAAGTTAGTAAATGTAAAGCCTAACTTACCAACGACACCCGTTTGTCCCCAGCCAAACGAGACTTCAACTTGGTCGCTCGATTTAGTTACGAGTTTATAGGTTACGTCTACGGTACCATCATTAGCATTAGGCTTAACATCGGGAGCGGTACTTTGCTCTGGGTCAAAGAGCTTCATAGAGGTAATTTCACGAATAGAGCGTATCAGCGACTCACGACTAAACAAATCACCAGGCTTCGTACGCAACTCACGACGCACGACCTCTTCGTAAGCACGATCATTACCCACGATACGAATATTTTTGAACGTAGCAGGACTACCTTCGTAAATACGGACTTGGAGATCTATTGAGTCGCCATCTATGGTAAGCTCTACAGGCTCTACTGAATTAAAAACATAGCCATTATTATAGTATTGTGCCCCGATAGCATCGTCATCGTCATTGAGTCTTTTTTTGAGCTTCGTCAAATCATAAACGTCTCCTTGCTTCATGTTGAGCGTTCGTGCGAGTGCCTCGGTATCAAAAATAGAGTTGCCCAACCAATCAATATTGCGTATATAGTATTGACGGCCACGATCGATTGAGACATAAATATCCACGAGACGAGTAGTGTCTACTGCCACTACACTATCGGCAAGAATAAATGCATCACGATACCCCCATTCGTTTAGTTTATCGATTAGGAAACCTTTGTCCTCTTCGTATTTTTCAGGAACAAACTTACGTGATTTGAGTAAATTGGTAAGACGCCTCTCTCGGGTCTTTTTCATCGCCCCTTTGAGTTTTCGTACTTGCTTAGGGTCGTCAATACCTGCGATATGAATGTAGCGTACCTTAATACGCTGACTCTTATTGACATTAACATCAAGCAAAACACGATTATCAGCGGAGACATCTACACGCTGATTGATGTTAACTTCGGCATTCTTAAAGCCCTTATCATCATAATAGGCCTTGATAATGCGCTTAGCACGAGCGAGCATATCAGGAGTGATTTGATTGTCTACCAAAAGTCCGATTTTAGCTTCGAGGTCACTCTTCTCTTTACTCTTTACACCTGACCAATAGATAGCACTCACACGTGGTCTTGCGATGAGTTGGATACCGAGGTAAAGGGTATCGCCAATGATACTATCTGCTGCCACACTCACGTTGGCAAAAAGGCCACTGCGGTAATAGCGGTTAAGAATAGCTGTACCATCTTGTGGGAGGGTGATAGACTGCCCTTCGGTAATGCCAGCAATGTTACGCAAGACATCGCTCTCATAGCCATTGACACGACTCACAGCATAGCCACCAAGAATATAGGTGCGTGTTTGTGTGTAGTCTATGCTCGGCTTGACTTGGACAGAGTTCTTTGTCTGAGCAGTAAGACTCATCGGTATGACTGCGAAGAGTGTCAATATAAGGAAAGCTTTGTAGACTTTCTTAATCTGGATAGTGATATACTTCATCGTTGTATGGATGTCGTTTTCGAGGGTTATGCTGTGGGGTTAGCGGCTTCAATCTGTTCACCGGTCTGGCCAAATCGACGCTGGCGTTGCTGATAACTATAAATCGCTTGACAGAGTGCCTCACCATTGAAATCTGGCCAAAAATCGTTGCTAAAATAGAGCTCACTATACGCACATTGCCACAAAAGATAATTGCTTATGCGCTGCTCACCACCGGTACGAATGAGTAAGTCGGGGTCGGGCATAAAAGCCGTTTGGAGACTATTGTTGATGTGCTGCTCAGTAATTTGTTCAGGCTGTAAAGTGCCCTCTTTAATCTGTTGAGCTAACAGACGGAAACTCTCAGTTAGCTCCCAACGTGACGAGTAGCTTAGGGCTATAATCATTGTCATGCGATTGTTAACAGCAGTGGTTTGCTCTGTGTGCTCAATACGCTGACATACAGCCTTAGGTAAGCGTGTACGATCACCGATACAACGGAAACGCACATTGTTTTTAACGAAAATCTCGGTTTCTAATGCATCTAAAACAAGGTTCATCAACGCTATTACTTCTTCGGCAGGACGATTCCAATTCTCGGTAGAGAACGTATAAAGCGTGAGGTATTTTACACCTATCTCAGTAGCCTTTTCAGTAACCCGTTTAACCGCCTCTACACCCTGCTGATGGCCTAAAGCACGATGCATTCCGCGAGCCTTAGCCCAACGACCATTGCCATCCATAATGATGGCAACATGAGTAGGTATATTGTCTCTATTGATAGCATCTTCGTATCGCATAAGAGTTTTCTATATTCGGATTAACGATTGTCTTTATTACAAGTAGAGCAATGGGGTGCGATGTCGTAAGTAAGTGTAAAGCGTGTGGTGATGTAGTGATCCTTATTCTTAAACCCTTGACTAGATACCCCATGTGGGCCATTGAGACCATCAAGGCGATCGCTTGTCGTAAAATGCACCAACCAGTCAAACCCAAGGTTAAGTCGTGGGGAAACTTTATATTTCAAGCCAACCCCCAAAGGAATACTTGGAAAGAACACTTTGTCCTGCACACCATAATTGAGAGCCAAGCCACCTTGCAGATAAGGCACTAAGCGAGAAAAGCCCTGATAACTACGATAATAACCATAGGGTAAAAAATGTAGTTCGTAGAGGGTGGCTAAGCTATAAGCTGCACTCGAAAAGTCATAGTGTAAAGGTATGGTACTCACAGCCCCACTCTGCACATTGGCAGGAAAGAATGACTTCACTTTTGCCGTATTGCCTTTGAGACCGACACGACTCAACTCTACTTTTAGGGCAGCACGCGAATGAATAATAAAACGCAACTGCGCCGCGACACTTACGCTATTAAGCGCATACAATCTACTATTAACATCGCCTAAATAAAAGCTCGTGCCTAAACCGCCCCCGATTTCCAAACGATACGTGTCTTGATTTTGGGCTTGTACGCTCTGTACTAGCCAAGACAATAGCAAGACTAAGAACCATCGGTAAACAAGATATGGCATATTTTGTAAAAAGGACTGAGACATAAACCTTTTGGCGAGCTTAGCAACAATATACTTACATTTGGCCACGCCACACTTGGCCAGTACCCATATTGATGAGCCATATACGAGTCGACCCATCAGTAGCAATCACGAGCTCTTTAACTTCTGCAAGATCGGTAGGCAGTCCATATACATTACCACTCCGCCAAGTAAAACCAGCATCAAGACTATAACGCAAATATGGCTGTCCAGCGGCCATACCGACCGCCAAAAGTGTGCGACCAAGATGCGTGATACTAAGCGTTTCCGAGAGAGGAAGTGCAAAACCCTGTGAGAATTCATTGACTAAGGGGAAGAAGCTAGTGACATCACCACTTACTGACTCATACTTGGCAAAAGCCAACATCTCATCACCAGCATTACGGCCAATCGTAACAAGCTGGCGTGGCTCAGCTATCGTGCGCCCTGGAAGAACTAAACTATTGTGTAACATTATTGGTAAGCGCTCAGCCGACATGCATTCCATAGGAGCTTCGGCTGTGACTTTGATAGCATAGACCTTTTCATCCGACGTAATAACATATGCAACCTCTCCTAAAACCCCAAGTAAATGCGTTGGGGTAACACCTATCGTTCGCTCAGTCCATGTACGGCCAGCATCGTAACTTACCAGTAGGGTTTCACGCTCCACAGCCCATAACACTTGACTTTCTGCTACGATGCTCGTCACACCTTTTAAGGTCGTAAGCCCCATAGTAGTAAGTTCCTTCCACACAATACCATCAACACTAGCATAATGCATAGGCATATCAGCACGCATGCCAAAAAGGTGTAATGTGTCGGCTACAACAATGAGGCGCGGATGTGTAAGCATAGCCAAGGCAGGATTTGCAGGTAAAGTAGTCCATAGCAGACTATCTTTATTATCATTGGCTACAGTCAATGTGAGTGTATAGTGATGGCGTGTTTTACCACTCCACGATTGCACAAAAACTTGACGTGGCACACGAAAGTCGTACGTACCACTCGTGGTAAATGCGGTATCAGTGTCAGAGTCTAGGCTCTTCACTCCTGTCCAGCCTGCTGCAACAATAGCACCAAACTTTACCTGAGACATATCTGTCCCCGAGGGTAATGGCACAGCATTGTAGATACGACCACCATAATGATCAACTACCATTTCCATATTACCTAATGAGATTGACGAGGTATAAGTGCTGTCTTTTCCCATTTTATCGGTTGTAGTCATCGTACGCTTTAAAGTGCCAAGCTTGATATTAGAAAGGTAGGCAGCATCTGACGAAATCTCTTGATAAGTACCATCCGTTGCACAACTACCCAATAAAGCCAAAGCAAGGATAGCCACACTAGCCATATATAAATATTTCTTCATGGTCAATTTAAATATTAGTTAGCAGATACCCACTATCATACAATTTGCAAAGATACAGCCTTTTGTTGGCATAACAGCCACCATTAGAGTATATTTATTACTAAAAACGCAAATTTATAATTTTATCCCCGCATCAAGGAGAGTGAAGGATACGACCATGCCTGCCATAATACAGCGGTTAATACCACAACATGGGTTGCACCAAGAATACAGATTAGACATCAAGAAAGAACTGGGACTAGTTAAGGGGAAAAGGGCTTGTTCAGTTGGGCAATGGCAGCCTCTATCATGGTATCGCGGCCACGCTGATAATCAGTGGTCGTAATACCTACGGGCACGGCAGGTGCAACTCCCTCTTCAATAGTATTACCACGTGCGTCTGCCATAGGAGCTACACTCAAACGCACCCCCCACCCATTGGGAAGCTCACTAGAAAAAGGCATACCCCCTCCACCTCCTGTCTTATCTCCCATAAGCGTTACCAAAGGGAAATATCGTACAAATGCCGCAAAGCTATTAGCCGCACTATACGTACGACGATTGGTAAGTACGACCACTGGCTTTTGCCATCGCAGTCCTGCCATAGGCTCTATATAGATAGGAGTAGGCTCACTAAATGCCTCATGAGCTTTACCGACTTTGTGACGAATACTACCCACATAAGTACGACGATTGACAAAGCAAGCAGCTAAGCGTTGAGCTGCTGTTAGCATTCCTCCCGAATTACTACGAATATCTACGATTAAGCCATCAGCCGCAGCTAAGTGTTGTAAGATTTGCGAGAGGTTGCCCTCACCAAACTGATGTGCGAACGTAGGTACACGCATATAGCCAATATTACCATTAAGCATGCGATAGGAGATACCCGCTGCAACACGGTACTCTGTACGCGGACCCAAATAAATACGTTGTAGCGTATCACTAAAATTGCTAGGATACGACTCAAACCATGCACTATAACCACTCACATCATGAGCAGCCGAAAGATTGACATGCCCGTCACGAAGCTCAGCGAGCATAGCTGCACATACTTCAAAGAGCTGCTGACTATCCATCATCGTATGTAATCGTGCTGCATAGCGTGGATAAACCTCCGCCCAATCGACACCAAAACTATCACGTTTCTCTCGAAAAAAGCAATAATGCTCGTCTATGGTCTTCCATAATGCACGTAATACACCTGTATTAGAAGTATCTACCTCATCTGCCGTGATACAGCTGGTTGCCAGAATGGTAACTAGCACTAAAATAGGCATTCGTACAGACTTAACAGTCAATCGTAAAAGCTCAGTCATGACTTATATCAGTATTAGTAGATAAATGTTTGAGTTTTTTCCTTAGCCGAGACAATACGTAACTGGCGAACATATCCCACACTAATACCATAGTGCCACCCATGTTGCTCCACGCCACGTAGCGAATGCTGACGAACATCACTATAAACCCCTAAGGTGATACGCTGATAGCCTAGTGGAAAGCTGACATGAAGCTGTTGTCGCCACGAAGGAATATTACCCAGCCATACAGCTGCTACTACACCACGACGTGCGTTGAGCCCAAAGAGTTCATAATAGCTTTGTGTATAGTTCGGAGCCCATTGTGCTCCTACCAAAGGAATATCTAGCTGGTAATACAAGCCTAATGGCAAACGCCCAAGATGAAAGCTATAATAGGCTTGAATAGTCAAAGGAAGATAAAAAGCAGCATCTAACGTGGCAGGATTATTACCATTGCGATTATTATATTGACCACCGAGATGTGCCTCTATGCCCAAGCCAGCACGCAAATGCAAGGCCGACAAAGGCTGATAGGTATAGAGCCAGCGTGTAGCATAGCTTAAGTCTAACTGGTAGCTTGTAGCAGTAGCCGCAGGTGTCTCACCTTGTGCTACAATAGCTTGATATGTATGTTGCCTATGCCAACGACCATCATAGCGACGTAGTCCACGTTGGCGAGCGTAATGAAACATAAGATGCTCTCCCTTATATTCTAAGGGGGAGAGGTAGGTATTGTAAAGACTCGAAGCACCTAGTCCAATGTGAAAGTGCGTAGTAGTAACACGATGCTCAGCAGCACTATTTGCTCCTTGTGCACAGGCTATTTTAGGCAACAAGCACAGCAACACAAGGGAGCAAACTAAGCCATGTCTGAAAACGCCATCAACACGCAAAACATAAGCCATATTCATCTTAGTCAAACGTATCAAATAGGCGTGTCTGACCTTCTAAACGATCACGCACAAGCGCCTCATCTTCATCAGACTCTACCTGTAAATGAGTCTCTACAATTGGCTCATATTTAGGCTCTGGGAAGCGTAGTGGTTCAAGCTCCTCAATCTTATCTACCTCATATTTTGTAATACGCTTACCCTTAGCTTTAAAACTCTTTACACCTATAAATTGCTCTACATCCACCTCAAATGGTGCACGAAAATGATCGGCTCCACCCAATGTCACGTAAAGACGAGGGTAAGCCTGCTTTGTATAAATGAGTGCATATGACTCAGGGTGATCACCCAAACAATTTTGGCGTTTAGAGCCACGCTCAAAACAAAAACGCTTAACATAGGGATAGCCACCCTGCGAAGCATCTATTAGCACTACAGTCCACACCTCTTCAGGATCAAACTTACCGATGTATTGTATCTCTTGCTCATAGTGATTATTGACATCAAAATTAGTAGTATAGAACTCACCAGAGGGCAATACCACCAACACTTCGTCGTCACTATTAAAATCACCTAGATACTCACCGCGCTCATCATAATTAAGGCGTTTCACATCATGGTCAAACCATACTTTACGTCCTCCGAGTGTAGATCCCCCCTGAGCTTTAAGTGAAATGCGATGTACCTCATGCTTTGTAAGTAAATTACCTTGGCTCTGACGTCCCTTAATCAGCAAGTCACTAAAATTATAATCGAAGAGTACTTTTTTGACTTTAGAGTTTGGCTTAAGAGTTACCTTAATAAGCTCTGCCTCACCATTTGGGTTTGCTGTGAAGTAATGTACTTTACTCCCCGAAACTCCCTTCGTGATATCATATTCACGATCATAAGTCACGCTCGTTACATAGAAACGCTTGATATAGTAATTCCCTGCTTTACCATCGCGATAGACAGCATTATAAATCGTGCGTGTATCATTTTTCTTAAATACGGCAATATGGATTATTTCGGCTTTCTTTTTCTCAGACTTACTACGTTCGGTCTCACCGATAAATACTTTCTCGCCCATACGCACCACCTTATAGGTACCATCACGATAGAATATGATGACGTCATCAATGTCAGAGCAATTTTCCACGAACTCATCTTTTTTCAGACTCGTGCCCATGAAGCCCTCGCTACGATTAATGTAGAGTTTTTGATTAGCCTCTACCACTTTGGCTGCCACGATCGTGTCAAAAGTTCGAATAACTGTTCGACGAGGGTGCTCGGCACCATACTTGCTCCATAGCATTCTATACCAATTAATCGTCACCTCAGTCATATTGCCGAGGTCGCGGTCGATACTTTCTATCTCGGCTTTAAGTTTAGCTATAAGCTCATCAGCTTTGGCTTTATTAAACTTCAAGATGCGCGCCATTTTGATCTCCATAAGGCGTAGCAAATCATCTTCGGTGACAGTACGAGGTAGTTGGGTATAAAACGGCTGCAAACGTCCGTCAATATGCGCCAAAGCAGCCGCCATATCAACAGCATTTTCAAACCCCTTATCTTTATAAATACGCTCTTCAATAAAGATACGCTCTAACGAACTAAACAATAAACTTTCGAGGAGCTCACTACGACGGATTTCGAGCTCTCTACGCAAAAGGTCACGCGTACGATTGACAGAATGGCGCAATACATCACTTACTGTCACAAAGGCAGGTTTGTTGTCAATAATCACACAGCAGATAGGTGATATTGTGACTTCACAATTCGTAAAGGCATACAACGCATCAATAGCCTTATCAGAGCTTGTACCAGGAGCTAAATGTACCAAGACCTCCCCCGTAGCTGAGCTGATATCCTCAGTTTTCTTGACCTTAATTTTTCCTTTCTCAGTAGCTTTATTAATGCTCTCAATAATACTTTTGGTCGTTTCTCCATAAGGTAAGCTAGTTACTGAAAGAGTCTTATTATCAACCTTTTCAATAGTCGCACGCACTTTCAAACGCCCTCCACGCATACCATCATTATAACGGCTAACATCGATAGCACTACCTGTAAGGAAGTCTGGATAAAGCACAAATTCCCGTCCTTCTAGATAGGCAATAGCAGCTTCGCAAATTTCTCCCAAATTGTGAGGCAATATTTCAGAAGAAAGCGTTACAGCCACACTCTTCGTACCCATAGCCAACAAAAGAGGAAACTTCGCAGGAAGTGTTATTGGCTCCTTATTACGACCATCATACGAGGCCTTCCAGTCCGTTGTTTTAGGGTTAAACAGCACATCTAATGCAAATTTTGACAAACGCGCCTCAATGTAGCGAGTTGCCGCCGCATCATCACCTGTGTGGATATTACCCCAATTCCCCTGACAATCTATAAGCAGATCCTTCTGCCCCATCGTGACGAGAGCATCGCCAATAGAGGCATCACCATGGGGATGAAACTGCATCGTATGCCCTACGATGTTAGCTACCTTATTATAGCGACCATCATCAAGACGCTTCATTGCATGTAATATACGACGCTGTACAGGTTTAAGCCCATCATCAATATGTGGCACAGCACGATCAAGTATCACATACGATGCATACTCAATAAACCAATCACGATACATACGAGTCAGCTTATACTTAGGTTCTGACTTAGCATCACCCAAAGGCTTATATTCGCCAGAAACAAGCTTCGTGTTATCCTCGGCTAGTGGCAAAGCATCGTTATATATTTCACCCAAAGTTGTGTTATTGTCACTCATCGTCATCAATTATGGTTACATAGCGCATCAAAGCTATTGAGCAAAGGTACAAAAAAATATGCTAATTTACCCCCGCATACCACTTACATCCTAACAAAATCTATTTCAATGAGAAGCGTGCATACAAATACGCTATCATAAGCATACTCTAATAGCATGAAAGCATACAAATTAAGAACGCCAAGTCAACAAGCCCTCTACAAAGCTACGCATTTGGCTCGGCATGCCTTTACTAGGACATACCGAGCCAAACTAAAAATAATGCTCACAGGTTTAATCCACCTGCTTGGTAATAAGCGTTTCAGCAGAGCGAAGAAACTCTACGACCTCACGGATTTCAGGCTCATCAGGCACTTGCTCCTCAATTTGATTTATGGCATCAAACAGGCTCACCCTGCTATTAAACACCAAACGATAAGCATTTGCCAAATGGCGCTGTGTTCGTTCACTAAACCCAAAGTGTGTCAAGACACCACCGTGAATACCAGCGTACTCAATTGGATTATTTTTAGCCGTGATGTAGGGTGGCACATCTTCTCCAAAACGACAGCCACTCAATATAAATGCATAACTACCTACACGACAGCGTGGCTTAGCCACAACACCTGTCGAAAAGATGATGTGATCGCCTAACTCACAATCACAGCCAATCTTTACACCATAACCAAAAATATTGTGGCTACCAACTTGACAGTTGTGCGAGACATGCACGCCCTCCATCAAGATATTACTATGCCCGATAGACGTTGGCTGATCGGCAGTTGAGGCACGGCTTACCACCACGTTTTCACGAAAAACATTACCATCACCAATGATAAGTTCACTATTACCACCCTTCCAACCAAAATCTTGTGGTGATGCGCCTAACACCGCATTTTGATGTACATTGTTGTTGCTCCCCATCCGTGTGCCACTCATGATGCTAGCATAGGGATAAATCGTACAGCCATCACCTATAATCACATCACTCTCCACGTAAGCAAAAGGCATAATAGTCACATTTTGGCCTATCTGTGCACCTGGTGCCACATGAGCTTTCTCACTAATCATATTCATAATCCATTACTTGGTAAAAAGTAAGACTAGTTACTACCACCACCTAGAGCGTAGTAAAGGTTTACCACAGCCTGCATGCGTTGGAAGTCGTCCGTAATTTTAGCTAGCTGTGCGGCAAGTAGCTTTTGTTGAGCAGTCACCACTTCAAGGTAAGTTTTGCTAGCACCACGAGCAAAAAGATCTTGTGTAAGCTCCACATTACGCTCCAAAGCTTCAATTTGTTGTGCTTCTATTGCACTACGCTCAGTTGAAGCTTTATACAGTGCAAGCGCATTGCTCACTTCACTACCTGCAGTCAAAAGGCTTTTTTGCCACGCCCAAAAAGCTTTTTGCTGCTCTGCCTCACTCACACGGAGATTAGTGCGTAGCTGCCCCTTCGCAAAGATAGGCTGTGTAAGACTAGCAACGGCAGAAGCCAAGAGGCTAGCTGGATTAACAATCACTCCCATACTATTCGTCCAAGCTGCTGTGGCAGTAACTTTAAGTGACGGGTAAAAAGCAGCGCGTGCAGTTTGCGCTTGATAGTAGCTCGCAGCTAATTTCAACTCTGCTGCAAACACATCTGGACGATTAGCCAAAAGCTGTGCAGGCACTCCTAGTGGGAAATGATTTGGGAGCTGCTGGTCATAAAGTTTACCACGCATTATTGATTGCGGTGCTTCACCTAGCAAGAGAGACAAAGCATTCTCAGTAGAGGTTATCTGCCGCTCTATTTGTGGCACACTTGCTTGTACACTCAGATAGCTTGCACGTGCCGAGAGCACAGAGGCTTCATCCGCTTGGCCAAACGCTTTGAGTGCCTCCATCAATTCAACGGTACGCTTCGTTAAGTCAATCGTTTCTTTCGTTAGCTGCAATTGCTCATCAAGCATCATCAAGGTATAGTAGCTATTAGCTACACCTGCGATAACACGGCTTTGCACAGCAATTTGATAATTACGACTTTGCAACATAATGCTCTGCGAAGCACGCTTTGCATTACGCAGTGTACCAAACAAGTCTGCTTCCCACGAGGCCTGCACAGGAAGCGTATAAGACTTAGTTGGAGCAGCATAGTCCCACGAAGCAAGCGTACCCGAGGGAGCTAGAGCAAACGAAGGATAAAACGAGAGTTTTGCAGCACGTAGCTGTGCTTCGGCTTGCTCTACACTGAGCATAGCTGCATGTAAATCCAAATTATTTTCGAGAGCTTTACTTATCAATCCCTGCAAATAAGGGTCTGTAAAGAGTTCTCGCCAAGGCGTTTGACCAAACGAGACCGTATCTGGTGCCACCGCTATTTGATCGGCACGATATACCTCCGTATTGATAGCGTAGTTAGCACGATCATACGCTTTTGTCAAGCCACAACTACTTAGTGTAAGCAGAGCTATGGCTATAATTATATTACTTTTTTTCATCAGTGTCTTCTTTTGGACGTGAAAACTGTAACACCTCTCCCGAAGGACGACTATCAATGATGTCATCAAACTTGATAGGCTTAAACTTCTCTTGTGCAAATTGGAATATTACAAACAATGCAGGAACAATCAACACTTGCAATATCATGCCGATAAGCATACCACCCACCGTACTTGCTCCCAACGTACCATTACCTTCAGCACCTACCCCACTTGCAAACATGAGTGGCAGCAGACCAACAATCATAGCCAAAGAAGTCATCAAAATCGGACGTAAACGTGCAGCTGCACCAAGAACCGCACTCCATTTCACTGCCATACCCATACGGCGACGTTCGAGGGCAAACTCTACAATCAAAATGGCATTTTTCGCCAGCAAGCCGATAAGCATGATAAGTGCGATTTGCATATAAATGTTGTTACTATGGCCAAATAGATTGGTAAAGATAAACGCACCAGCTAAACCGAAGGGGATAGACAACACCACAGCGAAAGGCAATAGATAGCTCTCATATTGTGCAGCCAAGAGTAGGTAAACAAAAAGTAAACACAGCGCAAAAACGATACCAGTGGTACTACTTGACTCTTGCTCAGAACGGGTCAAGCCACTATACTCATAGGTATAACCTTGACTGAGTGTTTGAGCAGAAACCTCTTCTATAGCCTTCAACACGTCACCCGAAGAGTACCCCACATTAGGTGCGATAGTCAAATCTATCGAAGTAAACATATTGAAGCGATTTATACTTGTAGGCCCCTGTACTGGTGTCAGCTTGATAAAAGTCGTTATCGGCATCATCTGGCCCTTATCATTACGCACATAAATTGCATTTAACGCATTAGGGTCTAGACGAGACTCTGAGCCAGCTTGTAACATCACACGATAAAGTTTGCCATAAGCATTAAAGTTGCTTACATACAAGCCACCAAAATATCCTTGCAGAGTAGACAGTACAGTCGCAGGTGTGGTTCCGTGCTTCACAGCTGTAGCAACATCTACATCTACCATATATTGTGGGTAGCGAGGGTCATATTGTGTCATAGCATATTGTACTTCGGGGCGTTTCTGAAGTTCCCCCAAGAACGTCTGCACTTGAGCATAAAACTTGTTAATATCGCCTCCCGTACGATCCTGCATAGACATTGACACACCCGAACCTGACGAATACCCTGGAATCATCGGTGGAGTCAATGGGATTACAGTGACATCTTTCAAAGACATGGTTTGCAAGAAAGCCATACCCACAACACTTTGTGCTTGTAGTGCTACTCCATCAAATTCTTTAATCTTCAGTCCTATAAGTATTTTGTCCCAAAGTGACAGATGACGCTCTTCAAATGGCTTCAAACGTACAAAGAGTGTGCCGTAGTTAGAGCCAGCACCACCAATAAAACTATACCCTATAATTTCGGTTACTGTTTCTACTGCTGGGATAGCACTTATCATTTTTTGGATTTCTCCCATCTTGGCCTGCGTCTTTTCAAGCGTTGTACCAGGAGGGGTAGATACTACTACAAACACTGAGCCTGTATCCTCATCTGGCACCAACCCCGTACTTGTAGAAGTCATCAATAATCCGAGACCAATTAAGCTAGCCAACACCACCGTACCTGCTATTACTTTATGGCCAATAAAGAATTCTACTCCTCGCTTATAAGGCTTCAATACACGATGCTCGTAAAAAGTATTAAAAGCAGTATGAAAGCGAGCTATCACTGACTTTTGTTGTGCTTGATGCTTATCATGTGGTTTGAGTAATATAGCACAGAGTGCAGGTGAAAGTGTCAAGGCATTGACAGCCGAGATCACAATAGATACAGCCATAGTGATACCAAACTCACGATAAAATGCACCACTCACACCAGAAATAAACGATACAGGTACAAACACAGCCGCCATAACCAAAGTGATCGAAATAATCGCTCCAGTAATTTCATGCATGGCATCAACACTCGCCGTGTAAGCCGACTTATACCCCTCATCAAGTTTCGCATGTACAGCCTCTACAACTACGATAGCATCATCTACCACAATAGCGATGGCTAAAACTAGTGCAGAAAGTGTCAAGAGATTAAGTGAGAAGCCAATAAAGCTCAATACCGCAAACGTACCTATCAATGACACAGGCACTGCAATAGCTGGTATGAGTGTAGAGCGTACATCTTGTAAGAAGAGATACACTACAATAAAAACTAAAAGAAAAGCCTCAATAAGGGTCTTTACCACCTCTCCAATAGAGGCATAAAGAAAATCTGTGACATCAAGAATATACTTAAACTCCATACCAGGAGGAAAGTCTTCCTTCAACTCGTCTACCTCACGCTTTATCTGCTTAATAATATCATTCGCATTAGACCCTGCAACCTGATTTACCATACCCGTTACCGAGGGCTGGCCATTCGTACGGGCGTCCATACTATATGCCAACGAACCAAGCTCAATACGTGCCACATCTTTCAAGCGAGTAATTTCACCTTTTGCGTTAGCCGATATAATAATATCTCCATACGCTTCAGCCGTTTTCAAACGCCCACCATAACGTAAGGTATATTCATAAGTGTTATTGCTCTCTACACCAAGTGCACCTGGCGCTGCCTCAAAATTTTGTGTAGCCAAAGCCGTACGCACATCTGATGGCATCAAGCTACGTTGCTTCATCTCGTCAGGATTGAGCCAAATACGCATCGAATACGTTTGTGTACTAAACGATTGAGCAGCACCAACACCTGGTACACGTTTCAATACAGGCAATACATTGATATCGGCATAATTTGCCAAAAACTCTGCATCATAACGCCCATCCGAAGACGTCAAGCTAAACACCAAAAGCATACTTGACTGACGCTTCGATGTCACTACACCAACGGCCGTTACCTCGGAGGGCAACAATGCTTGTGCCTGGCTGACACGATTCTGTACATTGACCGCTGCCATATCAGGGTCAATATCCTCTTTGAAATACACCGTAATGGTAGCCTGTCCTGTATTGGTTGCCGACGAAGTCATATAGGTCATACCCTCCACACCATTAATTTGCTCTTCAAGTGGTGCGATTACGGAGTTAAGTACAGTCTGGGCATCTGCACCTTGATAAAAGGTTTGTACCTGTATCGTAGGGGGAGCAATACTAGGATACTGCTCAATGGGCAAACTAATCAAGCCCAATACACCTAAGAGCACGATAAATATTGATATTACCGTAGAGAGTACAGGCTTTTGTATAAACTTATCTACATTCATAGCACGTTATATTCATTTATTGTGCTTACTTCCTAGCCACGCATTTTCATGGCTTTATCCATCACTTTCTTAAAATCTTTCATGTCGGCTTGTGCCTGAGCAGATTGTTCTGGTGTCTGTGGGATAACTTCTGCACTATCCGTCACAGCACTCGCACCTTCCACAATAATACGATCACCTGCTTGCAAGCCTCCAGTTACTACATAGTACTGGCCATCACTAACAGGACTAACCATTATTTCAACAGCATGGGCAATGTTCTTATCATCTACCTTATACACAAATTTCTTATCAAGCACCTGAGTTACGGCAGCTTGTGGCACCACAATCGTTTGTTTCATCGTGTAAGGTACTACGATTTCTCCCGTACCACCCGAACGCAAGGAACCTTTCAAGTTAGCAAAATCAGCTCGAAAACTAATAGCCCCCGTATGTGCATCTACAACACCACTAATAGCACGTACTTTCCCCTCTTGTGCATAAAACGTTCCATCTACTTGTCTAAATTTCACAGCAGGAAAATTAGCGATAATTTCTGCCACACTACGACCATCGGTAGATAGCTCGGCCATCTGACGCTCAGACAACGAAAAATAAACATATACCTCACCAGCATCTGCCACCTGTGTCAAGGCAGTACTTACCGAAGGACCTACTAAATCTCCCACACGATAGTTAATTGTACCAACAACACCATCTACTGGGCTAGTAACACTACAAAACCTAAGGTTCTCACGAGCAGCCACTACAGCGGCTTCTGCTTGCGCCAGCTGTGCCTTGGCTACTGCCAAAACATTAGCCTGCGTTGATAAGTTTGTTTCACTAACGACATTCTTATTTTTAAGCTGCACCGCATTGTCATAGTTCAGCTGAGCCGTAGCCAGCTGAGCACGTGCTGCACCTACTGCTGCTTGTGCTTGGCCAAGTGCAGCTTTATACGTAGCATCATCTAGTGTAAACAATACCTGGCCGCGGCGCACACGCTGGCCTTCCTCCACAGCCACACGTGTAATAAAGCCTGACACCATCGGACGAATTTGAGCATCATTAGCTCCTTTGACCACAGCAGGATAACTATTCGAGAGTTCTACATCTCGCACCTCTACTGTACTTACTACAACTTCTTTGGGGCCAGTAGGTAAACCGCCTCTCTGATGCCCTCCGCCACAAGCAGTTGTTCCCACGAGTACTGCAACACACGCCGTCATTGCAAGCGTACTCTTCCATAGACTTTTCTTCATCATAACCTGAGTCTTTCTTATTTTTATAATTCGTCATTACTATATATTACTACCAGTACCTCTTATAGCCATATAGTAAGCCTATCTACATGATGTATAACTGCAAAGATACTAAATTATTTGTGTTTGTAGTATATACAGAAAAGAGTATACAGATAGCCTACATCGCGCTATAACTACCTTATAATCTTATTAATAAGCAAAATAAATAGACATAGCTCTGCTTATTAGATGATTATTTCATAGACGAAACCACCCATTTTAACATTACGAAAAATGTCTTCCATAGTTCCTCCTCTCCCAATAGCCCTCTCTATCAACAGATGTCTTTCATCGAAAACAAGCAAATCACACGCATAACCCACTGTTCACATCAAGGCTAAAGCAATTTCTCTTCCCTTTAAAACATAACAACCACTCAGAAAAAGCCTTCAAAAAGCTTATTCTAAGTGGTTGACTCACAGCTTGACTAACAAGCCAGTTGCTATATTAGGTTACTCCTCCCAAGGTGTAGACACACTAGGCCACGTATGAAATTCCTCATGCTCTAAGCGAGGGGCTTGGTTTTCCTTATCTACAACACCACTTATGGGCAACATCACATCGGCCATCAGCGCAGACGACACTACGCTTACTATTGTGGGAGTAATATAGTTCTGTTTCATCATAAAAACAAAGTTAAAAGAGTTAGTTAATACGCGTTTTCTTGCCACCTATCACATACGTACCCACAGGCAACACATCTTGGCGCGTACCAAGATACTGACCATTAAGATTGTAGATATGAGCGTCCGAAGGCTTCACACCTTGCAGCTCAATATGCTCAATAGTGGTCGTTACATCACCCAGCTGTGTGTTAAGCAAAGGCGCACTACCTTTCTCCCCTACACGTTGCATAAAAGCACGAAAAGGATGTGTTTCTATCGGTACACCGACATACGTGCTACCTTCATACGTCTTCCAGCGGCCATCAATAAGGCCATACATCCTATTCTCAGCCGCTTCGGCAGCCGTACGCCACCTCAGCGTACCTACAAAGCGCCACCCACTGGCCGAAGCCTCCGTAGCCACATCATTACCTGGTTGATAAGCCTCTACCCGCACAGGACCATCCGAGTACTCTACAAGAGCCGTGATCTTTGCCACAGCACCCGTAGCACGCAGCAAATAAGGTTTGAGAGGCTGCAGTTTAGCATCTGTTGTAGGCTTAAACGCAATTACTGTTTCGCCAGTCGCAGTAGGGTCAAACTCATAAGCCTCTACACCCAAAGGTATCGCCAACTCAAAGGGCATAAACCACGTATACAAGCGACCAGCCGTACCATTAAGCACACGAGTAGCTTCCGCAATTTTAGCCGTAAAAGGATAGGGTATGCAAGGTTCAGCTTTGACGAAAAGACTTTCGTCAAAGCGATTGTCAGCGTAAAACATATCGTCCATTAAAAAATAACTTTCACACTGAAAATTCACACCATCAGTCGTTGTGATTACATTCGAGTGAGGGGTATAATCAATAAGTGTTGCACCTACAGGATAATAAATAAGACAAAATGGTGTGGTGTCATGTTGGGATTCCACCAGTTCCTCAAGGGCTCCTATAGGATAATTCGTGATTTTTGTGAAATCTAGACAAGACAAGAAAGCACAATCATGGACGAATTGGTACAAGCCTAGTTGCGTCATAGACGAAAGATCTAGCGCACCTATCGTGAGAGTAGCTATACGATTGCAAGAAGCAAACATCCTTTCCATCGTCGTAACTTTAGACGTATTAAAGGTAGAAATATCTGCCGCCAACAAATTCACGCAACGCGCAAACATATGATTCATATCCGTCACATTACTCGTATTAAGGTAGTGTAGATCCTTGATAGCAGTAATCTCTGTAAACTGATAAAAAAGATAACTTGTAGTACTTCCAGCATATTCTTGAGTAGACGCGTCTACCATCAAGTAGCGTGGCTGATTAATCGTTGTCAGCCCTCCCATAGGTTCTTCGGAAGAAGGCGTATAATCCTTGTGCTCCACAACGGGCTTACCATCCCACTCCATGGGCGTATGATCGAGATACACCAAATACACCGTAGCCACATGATCTGACGTTTGCGTCGCTAGGTATTGCAAACGCTTCTGTGCAAGTGACTCAGACATGCACAATACACCACTCAATAGCGAAAAGAGTAGAAATATTTTCTGCTTCATAAACTCTGTTCTTTAATAAATGATTACGATAACACTGCGTGTGCACCGCAACCCAACAAACACCACACGCAAGCAGTTGCAAAATTAAGTTTTTTCTTCGGAATGACAAGGTTTTAGGGACAAACCATTGCAAATAATGGAGATAAAATAAGTAATATACGACTCCTTAGCCCCACACTAAAAAACACCTACTCTCACACGTGTTACCGCA
>JAUMYJ010000018.1 GCA_030528715.1 Bacteroidales bacterium | reverse complement strand
GTATATGTACGCCATTGCCATTTACCTTTATGCTTTTGCAGCCCATGTGGCGGCATTATTTAGTCCCAAAGTTCGGCTCATGCTACGTGGGCATCAGCGCACGTGGCGTACGCTCAAAACACTATCAAAGGCCGATAGCTATGTGTGGTTTCATGCGGCTTCGCTAGGTGAGTTTGAGCAAGGACGCCCTTTGATGGAGCGTTTGAAACGCGAGCAACCTGATAAGAAAATTTTGCTGACGTTTTTCTCGCCCTCGGGCTATGAAGTGCGTAAAGACTATGCTGGCGCAGATGTGGTGCTTTACCTACCTTTTGACACCCCCTGCTATGCACGTCGTTTTGTGCGTTCACTTACGATTGAAGCGGCTTTCTTTATCAAATACGAGTTCTGGCGCAATTACATTACGCGGCTTTATCGCAAGGGTGTCCCAGTGTATAGTGTGAGTAGCAGTTTTCGGGAAGAGCAGGTGTTTTTTCGATGGTATGGCTATTACTACGCACGTGTGTTAAGGCTTATAACGCATTTCTTCGTGCAAAATGAGAGTAGTCGTTTGCTTTTGCGCGATGTGCTACACATTACCGATGCTACTGTTGTGGGCGATACACGGCTAGACCGCGTGCTGGCCATTCGTGAGCAAGTGCGTTCACTGCCCGAAGTAGCCCAGTTTGCAGCAGGGCATTTTACACTCGTGTGTGGTAGCACTTGGCCTATTGATGAGGATTTTATTATTCCCTATGTGCTGGCTCGTCCCGAGATGCGTTTGGTGATAGCCCCCCATGTGGTAGACCAAGCTCACCTTGAAGCCATTGAGGCGCAATGCTTAGAGCGTAGTGTGCGTTATTCTACGCTGACCTCTGGACTATCCACTGCCGAGGCACAAGTGCTCATCATTGATGGCTATGGATTGCTCTCGAGCATCTATGCTCACGGCACAGCTGCCTATGTCGGGGGAGGCTTTGGCGCAGGCATTCACAATGTGCCAGAGGCTGCGGTGTATGGTATTCCTGTGTTGATTGGGCCAAACAATGCTAAGTTTCAAGAGGCACAAGCACTCAAATACTGTGGTGGTGCGCTTGAGGTGTCTACACCTAGTGCTTTCGCTTCCGTTTTAGACCATCTGCGTACTGATGCTACCTATTTGTCGCAGTGTGGCAGAGCGGCTGGCGAGTATATTCGTGCCAATGCAGGTGCGGTAGATAAAATTTTCGCACACGTTTATGGGAGTAATATATAATTTCTATATGCTTGAACATGCCTTGGTATAGCTATGCTGTTATTGCACTGATAAGTTTTGTGCTTGTGCTGTGGGCTAAGCGCATCTTTGCAGCGCAATGGGTTTATAGTGCTCGCTTGACTGCCGTGGTGCTAGGTATCTATGCCTTGGGGCGTGTTTTAGACGTTTGGTGGGCTATCACTTGGGGTACTGTTATCATGCCCTCGGCACTCTTGTTGTTAGTGCTACTTGTGAAGCAGACACGTGAGTAAAAGTATAAAAACGCCTCGCAGACGAAGCCATTAGGTAGTCTGCGAGGCGTTTAGTGTGTGGCTTAGCTAGGGTGCTTAGCCAAGGTGTGGACGCAAAGCAGCAATCCACGTGTTAATACGCTCTTCGGTCTTGTCGTCTTCGTTGGTGTCGTCAATAGCGCAGCCTACGAATTGACCGTCTACTACGGCTTCGCTGTCGTCAAAGGTGTAGCCGTCTGTTGGCACCGCGCCGATGAAAGTAGCACCTGATGTTTCGAGCTCGTGGTAGAGCTTGCCCAAGGCACCGCAGAAAGTGTCGGGATAGC
This sequence comes from Bacteroidales bacterium, assembly GCA_030528715.1. Taxonomy (GTDB): domain Bacteria; phylum Bacteroidota; class Bacteroidia; order Bacteroidales; family Bacteroidaceae; genus Alloprevotella. Next base: position 28,061 of record JAUMYJ010000018.1, on the reverse strand, counting down.
TTTCGCAGTCGCCACAGCCAAAGAAGCCGATGAGCTTGCCACTGAGGTCGGCACCCTTAACAGTTTTGATACCATCGTACCAATCGTCTTGCATGTCGCCATCGCCCCATGTGCTAGAACCGAGTAGGAGTACTTCGGCCTCAGCTACTTGGGCTGCGTCAAGGTCGGTGATGTTTACGATAGCACTATTGTCAAGGCCTAGCTTAGAAGCGATAGTACCAGCTACTGTATCTGTGTAGCCCGTAGAAGAGCCGAAGATAATCAGTGTAGATTTCATAACTGTATGAATGATTATTACGAGTGAATAGCTAAAATAGATGTGTTGCGTGTGCCAGCAATAAGCCATGCGGCAAATCTGCACCCGACTACATTGCAAAAGTAGTGGTTTATTTTGAATTATCCAACGCTTTGCGCAATTATTTTGCGCAAAATATCCCCTTAATGTGCTAGTGGTATGCCAATGCCTAGTGAGCCAGCACCATAACGTATGCTATCTCGACAAGAATGCGTAAATTTGTATCCATATATCGTAAAGCAGACCTATTTCACTAGCAAAGAATGATTTCGGTAGAAAATCTCAAAATGGAGTTTAGCGCGCGTCCGCTGTTTGCAGACGTGTCTTTTGTCATCAATCGTGATGATCGTATCGCGCTTATGGGCAAGAATGGTGCTGGTAAGAGTACATTGCTAAAAATACTCGCAGGGCTGCAAACGCCTACGGCAGGTCAAGTGAGCTTGCCACGTGATGTCACGGTGGGCTACCTGCCACAAGTTATGGTATTGGCCGATCATCGCACTGTGCGCGAAGAGACCGAGACCGCATTTGAGCATATCAATGAGCAGCAAGCACGTGTGCAGCGTTTGCAAGATGCGCTTGCCGAGCGTACCGATTATGAAAGTGCCGACTACATGCAGCTCGTAGAGCAGTTTAGCCATGAGAGCGAGCGTATGCAGCTTATTGGTGGCCTTAACTACCATGCTCAGCTCGAACGTACGCTGACAGGTCTAGGTTTTTCACGAGAAGATTTCGACCGCCCTACACGCGAATTCTCGGGGGGGTGGCGTATGCGTATTGAACTAGCCAAAATCTTATTGCAACGTCCCGACGTATTGTTGCTTGATGAGCCTACCAATCATCTTGACATCGAGAGTATCCAATGGCTCGAACAGTTTCTGGCACGTGCAGGCTCAGCTGTAGTCCTTGTGAGTCACGACCGTGCCTTTGTCAATGCTGTAACCAATCGTACTATTGAGCTCAGCTGTGGCCGTGCCGTAGATTATCGTGTGAGCTATGACGAATACCTTACGCTTCGTGCTGAGCGCCGTGAACAGCAACTCCGCGCTTACGAAAATCAGCAAAAAGAAATAGCCGATTTGCGTGATTTTATTGAGCGTTTTCGCTATAAACCGACCAAGGCTGCTGCGGTGCAAAGCCGCATTAAGCAGCTCGAAAAGATGGTGCCCATAGAAGTTGATGAGGTAGAGACGACTTCGCTCCGCTTGAAATTTCCTCCGTGTTCGCGCAGTGGCGATTTTCCTATAATTTGCGAGGGGGTGGGCAAAACATATGGTCAGCATACCGTTTTTGCTGGTGTAGACCTCATGATAGAGCGTGGCGAGAAGGTCGCGTTTGTGGGTAAGAATGGTGAGGGCAAGAGTACACTCGTTAAGTGTATCATGAAGGAGATAGGCCACGAAGGCAAGCTCACCATAGGCCATGGCGTAGCGCTTGGCTACTATGCACAAAATCAGGCACAACTGCTAGACGATGAGCGCACCGTTTTCGACACGATAGACTATGTGGCCAAAGGTGACATTCGTCTTAAAATTCGTGATATATTGGGCGCATTTATGTTTGGCGGTGAGGCTTCGGACAAAAAGGTAAAGGTACTTTCAGGGGGTGAACGTAGTCGCTTGGCTATGATTAAGCTGCTGCTCGAACCCGTAAATCTGCTCATTCTTGATGAGCCTACCAACCACCTTGACCTACGCACTAAGGAGGTGCTTAAAGAGGCCATTCGCGATTTTGATGGCACGGTGATTGTTGTGAGCCACGATCGCGCGTTTCTTGATGGCTTAGTGACCAAAGTTTACGAGTTTGGCCAAGGCAAGGTGCGCGAGCATATCGGAGGTATCTATGACTTCTTGCATAAAAAGCAAATCGCTTCGCTTGACGAGTTGGGTAGCATTCAGCTCACAGCCTCGCCTACGGTGGCCACAGCGAGCCCTACTACTACGGCCACACCCTCAGAAAATAAGCTTAGCTATGAGCAACAAAAGGAGCAGGCTAGGCTACGCCGTAAGGCAGAAAAAACAGTGGCAGATTGTGAGGCACGCATCATGCAACTCGAAGAAGAACTTGCTCAACTCGAGGCTCAGCTAGCTACTCCCGAAGGCGCCGCAAACACTGCCCTCTTTACGCAGCATGCGCAGCTCAAACAGCTGTTGGCCGAGGCTGAGATAGCTTGGGACGAAGCTGCCGAAGCATTAGAGGCATTGGGCTAGCCTTTGATACCCTATGCTGATAGGTGGCACTATCTATTGTCCGCAGTTGTCAGACGTTTGTCTGGCGTCTTCTGACAAATGGCCGAGGCTTACGGACAAATGGCCGAGGGCTGCGGACAAACACAAGCTATATCTCGATGGAGCGATGTCTAAACGAGATATGCGCTATCTTTGTAAAATAACATCTAATTCTCTATTTATTCTATGCACAAATATTTCCAACTCCTCACAATGGCTGCTTTGACGGCTACGACACCCTTAGGCCTAATGGCACAAAAGATGGCAACAGAGGTTACAGTCTTTGATGCTGCCACAGCGATGGATCGTAGCGTTAAGCCAGGCGACGATTTTTACCGCTATGCTGGTGGTGGCTGGCTCAAAGCGCACCCACTCAAGCCCGAGCATGCACGTTATGGCTCGTTTGACCAACTAGCTGAAACCAACGAGCGACAAATCCGCACACTCATCGAAGAGCAAGCAAATAAGCGTGGCACACGTGGTAGCATTGAGCAAAAGGTGGGCGATCTCTATGCACTCGCTATGGACACCACACGCCGCAATCGCGAAGGGATAGCCCCAGTACGTTCACTGCTCGCTAAGGTTGAGGGCATCCAAAGTCGCAAAGCCTATCAACTGACCATAGCCGAGCTAGCGCGTAAGGGTGTGGGCAGCCTCTTTGCGGTGTATCTCAGTGCGGATATTAAGGATAGCAAACGCCACCTCATGCACACGTATCAAGCTGGCATGACACTTGGGCAGCGCGATTACTACCTAGAGACGGATGCCGAGACACAAAAGGTCATGGCAGCCTATCGCGACTATATCGTGCAACTCTTTACTCTAGCTGGCTACACGCCTACTAAGGCTGAGCAAAAGGTGGCAGACGTGTTGCGCATAGAAACTGCTATGGCTCGGGCTGCTAAAACGCAGACTGAGTTGCGCGATGACGAGGCCAACTATAACAAAATGAGCTATGCCACCCTCGTAGAGCGTTTTGCTGGCATCGATTGGGGTAGCATCTTCCTTACGATGGGTTATCCAGCCTTTGACGAAATCAATGTAGCGCAAATAGCTCCTATCGAAATGGCCGAACGCTTACTGCGTGAGGAGCCACTCGAAGTACTCAAAAACTATGCCCTTTTTCGCACGCTTGATGCCTTTGCGCCGCAACTAGGACAGGCGTTTGACGAAGCTCACTTTGCCCTCTATGGTCGTGTGATGAGTGGGCGTACAGAGCAGCGTGCGCTTTGGAAACGTGCTGTGAGTAGCGTAGACAATGTGTTGGGCGAGGCCGTAGGTAAGCTCTATGTGGCGCGCCACTTCCCAGCAGAGGCCAAGGCACACATGGAGCAGCTTGTGAAAAATTTGCAGCTAGCCATGGCCGAACGCATCAATGCCCAAACATGGCTTGACCCCCTCACGAAACAGCGCGCCCACGAAAAGCTCAATACGTTTTTGGTCAAAATAGGCTATCCCGAAACGTGGAAAGACTACACCGCACTGGATATAGACCCAACTTTATCGTATGCCGAAAACCTCATGCGTGCAGCAGAGTTTGAGCTGGCCTATGACATCGCTAAGAGAGCAGGCAAACCTGTAGACGTGAGCGAGTGGCACATGACACCGCAGACGGTTAATGCCTACTATAACCCTACGACCAATGAAATTTGCTTTCCCGCGGGTATCTTGCAGCCTCCTTTCTTTGATGTTAAGGCAGATGATGCTGTAAACTATGGCTCGATAGGTGTAGTAATAGGTCACGAAATGACGCATGGCTTTGATGACCAAGGGCGCATCTATGACAAGGATGGCAACCTTAACGACTGGTGGACTGAGGCAGACGGTCAACGCTTTAAGCAACGCGCTAGGGTGATGGTAGACTATTTTAATGCCATAGAGGTATTGCCTGGCCTCCATGCCAATGGCGAGCTGACACTTGGCGAAAACATTGCTGACCATGGCGGCTTAAAAGTAGCTTATTTGGCCTTTGAAAAAGCCTTGCAACAGAGCGGTAAGACGCAAAAGGTTGATGGTTTTACGCCCGAGCAACGCTTCTTCTTAGCCTATGCCTTCACGTGGGTGCAAAACATTCGCGATGAGCAAGTGCGCCAATACACCAAGAGTGATCCCCACTCGCTGGCCGAGTGGCGTGTTAATGGTGCATTGCCTCACTTTGATCCTTGGTATACAGCCTTTGGCATCAAGAAAAGCGATAAGCTATACATCCCTAAGAAAAAGCGTGTAGACCTATGGTAAACGTATAGCGAGACTAAATCCTAACCAACGTCTGCACTCTACATCCTCATAGCTATGAGGATGTAGAGTGCAGACGTTGTGTTTGATGTGTTACATAACATTTAAAAATGAGGTGTGGGGAGTGTTAAAGTGTGTTGCCTCCTAAACTTGTTGCGGATAAAAACTTATCTTTGTAGTCTGAAATGATTTTAGGCGTATGATACTAAGGTTGCTATACTATTGTATTGTGTAGTATGTTTGTGCTTATGTGCTAATAGTTTTGGCTGTCTTTTGTGTCTTTACGATCTCGAAATTTTTAAAATAAAACTCTTCAAACAAAACGTATGAAACAAAAACTATGGTTTCTTTTCTGCCTCCTACTGAGCTTGTGCGTAGCTCCCAAGGTGAGCGCACAAACTGCGCGTTTGCAATACTTGGTGACTGAGGCAGCAGGGCAACGCACGCTACATGTGGTGTATCGTAGCGATACACCTACAGAGTGGCAAGGACAGCCCGTAGCTATGCAGCAAGATTACAATGTGTCTGCACTTGGTAATACGCTAGATCCATTTTACTTGTATATCCACGCATACCCTGGTAACTATAAAGTAGTGGTAGATGCTTCTACGGCTGGTTATACGGGTAACTCGCTGTCTAAACTATTTACGGGGCTAAAAATAGATGCTGCTGGCATCCAAGGGCTTAACCACCTCAACACTGCGAACGTGACCAACATGAACGCCATGTTCCAAAAATGTAAGACCTTGACAAGCCTAGACCTCTCTAACTTTAACACGGCCAACGTGGCTGATATGGGCTTTATGTTCAATGGGTGTGAGGCACTGACTAGCCTCAATCTCCCAGCTACGTTTACTACAAGTAATGTAACGACCATGCGTGATATGTTTAGGGGTTGTGAGCAGCTGACAAGTCTAGACCTTTCGGGCTTTAATACGGATAAGGTAACCTCTACCGCGGGTATGTTTATGGATTGTAAACGGCTGAAAAACTTAGACATATCTAGTTTGAATACGGCTAACGTGAATGATATGAGCCACATGTTCCGCGCTTGTGAGAGCCTATCAAGCCTGACCCTACCTAGCACTTTTACGACAGATAAGGTGATTTCTATGGCAGGCATGTTTTGGGGCTGTAAGCAGCTGACAAACTTGGATCTCTCTAACTTCAATACGGCTAATGTTCGAAGCATGAATCTCATGTTTCGTGGCTGCGAACGTCTGTCAAGTTTACCTTTACCCAGCACCTTTACGACAGATAAGGTGACAGATATGCGCGAGATGTTTAGAGAGTGTAAGTCGCTGACTACTCTAGATCTTACGTATTTTAATACGAGCAATGTAAGACTAATGGCATCTATGTTTTACGCTTGTGAGAAACTTGCTACGATCGATCTTGACTTGTCGCGTTTCAATACGGCTAATGTGGAGCTGATGAACACAATGTTCCATGGTTGCAAGGCACTAACAAGTTTAGACCTCTCTGGTCTCGATGCGCGAAAGGTGACGAATATGACACAGATGTTTAAGGACTGCATATCGCTAACTAACTTAAACCTCACTGGCTTTAACACTTCTGCCGTTACTACCACTTACGAAATGTTTAGAGGCTGTGCAATGTTGCCAAGTGTAGATCTCTCTGGTTTTACATTGGAGCATGTGACAACGATGTATGGTATGTTCTATGGCTGTCAAACACTCGGTAGCGTAGACTTGTCAAATCGCAGTGCCACTAAACTCTTGAACTTGAGCCACCTATTCAACGGCTGTAAATCGCTTACCAATATCAATCTCGAAGGCTTTAATACACCAGCCGTACAAACTATGGAGTCTATGTTTCGTGGCTGTGAAAGCCTTGTTACTTTGGATCTCTCTGATTTGAATACGGGGGCTGTCACTACAATGAGGCAGCTGCTTTATGGCTGTAAGAATTTGGCAGATGTCAAAATCGCAGGTCTTAATACAGTCGCGGTGACTGATATGAGCGAGATGTTTCATAGCTGTGAGAAGCTCCCTACGATCGATTTTACAGGTTGGGACTTGAACAATGTACAAAACATGTCTGCCATGTTTTATAATTGTAAAGGCTTGAACAATTTAAACTTGTCAGGCTTCAATGCAGCTAAGGTTACGGATCTTAGTAACTTCCTCTATGGTTGCGCCTTGCTGTCTGCTGTAGACCTCTCAGGTTTCAGCACAAACCAAGTAACATCGATGGCAAGCATGTTTAGAGGGTGTAATGCTTTGCAACGCTTAGACCTTAACCACTTTGACGGCTCAGCACTGCTCAGCATGGTCTCAATGCTTGAGGGCACGTACAAGCTCGTTTATGCGGACTTCTCGGGTGGTACGAACTTTGCAGATGAGCGTTTGACTGAAATGCGCGACTCAAAAACACCCTTTACACTGCTCTACTTGCCACAAGGTAATGCTGTGACGGGGCGCAATGTGATAACTAACGATGGTGTCAGCAAGGCTACCATAGACTACTTCCTAAGCGAGCGTACTACGGATCAGCCCACGCTAGTGATGCAAGGCAAAGCCATGATCCACGAGGTTGAAATACCTCATGCTTTTCAAGCCGACAAAGTGACGCACGACCGCATGATGGCTGGCACGGCCAATCGTGTGTACACGTGGTATATGCCTTACACAGCTCCTATACCTGCTGGTATGGAAGCCTATGAGTTTGACGTGACGACGATTAATGGTATTGTGGCTACTTTTAAGCCTAGCACAGATGTCATGTTGCAAGCCCAAAAGCCTTACCTATTGCGTGCTACGGGTGCAGAGGCGACAGTGCCAGCTTCGGTAGATACGGGCACACCCGTAGAGGTGAAAGCCTATACGCCTGGTACAGACGTAGCGGCTGCGGCTACCTCGGAGGGCTGGCGTTTTGTGGGTGCATTCCAATGGCGCACGGCCGAACAAGCTGCTGCTAACCAACTGCATGGTCTCGTAGCTGGTCAGTGGAAAACGTATGTTGGTAGCGACAAAAAGCCACAACACATGCGTGCGTTCTTGAAGGGCACACTCACGAGTGGTGCGACGACGATGGGACTTGCCTTTGCAGACGATATCACAGGTGTGCAACACATAGAGCTATTGGACAGCACAGATCGTGCTGAGAGTCGCATCTTCGACCTCAATGGCCACTACCTTGGTACACGTCGTGAGGTGTTGCCTAGCGGTATCTATGTAATCGATGGCCAAAAAACATTTGTGCCTTAACATATAACAGTTCTTAATTAGATATGACAAAAAAAACTTATTCTCGTCCCGAAATACTTTGTGTGCTCTCATCTGTCTTAATGTCCGAAGGCCCTGTAACGGTAATTAGTGGTGTGGTAGACAATGTCAATGACGCACGTTCTTTTGATGCCGAATTTTCACCTGCTTCAAACACCACGTTTGGTGAGGCACCTTGGGAGTAATTGCTGACTAAGGACCTTAAAGTACTACGGCTGTGCTGTCTCATACATATAATTGAGCGGCACAGCCGTAGCTGTTTTTATTTTTTTGGGGGGGGAGGTTTATTTGCAAATAATCAAAGATTAGATGCTATTTTTAGTGTAGTATAAAAAAAATATTTATCTTTGCAGTATGGAGTATTAATCTATATCTAGGGTTTTGTTACATGGCTTAAATATAATTTAGTGGTAAATGGCCATAGTAAGCCTTATGTAGTTTTGCGTGAAAACAATAACAAAGAATAGACTATGAAAAAAATCTTCCCCTCGTGGCGAGCTGCTAGACAGATGCTTTTAGTGGCCGCACTAGTGCCGCTTGTTGGCTGTGTTGATAACTCGGTAGACTATGGCAATATTGATAAAACAGTCGGCTTTCGTGTAGATAGCCTCCAAGTTCCCTTAGGTAGCACAGAGCGTGTGTATGCATCTCAAATGCTCAAAATGAGTGAACACATTAAGACGGATAGCTCTAATATATACTATGTGGTAGAGCATGGCAAGACTGATCTACGATTTGATATTCCTACGCTACGCACGACCTTTGATGCTAATCGTTTCAACCTCTCGGCTGATTTTGGTGCTGCCATTTGGTCTGCTTTTAAGGCTACTTTGACCCCCTCGCAGCAGTTGATACTTGCTGAAAAAGGTTTGCCTATACCTGCACATTTCCCGAATACGTATACTGCTTTTGATACAGAGGCCAAGTTTAACTTTACGTTAGATTGGCATAAAGTGTTTAAGGTGCTTTCGCGGATTGATATTGATGACCCTACAATTCACGTGCGCTTGGTATTAAATGAGCCAGCGCGTGACCTTTTTCGTATCTATGGTGCCACCGATTTGCGCTTAGAGCTGCCTAGCTACTTGCGCTCGGCACAGCTTAAATCTGGTGTATATACCCCCTCTAATGTGGGTGTTCCAGCAGGCACGAGTGTGTTAGAAATCGCAGCGATAAAGGTCAATGAGCTACGCTTTGACAAGCCAGTGACGCGTGAGCAGTTTGAAGTAGGCCATGTGCGTATTAGTGGTAAAATCAATGTGAGTACGCATAAGACCACTATACTACGCTCAGCTCCTCAAGCTGGTGTACGCTTAGAGTTGTTGATCGGAAATGCTACTCAGGGCATGATAGCTGTGCAAGAAGTAGAGGGTATTGTAGACCCAGTAATCAAACCTACACGCACTATCGTACCTCTGAAAACATCAATGCCTAGCTTCATCGACAGTGTAGATGCTTCGTTAGATGTTACACATTCAACGGTACGCCTTGATTTAGACTTGCGCAAAATAGAGGCTGACTTTGCGCTCAATCGTTTGGCTGTAGAAAGCCATACGCAGCAAGATACGACACACATTGCCCTAGTGCAAACACCTATTGAGCTACAACGTCAAAAGGTAAATACGATGTATTTTCATCAAGGCGACAAATCCTACGACCCTAATGGCTTTGTAGCAGGAGCTATACAGAGGAGTGCACCTGATATTGTGAAGTTGGTGCGTGATATACCTGATGAGCTAGTCTTTAATCTCGATCAAAATATGATTAAAGTGCTGCCTCGAATGGCACGCTTCCGTCCTGGAGAGCCCATTGTCTCTGAGCTCGATTATCACCTTTTCGTGCCGCTAATGTTTAACCGTGGATTTACGCTCAACTACGAACGTAAAAGTGCCGATTTTGAAGTGGATAGCCTTGAATTTACAGCTCGCGATGTGCAGGCAGAGCTGCTAGGAACTATCGAGAGCACGCTACCAATAGGCGTAGAAGTAGACTTTGTAGCCTTAGATACGGCAGGCCAAGTGATACCAACGATAAACATCCCCTCGGTACGTGTAGAAGCAGCCTCTACCGATACTGCACACATCACACCACTAGCCATTAAATTTGAGCTTCGAGATAGCAAAGATGTTGAGCGTATGAATGCCGTGCGTTTTCGCATCATCTCACTGCCTTATCAAGGCAATGCTGGCCGTGCACTGCGCTCGGATCAATACATACAGCTACGCCAAGCACGCCTTACTGTGTCGGGTATGGTAGAAACGACACTCGATTTTTAATATCTCTTTATCAAGCAAAATCGACAGACTATGACACACCGTTATAAACGACTTGCCACCCTGCTTGTGGCCCTCTTGCCGATGGCAATGTGTGCACAAGAGCTACGTACGGCCTATCTGATGCATACCTCTAAAAATCGCCATCAGATGAACCCCGCCTACCTCCTAGGCCAGCCTTATCTAGGGCTGCCTACGCTAAGCAACGTCTATGTGGGTTACCAGAGTACGTATGGTGCCAATCTATTGCTTTACCCCATTAAGCCTAAAAATCCAGGCGACCCAACGCTAGGCACATTCTTACACCCACAAGTCAGCGAAGCCGATGTGCTACGCAAGTTGGGCAATAAAGACTTGCGCAGTGATGTTCATGTGAATTACGGCTTCTTTTCGTGCGCCTTTAATAGTTTTGGTGGTACCAACCTCGTAGAGCTAAATGTGCGTGCTAATGCTTCCGTAGTGCTACCTGGTGAGCTTATTCGCTTTGCTAAGCAGGTTGGCAGTCGTAAGACGTATAGCTTCTCAAATCTAGGGGTGCGCAGTAGTGCTTACGTAGAGTTAGCTTTGGGGCATAGCCGTGAGCTAGACTCACACTGGACTGTGGGGAGCAAATTCAAAATGCTCTTTGGTGCAGGCCATGCCCAAGCACGCCTTAATGATGTCAATGTAGAGATGCATGCCGACCGTTGGCGCGTATCGGGACATGCCACAGGGCGTGCTAGCATCATCAATGCAGGCTTAGTGGCCGATGACGAGGGTGATATTACCTTGAAAACTGATGCTAAACACCGCGCAGGCTTAGGCTTTGGCGTAGCACTTGACCTCGGAGCACGCTATAAAGTGCATGGCATGGAGAACCTCGAACTTAGCGCAGCGATTACCGATCTTGGTTTCATTCGCTATGGCTCGGGGCAACATTTGGCTACCCCCCATAAAACTTGGGAGTTTGCAGGTTTTAAGGATGCCTATATTGCCTCTGACAAGATTAATAGTCAAGAAGTAGGAAAAACCCTTGAACAAATGGGTGATGACCTCAAAGATTTGGCAAAGTTTAAGTTAGGCTCTGAGCGTGGCTTTACCGAAACACTCGCTACTACGATAAATTTAGGTGCCGAATATACCTTACCTAGCTACAAGCAGTTGAGTTTTGGCCTAGTAACGACTCACCGCTTTGCGGGGCTGCACAGCTGGCACCAAGCCATGGCCATTGCCCGTGTGCGACCACACAAAGTTGTAGAGGTTGGCGTGAGTGGGGGGCTTTCGACCACAGGTGTCACTTGGGGTACCATGTTCACGCTACAAGCACGCCGCTTCCAATTCTTTACAGGTATCGAGGCGCATCTGAGCACATTGAGTCGCGAATATATCCCTACCGAGCGTAGTGCTACCTCCGTCAATTTTGGCATGACTATCCCTCTCGGGAAAAACTGATAGACGCCGTGTTGTAAAGTCACAACATATCGCGTTACGCTAATGAGGCCATTTTGCAAGCTATTTGCCTGCAAAATGGCCTCATTTCGTGGTTGTAGGTCGAAAGAGAGGTGAGCAACTCTCGTTTATTGGAGTTTAGCGCAAGCCTCCTTGATGCGTCGTATGGCCTCAACGATGTTTTCATCGCTTGTCGCATAGCTCATACGGAAGCATTCGGGTGCGCCAAATGAGTCGCCACCTACACAAGCCACGTGTGCTGTTTCGAGCAGGTAGAGGGCAAAGTCGTCACTGGTTCGAATGGTCGTTTTGCCATCGCTTTTGCCAAAGAAGTCGCTACACTTAGGGAAAAGGTAGAAGGCCCCCTGTGGGTTGTTTACTTGCAGGCCAGGAATTTCGCGCGTAAGCTCTACGATGAGGTTACGACGACGCTCAAAGGCCTGTCGCATCTCTTCGACACAAGTCTGTGGCCCTGCATAGGCTTCCGTAGCTGCCATTTGGCTTACTGAGCAAGGCCCACTCGTGTATTGGCCTTGCAGGTTGTTGGCGGCCTTAGCTAGCCAAAGTGGAGCCGCCAAGAAACCGATGCGCCAGCCTGTCATGGCGTATGCCTTAGAAACACCATTGATAATCACTGTGCGCTCTTGCATACCTTCGCAGGCTGCGATGCTTGCATGCTTGCCAATATAGTTGATGTGTTCGTAGATTTCGTCAGCAATCACGATGATGCGTTCATGTTTACGCAGCACGGCCGCAAGGGCTTCGAGTTCTTCTGCGCTATATACCGAGCCTGTGGGGTTGCTAGGCGAGCAGAGGATGATGGCGCGTGTTTTGGGGGTGATGGCTGCTTCGAGCTGTGCTGGTGTGATCTTGAAGTTTTGCTCTATAGGGGCGGGTATGGTAATGGGGGTGCCTTCGGCCAAAGCAACCATATCGGGGTAGCTCACCCAATACGGGGCGGGTATGATGACTTCATCACCAGCGTTAATGATGGTTTGAATAGCGTTATTCACACATTGCTTTGCACCATTACTTACAACGATTTGCGCAGGTGTATATGTTAAGCCGTTTTCTTGGCGGAGCTTCTCTACTATGGCGTTACGTAGGCTAGGGTAGCCAGGTACGGGTGAGTAGCGTGAATAGTTGTCGTCGATAGCTTGTTTGGCTGCTGCTTTGATGTGGTCAGGTGTGTTAAAATCGGGCTCGCCAACGCTTAGATTGATGATATCGATACCTTGTGCTTTGAGGTCAGCACTTTTTTGTGACATGGCAAGTGTAGCCGAGGGAGCTAAGCGAAGCAAACGATCAGAAAGTTGCGTCATAGCGATGAGGATTGATGAATAATGTAAACGGTAATATGTGTAATAAGCCAACGGACAAGCTGTCCGTTGGCTTATTTAGTATGATGTTAGCGGCGGTCGCCGAAAATACGAAGTAGGTATAAGAAGAGGTTGATGAAGTCAAGGTAGAGTGTAAGGCTACCTATCAAGGCTATCTTTTGTGTGTCGGGCGTTACACCATGCTGGCTAGCCTCGACAAGCATGTTTTTGATCTTTTGCGTATCGTAGGCTGTAAGACCAGCGAAGACCAATACACCAAGATAGCTTACGACCCAATGTAGTGTGCTATTTTGCAGGAAAATATTGACTACCGAAGCAATGATGATCCCAATGAGTGCCATCAGTAGAAACTTTCCCATGGCCGAGAGGTCGCGCTTGATAAAATAGCCTACGAGTGATAAACCGCCAAAAGCACCTGCTGTGATAAAAAATACCGAAGCGATACTTTCCATTGTGTAGGCTAAGAAAATAAATGAGAGTGTCACGCCATTTAAGATAGAATAAATGACAAACAAGAGTCCAGCAACGGGGAAACTGATACGATTGATAGCTCCCGAAATACCCCATACAAGCCCCAACTGTACAGCTACTAGTCCCCAAAAGGCAAATGAGTTGCTCAGTAGCATTTCCATGATGGCGATGTTACCAGCTACATAGTAAGCCGTAAGGCCTGTTAGTGCTAAGGCTAGTGCCATCCAAGTGTATACTTTCGTGAAGAGCGAAGCGTAGGCTTGTGCATTGACTACGGGCATATTGTAGTGTCCGTAGGTTTGTGTGTTGTTTACAAAGTTGTTCATGTCGTTATAGTTATAATGGTTTTTAGAGTTTGCTGAGTGTATGTCCCATACGTTCTTTTTTAGTACGCAGGTAGCGTTCGTCGTGTGGCGTTGCGTCAATTTCGATAGGCACGTTCTCTACAATATTTAGCCCAAAGGCTTCTAGGCCTACACGTTTCACTGGGTTATTAGTCATGAGCCGCATGCGATGTACACCGAGCTGTTGTAGGATTTGTGCTCCCACGCCATAGTCGCGTTGGTCGGCTTCGTAGCCGAGGTGTAGGTTGGCGTCTACTGTGTCTAACCCTTGCTCTTGGAGCTTATAGGCTGCCATTTTGGCCATAAGGCCTATACCGCGCCCTTCTTGGTTGAGGTAGAGCACCATGCCACGCCCCTCGGCCTCAATGCGCTCCATGGCTTTTTGTAGTTGCTGGCCACAATCGCAGCGTTGGCTGCCAAAAATGTCGCCCGTGACACATGATGAGTGTACGCGTACGAGTACATCGTCTGCTTCTGTCCACGTACCTTTGATGAGGGCTACGTGTTCTAGGCCAGTGGCGTATTCTTTGAATGGTATAAGGCGAAAAGTGCCATGCTCGGTAGGCATGCTTACCTCCTCACCGCGCTCTACTAGGCTCTCTGTACGCAGGCGATAGGCGATGAGATCTCTAATGGCAATAAGTTTGAGGTCGTGTTCAGCCGCAAAGATTTCAAGCTCTGGCATGCGTGCCATCGTGCCGTCTTCGTTGAGTATTTCAATGAGAGCGGCTGCTGGATAGAGGCCAGCAAGGCGTGCGAGGTCTACAGCTGCTTCTGTATGGCCAGCACGTTTTAGCACACCACGATCTTGGGCAAAGAGAGGGTTAATGTGTCCAGGGCGGCCGAAGGTGCTAGGCGTACTTGTTGGGTCGGCTAGGGCAAGGATTGTTGCTGCGCGGTCGGCTGAGCTAACGCCCGTAGTGCAGCCTTCTAGTTTATCAATCGTTACGGTAAATGGTGTGCCACCCCAGCTCGTATTGTCTTCTACCTGGTGGGGTAGGGCTAGCTCGCGACAGCGTTCGCGAGTAATGGGTGCACATAGCACGCCGCGACCATAACGCAACATAAAGTTGACCTTCTCGGGAGTAATATGCTCGGCCGCCACGATGAGGTCGCCCTCGTTTTCGCGGTCTTCGTCGTCAACAACAACGAGGAATTTACCTTGTCGAAAGTCTTCTAAGGCTTCTTCTATCGTAGAGAGTTTTACGGAGTTCATTCTATCTTGATGGGGATATGTTAGTCTGTTAGTGCAGTAATACGAGCGATAAGTTGCTCGCCGATGCGTTCGATTTGTTTAAGCTCGCGGTACAAGCGAAGGCGAAAACGCCACATGCGTACCCAAAGCACTAGGCCAAGGGGCAATAGTAAGCCTGCTGCAAGGTTAAGCCCCTTGCGCTCAAAAGGCGATACATGTGCTTTGGCATAGAGCACTGGTAGTGTATTGAGTAGGGCTATCACGTCGTGATGTCGGCTGTAAGAGAGTTGCACTACCACAGCCTCTAAGCGTGTAGATAGCTCGGCCATTACACTATCTTTATGATGTGCAAAGAATGTGCCAAAGTAGCTTGGAGGACGTTTTAAGTGCTGGCTGTCTCGGTAGTGGCGCGCCATGCGCACCAGTGTTGCCATTTCGACAGAGGCTGCTGGGTAGTCTGGAGGTGTAATGATGACTTCCTTGCGAAAGAGATTGCGCTTTGTGCGAAGCCCCAATAGCCTGCGTATAAAAGTCGTATATAGTTCACTATTAAATACTACTGAGTCGCGGTTGGCTTTGTACGTTAGGTAAGTACCTAGTAGGATAAACACGAGTGAGCTTGTCCACATGCCAACCCACATGTCCCACTTGCCATCGCGTGCCATCTTCATGCCAGAGGTATTGATAATGTAGTAGAAGATAAAAATCAGTACCGACACTACCGTAGGCATACCTAAGCCTCCTTTGCGTATGATAGCCCCTAGTGCGCCTCCTACGAAAAAGAATATGATGCATGAAAGTGATAGCGCAAATTTGTTGTGTTGCTCTACTTGAAAGCGACGAATGATGCTTTTGGTAGACTCGGTTTCAATCTTGCGCCACTCCCACTCTTGCTGTTGCATGCGCGTGTCACTCTGCATACTGCGTAAGGCCTCTTGATAAGTGTTGGCATCTAGGCGTGCTACTACGCTATCAAGTGGTAGAGGCACTTGCGGTACTATGGTGCTACTCATTACGGCAATGCTTGGCAGCGTTGTGATGCGATGTGCATTGGGCTTTGTAGGAGTAGTGTGAGCATTGGCTTGGCTTGGTATAGCTATGCTATCACGAGATGTAGTGGGTATTTGAGACTCTGTCCACACGTATGTGGAAGGTGGGAGAGCCATTTGCCCTGCCTCTCGCTCACGATCAATGACTGCCACGATACTATCCACACCAGCACGCTCACGATGCATGTGTGCAAAGGCTTGTAGCAGGGCACTACGCCATTGCTGACGCCCGATGCTATCTATTTTATAGCTCATAGAGTCAATGTCAATAGCTAGCTCGCTGAGGTTTTTAGCCGTGGGGGTGGCACTCATGTTGCTCTCGTCCATCTCCTTAAAATTGGCGTCAAAGTCGATGATGAGCTGTTTGTAGACAAACGTTTCGCGGTCGAATGGCACGTCAAGCTGCCCAGTCATGGCGTTAGCACCACTTTGTAGGTTTTCAAATTGTAGGCCACTCCATAATTGTAGTTTTAGGCTCTGCTTGTCGGCAGCCATTTCGAGCTTAGCCGAGTCGGCTACTACGATGCGTGTCTGCTCTGTACCGCCCTCTGTGCGATAAATGATAACATCGTAGAGCATACCACGCTCAGCCTCTTTCTTGCCTACGTATAGGTTGGTCTTAGGGATACCATTATAAAACACACCTTCGGGTATTTCAAGAGCGGGGGAGGCTTGCTTCATGCTAAGTGCCAGCTGCTTTAAGCGCAATGAGGCACGTGCCGATATCGTATTTTGAAAGTAAAACGATAGCCCAGACACACCGATAGCAAATACGAAGAGTGGTGCCATAATACGCACCAATGGCACACCTGCTGCTTTCATGGCTAATAGCTCGTACTTTTCGCCCATATTACCAAAGCTGATGAGCATGGCTAATAGCACGGCTAATGGGAGCGACATGGGGACGAGTGTGAGAGCCATCTCTCCAAAAAACTCACCTAAAATATCTACCGTTAGCCCCTTACCCACCAGCTCGTTTACCCAGCGCCACGTCGTCTGTAACATGAAGACGAAAAGACTTATGAGAAACGCACCGATGAAAAGGGGGATAAACGCTTTTAAGACGTAAAGGTCGAGCTTCCTTATTCCGAGCATGGTGAGCATACGTTGTGCCATGGGGGTATAGGCATAGCCCTCTGCGCCTAGGTGTTGTTGATGCGGCGTATACCCCTACCTGCAAAATTACGCATTTTTGCCGATACACACGCCTTGATAGTAGGTTTAATTATAAATAGATCTAATACTTAAGTCTACGATACAAGGCAATAAAAAAGCGTTGTGCCTAGCTTTATGCCTATTTAGGTTAGCCCAATGTTGTGCTAGGAGGTAAGCGTTGTATCGTGTCGTAATACATGTGTGCCACGACACGATACACATGTACCACGGCATGATACATGTGTGCCAAGACGTGAAACAACAGATTGCCTCGTATCTTTGTGGCGTTGTATTAAGATTGCTTGCTGGTGAGTTAACGCTGTTGTAAAACATGGTTATGCAAGAGATGCAAAAAGTTTTTTGGGCTTAGGTGTGTTTTTTCTTGGTTTTTCCTTTGATATGTAAAAAGTATTTCGTTATCTTTGCAATACCTCTTGGCACATGGCGTTTTTATGATGGCTTAAGTGTCAGAGCGAACGATACACAAACACTAACTAAATCTCAGTGCCTCTGCGCATTGTGGTAAGACAGATTTAACACGTATGAAAACGACAAAGCATTGGGCTTGGGTGTTGCTGCCAAGCATTGCTCTACTTGCGAGCTGCCAAAGCGACACTATGGTGCAGCGCACCGATGAGGCTACTCCGATTACGTTTGCAGGTGCTACGGGCGCGACTGTGCGCGTGCATGGTGCATCGTGGAGTGCTAAGGACTCTGTGGGCGTAAGTGTATATCACGCCACTACGGCTGCTGTACTTGGTCAAAACTATGCCTATGTAACTACGGCAGGCGATGGTAACTTTACGCCTGCGCCTACCGCACACTACTACCCTCACACAGGCGATGCCGTACATGTAACGGCCTATTACCCCTATACAGCCTCTGCTGTGCAGGGCGGTGCCTATGCTGTTGATCTCGTTAAGGGTGTTAATACAGATTTGCTCTTTGCCAAAAGTAGTACGGCATGGACTGCTGCTATGGGGCAGGGTGCACTGAATTTTACGCGTCAGCTGGCAGCCATTGATTTTCAAATTACTACCAATCTAGATATTACCACTGCGCCTCAAGTGACCATCAATGGGCTTCCTACAAGAGCCAATATTGACTTAGCTACTGGCACACTTACAACTGTCGCTGGCAGTCAAGCTGCCTATATGCGTACGGCCGAGGGTAGCGGTAAGGTGTGGTCGGTGCGTGTCCCTGTATTGCCAGGGGTAGATGCAACGAAAGCACAAGTAACCTTTGTGCTTGACACCATAACACGCACGGTCGCATTGCCTAGTGGTACGACCTTTGCCGCAGGTGAGGTAAAGGCGATAAACGTACCTATCAAAGGCTTGAAAGCCGTAGACCCCGCGCCCAACCCTCAGCCTCAACCTGTGCCTAACTATGAGGCTTATTTTGAAACACCTACCATTACTTCGGAGCAATTGGCTGCCAACCGCTACGTGGTACACAACTTTACTGGCTCAGACAAACGCAGCTTTGCCTTGCTCTATTCGCCTACGTTGCGCATAGCTTATTGGGTGGCCTATCCTTTGACTACAAGCCACCAGTCGGGCAGCGGTAAGCGTACCGATGATTGGGGCTATGACCCTAAGGTGCCACAAAGCGAGCAGGCCAACCTATCTAACTCTTACAATGGTCCTTACGACCGAGGACACCAGTTGCCAAGTGCAGACCGCTTAACAACTAATGCTGACAACGCCAAGACGTTCTATTACACCAATATGACGCCACAAATTAACAAGCTCAATCAAGGTCCTTGGGCAGAGCTTGAAAAGAAAGTGCGTAATTGGAGTTCGGGAGTTGACACACTCTATGTCGTGACGGGTGCTATGCCCACAACGGCCGACGACTTAACGATAGACTATGCCACAGATAAACGTGGTACGCGTGTGGCTATTCCTAAATATTATTTTAAGGCCTTGGCACGCCGTACAGGTGGTAAGATGCAGACTATCGCCTTTGTCTATAACAATACAGCACACGAAGACAAAAACCATATGACGCATGCTATCTCGGTAGCACAGCTTGAGCAAAAGACAGGCTTCACCTTCTTCCCTACACTAAGTACAGCAGACAAAGCAAGTTTTGATGGTAGCCTTTGGAGATAACCTAAAATACTGAATATAACACTTAACAACCACTCAAAAACTAACCTCACTAAATCCTATCTGTTATGAGTAAGAATACGTTATGGCTGGGTGTAGCTGCTATGCTTACCCTTACCACTGCTTGTACAAGCAACGACGATTACAGCACATGGGGTGATGCCAAAGAAGTGACCTTTAATGCGGCTATTAGCGGGACACCTACTGTGCGCGTATCTGGCACGAGCTGGGACGCCAATGACGTCATCGGTGTCTATATGATGCCCGCAGGTCAAGGCCTTAATGCAGCTACTGCCTCAAACGTAAAGTTTGTGACCACAGGTGGTGGCACGTTTACTGCCGAAGGCACACCACTTTATTATCCAACCGAGGGCGCAGTAGACTTCGTGGCCTACTACCCTTATAGTTTGACACTTGATGCTACGGGCAAAGTCTCTGTTAGTGTGGTAGACCAAACTAATCCTACGGCCATTGACCTACTCTATGCTAAGACACCTGCTGCCACAGCTACGGGTGCTACGGAGCTTACTTTCAAACATCAGCTGGCCAAAGCTAGTTACAACGTGACAGCTTCGGCTGGCGTATCGCTAGCAGGGCTTAAAGTTGTGCTCAAAGCGGCTCCTACGATGGCTACCTTTGATCTCGCGACAGGTATGTTTGCAGAAGCAGGTGCTACGGCCGATATACCATTGCAAGTGGCCGCCGATGGCTCTAAGGTAGAGGGTATTGTGTTGCCAGGTGCATTGCCAGCTGGCGCAACGCTCGAATTTACATTGGCCGATGGTACAGTAAAGACCGTAGATATGGCAGGTAAAACGTTTGCTGCTGGTACCATTACTTCTGCCCCTGTAACCATTAAGAAAGCTGGCGAAGATGTGCAGGTTAATGTGGGCTTCAACGCTACAATAACCGACTGGACAACGACACCAGGTGGTAGCATTGACATTACTATTGATGGTACAACACCTACACCTCCAACGCCTCCTACACCAGACCCCTCTCCCAATCCTAACCCAGGCACAAATCCAGCTCCTGGTACAGTGATTTTCAACGAAGAGTTTGGTGGGCAAACGATAGCAAAGGTTGGCACGCACTTCCCATCACTTGACATTTATAAAGACTGGACTAGTGGCTTGACTTTCTCAGACCCTATCATGGCCGAGAAGAGTTTTAAGTATAGCAACGTGTCAATACGTAGTACTAGCAAGCTGAATGCTCATGCTTGGTTTGCTGCTAACAAAGATGGAGCCATGCTTATCACTGGCTTTAAAGCAGCTGGAACAGGTACGTATGTACTTACTTATGATATCACGCATAATGGCGACGGGGCGCAAGACCAAGCTGCCATCACTGTATTTGCAGGCGATACACAGCTGACAGTACCTGCTGGCACCATCACTCAGAAAAACATATATCAAACGGTGACGATTGCTGGTATTCCTGCTGCTCAGCTTACAAATATCAAGTTTGTAGGTTCAACAGCGACCAATACAGTGGGCTATCGCATTGATAATGTAAAACTCACGGCTGAATAAGCCCCAACTCCCTAGGCAGAAAGATGGAATATATGGGGCTAGATGGCCACAACTTAGCCATCTTTCTGCCTATTCCTTATTCGTGTGTAGTCCCATTATGGTGCTTGCTGCCAACCCTATGACTGCACACACGTATATATTCTACTATCTTCATAAAAACTCAACATGAATAGCAAACTCGCGCTTATCTGCCTAATGGCATGCCCCGCAGTTGTTGCCCATGCCCAAGAAGCCACCGAAGCGCTACATGACACGCTCATGAATAGCACAGCTGGCCTACTCGGTGTGGTAGACAACTTCGATGCCGATGATGACGAAGGCGGAACTTCGCACCAAAATATAACCTCGACCGTAGTGGTGCAGCACGATGTATTTCTGCGTCGTGCAGGCTTTCAACTCTCGCAGGCCTACTTTCGCACGCGTGGCTATGACAATTGGCATCAGCAAAAATATATCAATGGCGTAGCCTTAAACAATCAAATACGTGGCCTCTTTAATTACTCGTCAATTGGTGCGCTTAATGATGTAACACGCAATGGCGATGTGGCCAACTATACAGCTCCCTCACGCTTTACTTTCGGCGCGTTGGGTGGAGCCGAAAATATCTCAATGCGCGCTGGCGATTTCGCTCGTGGTGGCAAGGCAACCTTATCATTGACTAATCGCAATTATTACTCGCGTGCTATGGCTACCCTTTCTACGGGGCTTATGGAGAATGGCTGGGCGTTTACGTTCTCTCTTGGCGGGCGCTATGCACACCGAGGCAATGTAGAGGGTACGTTCTATCGCAATTTTTCTTATGCAGCCCTTCTTGAAAAACGTTGGCACAATGCCTCACTCGCCCTCGTGTCGTTTGGCTCTCCTGTAACGCGTGGCCAAGCAGCAGCGAGCATGCAAGAGGTATATGACCTCGTAGGCGATAACCAATATAATGCTAACTGGGGCTGGCAAAATGGCAAGCGTCGCAACTCGCGTGTCGTTACGGCCTTTGACCCGACTACGATCCTCAACCTCCGCTGGGATATCAACAAAAAGATACGTTGGGAAAATGCCCTTGCCTTTCACTACGCCTACGATGCACGTACAGCTCTCAACTGGTATGCAGGTAGTGACCCACGCCCTGACTACTATCGCTATCTACCCTCATATGCGGCTACATCAGAGCTAGCAGAAGAGCTAGCTCAGGGCTGGCGTAGTGGTGCTGCCTTCACGCAAATTGAGTGGGA
Organism: Bacteroidales bacterium; assembly: GCA_030528715.1. GTDB lineage: Bacteria > Bacteroidota > Bacteroidia > Bacteroidales > Bacteroidaceae > Alloprevotella. The sequence goes on along the minus strand of JAUMYJ010000018.1, from coordinate 5,925 downwards.
CAAACTCTATGCGGCCAACTACGCTAACCGCAAGGCTGGTAATGGTGAAGCAATTTACATGGTTGAAAGTCGTCGCAATGACTTGTACGAAACAAATTTCAACTCAACCCTTAATGTAGAACTCTCTAACCATCAGCACGTAACGGCAGGTGTTGGTCTGCGTAATACGGTGCAACGCTCTTTTAAAACCGTAGATGACTTGCTCGGTGCAGAGTATGTACTAGATATAGACAAGTATGCCGAGGGCGACTTTTCAGACGATCCTATTAAGATGCATAATGACCTTATGCGCCCCAATCGTAAAGTTTACAAGAATGGCATCTTTGGCTATAACTACAACACTATTGTCAATAGTGCCAATGCGTGGGTGACCAACAAATATACCTACCGTAAGTGGGACGGCTACTATGGTTTAAAATATACCTATACAGCATTTCAGCGTGAAGGTAAGATGCAAAATGGCCGCTTCCCCAATAACTCGTATGGCAAGGGTAAGCGCCATGAGTTTAATGACCTCATGGCCAAGGGCGGTTTGACCTATAAGATTACAGGCTCGCACGTTCTCACTGCCAACGTTACTTATGGTACTGAGGCACCATTGCCTTATAACTCTTACATCTCACCACGTATTAGCGACAAGACCTCTGTACTTGAAAGTGGTCGCATTTTTGCAGCAGACCTTAATTACATCGTGTCGGTACGTGGCTTCCGTGGACGTTTGAGCTTCTATCAGACCAATCTGTATAACCAGATGGATCGCACAAGCTATTATCATGATGCCCTACGCACTTATGTGAACCATGAGCTACGTGGTCTCAATGTGCTACACCGTGGTATTGAGCTTGGAGCTACTGCTAAGCTTGACGACCAGTGGAGCATTGACTTTGCTGGTACTATTGGTCAAGCCTATTATACCAACAACCCTATGGGTACGATTAGCTACGAAAATGGTAAAGAAGCCGATGTAAACGAGCGTGTTTATATGCGCCACGTGCGTGTAGCCAATGGCCCACAAACGGCTGCTACCGTAGGCCTACGCTATTTTATCAACTACTGGTTCCTCGGAGCAAACTTCAACGTCTATGCTAATAATTATGTAGACGCTTCGCCTTTCCGCCGCTTGGCATCTACTTATAGCTTTGTAGAAGGTGGCGACCCCGCTCAAATGCAAGCCTATCGTGAGTGGACTACCCAAGAGCGCTATCCTACACAATGCACCGTAGACCTCTCGGTAGGTAAGGTGTTCTATCTCAAAAATCGTAAGTCTATCAACTTTAATCTCGCTGTAAACAACATTCTCAACAACGAAAATGTGCGCACAGGTGGTTATGAGCAAGGTCGCATTAGCCAAACCAATTATCACTACTTCAAGTCAAAGTATTACTACATGCAAGGGGTTAATGCGTTTCTTAACGTGAGCTACAATTTCTAATCCTTGCTCTCTTCATTACAACATAAAATAAGAAATCCGATTATGAAACTGACATATCTTTTGGGCACCCTCTTCGCAGCAGCTGCTGTGGCCACTTCGTGTAGTGTAGACTACGATGCTCCACCCCTCAATACACCTATCTATACGGGGCCATCGGCCAATTATGGTATCGCTCAGCTCAAAGCTGCTCATGCTTCGGCTACACAAAGTACGCCCGATACAATCAAAGGCGACCTTGTTTTGCGTGCTATCGTGAATAGCACCGACGACGGGGGTAACATTTATAAGACCATCTATCTTCAAGACGATACGGCGGCTATTGCTATGCTCGTAGACCAAGGTGGTGTGGGGGCCACTTATCGTGTAGGCCAAGAAGTTTTTGTTAACTTAAAAGGTCTCGTAGTAAGTCCCTATGGTGGTGAGTTGCAAATAGGCTATCCTGGTGCTTACCTCAATCGTACACCTTGGGCGCAGTTCCAAGAGCGTGTACAAAAGAATGGCTGGGGTGTAGAAACCAATGCTGTGCCTGCCGAGGTGGCTGATTTTAGTACGCTCACAGCTAAGGCCGACTTCTATACCAATCGCCTTGTGAAGCTAGTAAACGTGCGTTTCGATGGTGCTGGCACCCTTACTTATGCCGAGCCTTCTGGTTTTGGTACACGCACTCTTTTTGATGCTCACAATAACACGCTTGTGGTGCGCACGAGCAACTATGCTAAGTTTGGCAAGCAAAAGCTGCCTACTGGTGTAGGTACTGTGTATGGTGTGTTAGGGCGCTACAATGGCAACTGGCAGCTCAATATTCGTACTGCGGCTGACATTCAAGGCTTTGTAAATAAGCCCATTGATACGCCAGATAATGGTAACGTCACACCTCCTACGCCCACAGCACTCTTTACAGAGACTTTTGGGGGTAAAACGGTAGATAAGGTGCCAAACCCTAGCAACCCTAGCCAAACACTCTTTCCCTCGGTAGATGTGTATAAGGGCTGGACAAGTGGGCTAACCTTTACCGACCCCGTGATGACGGCCAATGCTTACACGTATAGCAATGCCTCTGTACGTAGTACTAGCACACTCGATGCTCACGTGTGGTTTGCTGCCAATCGCGAGTCTGCCCTCGAAATTACGGGCTACACACTTACGGCAGACAAGCCTACCTTTACCCTCACTTACGACATTACGCACAATGGTGATGCTCCCGTAGACCAAGCTCGCTTACACGTCTTTGCAGGTACTACGCAGCTTGCTGTGCCTGAGGGTAACATCGCGACTAAAAACGTCTATCAAAAAGTAAAGCTCACAGGTATACCTGCTGCTCAGCTCACTAGCATTCGCTTCGTAAGCACAGCTGCCAACAATACCTCTGGCTTCCGTATTGACAACGTATCACTCACGGCTGAATAACCCCCCGTAACCCCGACCAAACGTTATGAAAAAGTTATTCTTAACCCTTTCTACTCTCCTTGCCTTCGGCCTTACTCAGGCCGTAGCGCAAGAGCGTGTGAACGTGTGGGCTTCGGCCTTTTATAACCTCGAAAATCTCTTCGACACCGAAGACGACCCCAATAATACGGGCGACAACGACTTCTTGCCACATGGTGCCTATCACTGGACGTCAGATAAGTATGAGCAAAAACTCGGCAATATCGCTCGTGTGTTAGGTGATTTGGCACGTCCCACAGTGCCTGCTGGTCCTGCGTTTATCGGTGTGGCCGAAGTCGAAAATCGCCGTGTGCTTGAAGACCTATGCGCACGTCCTGAATTAGCTGCGATGAATCTCCAAGTGATTCATCGCGAAGGCCCCGACCGCCGTGGTATTGATGTAGGCTTGCTCTATAACCCCATGCTCTTCACACCTACAAGTGAGGCCTATTATCAGTTTCACTACGATGGAGCTCCCGAGGATTACCGCACGCGCGAAATACTCGTAGTCACGGGCAATATGGCTGGCGAGCGTTTTGGTGTTGTCGTAGGTCACTGGCCATCGCGCTATGGTGGCAAGAAATCGTCAGGTTTTCGTAAGGCCTCAGCTATGATTTCACGCCACATCTACGACTCGCTACGTGTAGCCGAACCCGACATGAAAGTGGTCATCTGCGGTGACTTTAACGACGACCCTAACGACGAGAGTGTTATGGAAGGCTTGCAAACTTCTACCACTAAGGCCGCTACTCCCAAGGGAGGCCTATTTAATCCTACATGGGCACTGCACCATCGTGGCATCGGCACGCTAGCCTATCAAGACCAATGGAACTTCTTCGATCAGCAAGTTGTGAGCGACAACCTCTTGGGTAGCGATCGCTCTACGCTTAAATTCTGGAAGGTAGAGGTGTTCAATCCACCTTACCTCTTGACACCTGCTGGTAAATATAAGGGCTATCCTTGGCGTAGCTTTTCGGGTAATGTGTGGCAAAATGGCTATGCCGACCACCTACCCACCATCGTTTACTACGTGAAGCAGCAGCACTAATACGCACACCTTTGTGCTAAATAAGGAAATTCCCCTCGCGACCTTTACAAGTGGGTCGTGAGGGGAACTTTGGCTTAGTGACTGCGTGTAGATAGTACCTTAGTGGGAGGGCAATACAGCGGTAATCTCCTTAAAGGTATACGCGTGTTGTGTGCCGTTGGTGTGGCGCAGGTGTAGGCGGCCGAGGCGGTCAATGTGTATGATTTCGGCCAAAAATACTTCTCCGTGTGCCATATAGGTGTGTAGCCCTTGGCGTCGATAGAGGTGGGTGTGATAGCTATCCCAAAGTGTGTCGGCGTAGTCAGCATGAGCTTCTAGTTGGGCTAAGTGTGTAAGAAACACTGTGAGATAACTTTGTAGCAATGCCGATTTGTCGTGCATATGGGTGGTGATGTTACGCAAGCTGATAGGGTTAGGAGCATTGCTCTCGAAGTGAGTTTGATTGACATTGAGCCCCACGCCAACGTGTGTTGTGCATAGGTACTGCCCTGATAATGTGTGCTGTATGAGGGTACCAGCGAGCTTGCTATCGTGGTAGTAGAGGTCATTGGGCCACTTCATAGTGAGTGCCTCTTGGTTTATGAGTGGTGCACAGCATGCCCATGCGGCAAGTGCTGAGATGATACTGAGCGCATATTGGGCGGTTGCGGCCACACGCTGTGGACTTATGCTTAGGGTAAAGAGAAGGTTTTCTCCGTGTGCACTCTCCCAAAATGTTCCTTGTTGTCCACGTCCAGCCGTTTGATATTCTGCCACAGCTACACGTGGTGCATGCTTTGCCGTGTGCCATGGCAAGTCGTCGATTGCCTGCATTGTAGAGTGTATCGTGTCGAAATGTAGGCACTCTACACGCGGTAGGCCGTGGGGTAAGGTGATAAAAGTGCGGTTGTAATCGATAGCCATAGTATATATTGTATGAGGCTTAGAGAGGGTGTATCATGCAGGCAAGCATGGCTTGACACTACGTTTTGCTCGAAGTCTTCGGACATTTGTCTGTGGTCTTCGGACATTTGTTTGCGGTTTTCGGACAAAATGTAGTGCCGATAGCCTTTCAATTTGGCTATATGTGCCTGCATAGCGCGTTGTTTGTAAGGCTTAGGTTGTGTTTAGCGTGTGGTGTAGGGTAGCCCATACACATTGTGTGTAGCTACATTTTTGATATGAGTTATCTCGAAGTGCTTGGGAGTTCCTACGAGACTTAGGATATCTACCCTCCAAGGACCTTGATGTGCTTTGGAGAGGCAATAGTGATGAGCTGCTCGCACGAGACGATGCTCTTTGGCATCATCTACGGCCTCATAGGGTTGCCCGAAGCTAGCAGAACTGCGCGTTTTGACCTCTACAAACACAAGTGTGCCATGCCATTCGGCTATGAGGTCTATCTCGTAGTGGTGGCTACGCCAGTTGCGTTCGTGTAGGGTGTAGCCTTGCTGGGCTAGGTAGAGGGCAGCAGCAGCTTCGCCAGCTGCCCCAAGAGCGTTGTGTTGAGCCATGGATCTAGTAGATAGTGACGCTCACGATGCGCTGTGTGGCATTGTCTATGGCTATGCGGTCGCGTATGACACTGCTGCGTGTGGTGCCATCGCGCATGAGGTAAGCTATTGAGCCTCGTACGAGTAATATAGTCTGCTTGTCATTGCTGCTGTTGGTAAGTACTTCGATGGTGTCTATACGTAGCTCCTTTTGTTTGATATTGCGCATGCGACGAAGATAAAAGTCTTGGAACTCGGATTTCGTAGCAAAGTGTTTTTTGTAGTAAACGAGTGGGAAACCAAAGTAGGGTGCTAGGTCTGCCACATCGTTGGCACTCAGAGTTTTGACATCGGCCTCGTAGTAGCTGCGTATGCGTTGTGTATAGTGTGCCTCTTCACGCACTTCGTGCCAATAGGTGTAGATAGCTAACCCAGTAATTATAGTGAGTATTACGAGGAGCCCTAGCATCATGATAGCACAGCCATTGCGCCTACGTAGTGGTGTGATTCTGATTGGCGGTGTGTTGGTTGTGGTGTGTGTTGGCGGT
>JAUMYJ010000017.1 GCA_030528715.1 Bacteroidales bacterium | reverse complement strand
CCTCGGACAATGTTTAGCATAAAGTACTCTCTGTTTTATTACGTTATACCAAAACGTTTTTGTATGTTTCAGACAAATACTATTCGTGCCCTCCTCTTCGATTATGGAGGTACGCTTGATACAGATGGTCGCCACTGGGCGCATGTCCTTTGGGAGGGCTTTCAAGAGGCTACAAGTGCCGTTTCTTACGAGGCTTTTCGTGAGGCTTATGTGTATGCAGAGCGCACGCTGGCTAAGCAGCGTATCATATTGCCCGAGGATCACTTTGGCATACTCTTATATAAAAAAGTAGACCTCGAAACGGCCTATCTTGTAGCGCATGGCCACTGGGCGGTAGATGAGGTGACGCGCTTGGCCGTTACCACACGTATAGCCAACTATTGCTATGCCTATGCACAGCAACATGTGGCTAAGGCTTTGCCCGTACTTGAAGCTCTGCGCCAGCATTATCGTTTGATATTGGTGAGCAACTTTTATGGCAATGTAGAAGCCGTACTTGCCGACTTTGGCTTAGCGCATTGTTTTGAGCAGATTGTAGAGAGTGCCGTGGTAGGTGTACGTAAGCCCGACCCTGCCATCTATGCCCTGGGTGTAGAGGCTGCCGGTGTAGCTGCGCATCAAGCTGTGGTTATAGGTGACTCGTGGAGCAAAGATATGGTGCCAGCTGCCGCTGTGGGCTGTGCGCGCATTTGGGTCAAAGGTGATGGCTGGGACAACAAAGAAGAAGACCCCGCCCTCTTACATCAAGCCGATGCTGTGGTCTATCGTATCGAAGATATCTTGCCTCTATTATTGCCTGCAACCGCTGAGTAAAAGTACCAAATGCTCAACGGCAAAATTTGTCCATGTAAAAATAAATGCGTATCTTTGCCCAACCAAAATTATATAGGTGCTAGGCCGAATGTCTGTGGGCACCCTGTGTAATGGCGAAATTAAAACATTGTTTTTATTTTAGAGTAACACAAACAAAACATGAAAGAAATTTCAATCAAAGCTACCAAGCGCGAAGACTTGGGCAAGCGTGGCACAAAGGCTGTGCGCAATGCTGACGCAGTACCTGGTATCCTCTATGGCTCGGCCAAAGATGCTAATGGTGCGACACAAACCATTCCATTTACAGTTACTAATAGTGAGCTGCGCAACCTTATCTACACGCCTAATATCTACCTCATCAACCTCGATATTGATGGTAAGCAGGTAAAGGCTGTGTTGAAAGACATTCAGTTTCATCCTGTAAAAGATACAGTGTTGCACGTAGACTTCTACCAAGTGGTAGAAGATGAGCCTATCGTAATGGCTGTGCCTGTGGCAACAAGTGGCTTGGCCGCTGGTGTGCGCGAAGGTGGTAAACTCAACCAGCAAGTGCGTCGCTTGAAGGTACGTGCTACCTATGACAATATTCCTGAAAAGCTTGTAGTAGACGTTACTAAGCTCGGTCTCGAACAAACCATTAAGGTCGGTGAGCTCAGCTTCGAAGGTCTCGAACTCGTAACGCCTAAGGAAGTTGTAGTAGTAGCTGTGAAGATGACGCGTGCTGCTAAGAACGCTCGTCTCGCTGCGATGAAAGCAGGTAACTAAGTCGTGCTAACGCCTAAGTTATAATAGACTCAATGAACTACTTGATTGTAGGCTTGGGCAATATTGGTAGCGAATACCAAGGCACTCGCCACAACATAGGTTTCGACGTGTTGGACGCCCTTGCAGGGGCGTCCAACCTCGCTTTTGAAGACAAACGTTACGGAGCTGTCACAACACTCTCACTTAAAGGGCGTAAACTTACTTTGCTCAAACCCTCTACGTATATGAACCTAAGTGGTAACGCCGTGCGCTATTGGATGCAAGAGAAAAAAATACCCATCGAGCGTGTACTCATCATCGTAGATGATTTAGCTTTGCCTCTCGGAGCCATTCGTTTGAAAGGGAGTGGTAGCGATGCAGGACACAATGGCCTCAAACACATTGCCGCTACTCTCGGCACGCAGCAATATCCACGCTTACGCTTTGGGATAGGTAATGATTATCCACGTGGAGGACAGATAGACTTTGTGCTAGGACAATTTTCGTCCGAAGAGCGCGAGCTACTCGCAACACGCATAGTGCTAGCAGGTGAAGCCATCAAAAGCTTTGTATTGCAGGGGCTAAACATCACGATGAACCAGTATAACAATAAATAGACCGACATGGGCAAAGGTGTAGCAAACGAAGCGCGTGTAGACAAGTGGCTGTGGGCCACACGCATCTTTAAAACACGCTCACAAGCCGCAGATGCGTGCAAAAACAACCGCGTCTCTATCAATGGTGTTGTGGCTAAGCCCTCGCGCAACGTAAAAGTGGGTGACCACGTGAGCGTGAAAAAAGCCCCCATTACTTATACCTTTGCCGTGAAGCAGACCATCGAAAAGCGTATAGGGGCTAAGCTCGTTCCAGAAGTACTAGAAAACATCACTGCACCAGAACAATACGAATTGCTCGAAATGAGTCGCATTAGTGGATTTATAGACCGTGCACGTGGCACAGGTCGCCCTACTAAAAAAGACCGCCGAGATATCGATGATTTTACCACACCGATGTATATGGAGGGCTGGGACGAAGACGATGGGTTTAGTTTTGGCGAAGATGAAGATTAACCGATTTTTCCTAAAAACGGACACATACGCGTGCCATGTGCTACTTACATAAGTAGGCATGGCACGCGTACGTGCTATTGTGTATGCAATAAATCTTTTAATGAGAGCGAAGTAGGCTATCAATGGTTTTGAGTTGCTCGTTCGCAGGGTAATGTAGCACGATGATAGTATCTACACGACCCTTGCTGAGCTTGACGTAAGCCAAATCAGATAAGGGGTCAAGTAGATTTTTAGGGATATTGTCTCCTTTGTAAACATTAGTTTGCTTTTGTCGTAAGATACTATCGGCTTGGGTGAGGGGCATTTTGTTTACAATAAAAGCCGCCTTGGGCAATGCTGGTAGTGTAGCAAGATATTCGCTATAAGCCACTACGCAAGCATCACAAGTGCCATTATTCTCATTGATTACGAAAATGTGTTCTATCTCGTCATGAAGTTGGTGATGGGTGTGCTGTTCGAATTTTTGTTGAATAAATGTGGTTGTTTCATCCATTTTTGTCTGTTTTGAGCAGCTATACATTCCCAAGGCTAAAAAAATAAGGGATAAAATTGAAATAAGTCGCATTTTTTCTTGGTGGTTTCGAGTGAAAGTACTATTTTTGTATTGTCTTTAGTAGTTCGAACGCAAAGATACTAATAATTCTTCAATTAATAAAGTTATGAGAAAAATCAGAACAACGATGTTGTGGCTCTCAGTAGCCTCTGTAGTCGCTTTGGCTGCTTTTACGGCTTGTAATAGTGAGCCGTTAGCAGAGACAACACAGGTAGATGTGCCAAGTAAAGGCGTTGAGAAAACAGCGGGGCTTTCTATCATTCCTGCTAAAGAGTTGGCACAATTTACTGTGAAGTATGCCACAAGTGTTGGTGTGCGTGGTGAAGTAGATACTATGGCAGTAGCCGCAGCACGAGCTGAGGCTGTTGAAGAATTGATGGATAAGTTCATGCCATATCTCCGTGAGCAGTATGACCCCACGTTAAAAGAGTTTGCAGCTTTTACCATTGCTGTAGATAAGGAAAAAGGTGAGGTTTCTATTGAAGAAGCTGGTGTCTACAAACCCAACGAAATGGATGAGCTAGAGTTAGCCATCCTCGGTGCCACTTTGAGTAGTGCCGAAGACTACATTGTAGAGACTCGTGCAGCAAATGTAAAGCATCGCAAAAAAGAAATTGTTCGTCTTGTTTGTGAGTCCGGTAAGGCTAAAGGAAGCAAAATGGATATTGACACCTCAGAGGTAACATTGTGGAATGCGACATCGGTAGGCAAGAAAGTCGTAGCTTTTGTTGAAAGATGCCTTGATGGTGGCGGCTGTGTGAAAGTTTGTCGCGCTTCGGCCACAATGCAATAATACGCTGTTGCAAAGCAACTTTTGAAGCATATTGATAAAACACTACCTCCTACTTCGTATATGGTTAAGTGGGAGGTAGTGTTGTTTACTTGTACGTGCATGATTGTGTACATGCATGTGGAGGATATAATGCCGTGCCACGCAGCCACGGATGGTTAGGGCACTTTTAGGGTCGTTTCTCATTATCATCGCTTGCCGACAAGACAACGTTTTCCTCGTCTTGTCGGCTCTTACTTTGGCTTACGATATAGGCACCCCACAACACCAAAATTGCTGCCAAAGGCTTATCCCATGTCAGGCGGTCTTGTCCAATGGCAATGGCTGCAATTGAGGCGATGATAGGTTGTAAGTTCATGTACACACTTACCGTAGTGGCACGGATATATTTCATACTTAGTGGAAATAAGAAGTAGGCTACGCTTGTTGGGAATATCAGAACATAGGCTACAAGCCCCCACGTTTGCCACGTTTGTGGTTGTGTGAGGAGTGGCTGTGTCAAGAGGTCACTCCATACAAAGGGTAAAATCATTAAGGCTGCGATCAGAAAAATCCACTTCATTTGTGTTGTTGCCGAGTAGAAAGCCGATAAGTGACGTGCTATGATGAGGTAGCCCGAGAAAGCAATACAGCCGATGAAGGCGGCAAGTATACCGAGTAGGTCATTGCTGCCAGAGGGCTGGCCAATCACTTGTGCCACGAGCAAAACAGCACCACCTACGCCCATGAGTGCACCGAGCGTTTTGTGTGTGGTAATGGGCTCACGCAAAAAAATAGCTGCCATGAGCATCGTAGCTATCGGGCTAAGGGCGACGATGAGGCTAAAATAGACAGGGCTTGTATATTGGATACTGACAACAGACATGTATTGTGAAAATACAAAGCCTAAGAATGCCCCTAGTATTAGTAGCCACACATGCCGACGTTGCACCACTTCGCGTGGTATAAAGGCTTGCAACACCCAAAACGTAACGAGTGCTACGACAGAACGTATCATGATGTACCCCCAATCGGTAAATGCAGTGGGGATAAGGGCTTTCATCACGGGAATGTTGAGGCCGAAAAAGACATTGGCTAATAATACAGCCAAATGGCCTTTCCATTTTTTGTTTGTTGGCATGTGTATAAGCTATGGTTTTGCGCTGCAAAGATAGCAAAAAGTGTGTTTTTGAAAACCTCTCCGAGGTGCTATCTCGCGCAAAGTAGCTATCTTTGCATAAAAATTACAATACTTTATTTGCATACGATATAGCAAACTTATGCTTAACGACATACTTACGCCCCAACAACTCACGCAGTGGATAGCCCTAATACGCGAGGCTAAGCGTGTGGTAGTGATAGGGCACTTTGGCCCCGATGGCGATGCGCTTGGCTCTACACTTGGCTTAGCCTCTTATCTTTATGGTATGGGTAAGCACGCTCGTGTGGTAATGCCCAATAGTTTTGCAGACTATTTACATAGTATTCCACGTGCAGAGCATGTGTTGACTTATGACCGCCATGCAGAGCTTATCACGCGTCACTTACGTGAGGCCGATGTGATATTCTGCCTAGACTTTAATACTCTCTCGCGTCTCGAAAGCATGTGTGCCATCGTCAAGGCAAGTGCAGCTAAGAAAGTGATGATTGACCATCATGAGGCTCCTGATGATTTTGCCGACCTTACGATTTCGCACCCTAAGCTATCGAGTACTAGCGAGATGGTGTTTCGTATCATTTGGCAGTTGGGTGGCTATGAGCAGCTCACGCTCGATGCTGCCACAGCACTCTATACGGGTATGATGACAGATACGGGAGGTTTCACCTATAATAGTAACGACCCCGATATCTATTTCATCATTAGTCAGCTCTTGCGTAAAGGTGTAAATAAAGATCAAATCTATCGCAATATTTTTCATGCTTATTCCGAAGGGCGTATGCGCCTCATGGGCTATGTGATGTATGAAAAACTCGAAATGCTAGCCGATGGACGTGCTTCGGTTTTTGCCCTCACAGCCGAAGAGCAGGCACGCTTCTGTTATACACGTGGCGATAGTGAAGGCTTCGTAAATATGCCCCTAAGCATTAAGGACGTAGAGCTATCGGTATCGCTCCGTGAGGATACGGACAAGGGCTTGATACGCGTATCTACACGTTCGGAGACGAGTTTCCCCTGCAACTTATGGGCAGCAGAGTTTTTCAATGGTGGAGGACACCACAATGCCGCAGGTGGCAGTATGCCTTGTACGATGGACGAAGCACTCGTGCGTGTGCGTTTGGCTGTAGAGGCTTGGGCACATTTACTTCCTGAAAAGAAAAAGAAATAACACAGCACTATGTTTACCATCATACAACAAGAGCAATTGAAGCAGCGCAGCATCACTCCCGAGCAAGTAGCGCAGCAATTAGCACAGTTTCGTCAAGGCTTTCCCTATCTGCGTCTACTGGGGGCTGCGTCAATAGCGCAGGGCGTTCGTCAATATACCGAGGCCGAGATGGGTACATACGTGGCTACGTGGCACGCTTTTGTAGCCCAAGGCGAAGCGCGCATTACTAAGTTTGTGCCTGCTTCGGGAGCAGCCAGCCGTATGTTTAAGGACTTGTTTGCTTTCTTAGAAGCACCATATGACGCGCCTACAACGGAGTTTGAAAAACAGTTTTTTAGCCATTTGCCACGTTTTGCTTTTTTCTGCACGCTCAACGATACTTGTGAAACCCTTTACGGCGCGCTAGCTACACGTTTAATAGCAGAGGGGCGATGTAAGGACGTGGTGCGTGCTTTGCTCTTGCCTGAGGGTATGGACTATGGCCGACTGCCTAAGGGGCTGCTCGAATTTCATTACTATACTGATGGTGTACGTACGCCTTTTGAAGAGCACCTCATAGAGGGGAGCCAGTATGCATCTATGGCCAATGGCCATGTAAGCATTCACTACACGGTGTCGAGCCAGCACGAAGCTCTCTTTGCTGAGCAAGTTGCAGCTAAGGTGGCGCGTTTAGAAGCTAAGCATGGTGTAACGTTTGACATTACCTTTTCGCAGCAAAAGCAACACACTGATACCATTGCGGTAAACGAAGATAATACGCCTTTTGTCAATGCCGATGGCACTCTACTTTTTCGACCAGGAGGCCATGGCGCACTATTAGCTAACTTGAATGAGCTTGATGCTGATATTGTTTTCGTGAAAAACATTGACAACGTTGTGCCCGACCGCTTAAAGGCCGATTGCAATGCTTATAAAGCTCTTTTGGGTGGCCTTTTAGTAAAAATACGTGAGCAAATCTTTGCACACTTACACGTACTTGATGCTGGTGCTACACCCGAGCAATTGCAAGAAATCTTACATTTTGTAGAGCGCGAACTCTGTGTCATCACGCCACCTCATCTTGATCGCTCGCGGGCTAACCTTGAAGCCTATTTACGCAGTAAGCTACACCGCCCCATTCGCGTAGCAGCTATGGTAAAGAATGTAGGTGAGGCTGGAGGAGGTCCTTTTATGGCCTATAACCCAGATGGTTCAGCTTCGCTCCAAATACTCGAAAGCTCACAAATAGATATGAGTGATGCCGAGGCCAGAGCTTGCTTTGAGCAAGGCACACACTTTAACCCCGTAGATTTAGTTTGCTGCCTTACAGACTATTGTGGCCGTAGGTTCGATTTATCACAATACACCGATCCTGCTACTGGCTTTATTTCGAGCAAGAGTAAAGATGGTCGTACCCTACGTGCGCTCGAATTACCTGGTCTTTGGAATGGTGCCATGAGTGACTGGACAACGCTCTTTGTCGAAGTGCCACTCACTACATTCAACCCCGTAAAGACAGTCAATGACCTCTTGCGACCCGAGCATCAAACGCGTGCTACGATAGACCTTTACGGAACGACTACGTAGACTCATGCGTAAACAAATGTAGTGCTAATAGCAGAGGAGCTACGCTTAAAACACTAAACGTGACCTTAGATAGACGATATTCCTAGGGGATTGTTCTAGCCCTTGTAGTAAGCTAGCTTTGATGCTCTCGACACGCCAATCGTGTGAGAGCATCTTTTGCTATACTGCTGCTGTGGGTAAGGCTAGTGCTTTATAGGTAACCTAAGAGGTTTGTCCGCAGCCCTTAGACAAATGTCTGAGGGCTGCGGACCTTTGGTTGAAGGCTTCGGATAATTGTCCGAAATTTACGTACAAAACTTTGGCTGGTAAGTATAGCCATAGGCTGCACTCAAGCGCAACATGCTTGGGTACAGCCTATGGCTATTAAAGTGTATGGGCTAAGTGTGTTGTTCGTGCTTTTTCTTAAAAGTTTTGGCTACATACCACACGATAGCCGCTATGACTACTATGGCCAAGATGCCGTAGCCAATTTGGTGTGAACGCTCAGTGAGGGCTTGCATGAAAGCCTCAAACTCGTCTTTGCCAAAGGCAGCACCCATGCTATAACCTATGATGGCCAAAATGATGTTCCAGCTACCTGCGCCAATGGTGGTAAAGAGAATAAACTTACTAAAATTCATTCTAGCTAGGCCAGCAGGCACAGAGATGAGCTGTCGAATGACGGGTAAGAGACGGCCGATGAGCGTAGCTACCACACCGCGACGCTCAAAATAGCGTTCTGACTGTACGATTTTGCCCTCGTCTAGCAAAAAGAGCTTAGCCCAACGGCTACGCGCAAAGGCATATATTGCTGGCCTACCGAGGTAGTAGGCTAGCCAATAGTTGATGGCTGCACCAAGGTCAGCACCTAGCGTAGCCCAAAGCACTACGAGATAGATATTCATATCGCCATGGGCAGCCTTAAATGCTGCTGGTGCTACGACTACCTCCGAAGGAAAAGGAATGAAGGTGCTCTCAATAGTCATGAGTATGAATACCCAAAAGTAGCTGATTTCGTTGTAGAGCCAGAGAGCTAGTTCGGCAAACATAGTGTTTTGTCGTGTAAATGATGTGATGGATAATGGTGTGTGTAGTGCTAGGCTTTGACCTTCTCAAGTAGTTCCGTGGCATCGTTTACAGTAAACTCTGTCTTGAAAACCTCTTGTGTGGCTAGTGGGTCGATTAAGATGGCCTCATGCAAAGTGTCAAGCATACGAGCATCTGTGAGCTTGTAGTAAGCGTAGGCTAGGGCAGGGAGTATTTGAGGGCGTATCTCAGCGTCTTGCACCTTGGCATACCAATAGGCGGTGTATTTGTGCAAGCCAAAGCTAAAAAAGAAGTCGCCTATTGAGGCTGCCATCTCGTCGTTGAAGTCAGAGCAGGTCTCCGCTTTTTTGTAGTATTGCTGGGCTAGATAGATGGAGCCACCCGTAGAGCAGATGTTGGCCATGTCAAGGTGTGGAATGGCCGTGGTGGCATTTCCCTCCTCATACACCGCTTCAAAGGCTGCCGTACCTTCGTCTGTGCGCCCGAGGTGTGCGAGTGCTAGCCCTTCGGTAAAGCGCGCCAAGTAGTTGTCTTGGGCAGGTAGATAGTTACTATAAGCCTTGTCGAGCAAGGTTAAGGCCTCCTTAGCTCCCTTTTCACCATAGGTTAGTAGGGTGACAAAGGCTGTGAGTATGAGAGGGAGTGCTTGCAATTCTTTTTCAGACTGCTTGTGTGCGCTGTCACACATGTTTTGACACAAGCGTAAGAACTCGTGGCTGGTATAGTAATGCTCACGAATGAAAGCAAAGAACTGTTGTATCTGAGCGTAGAAATCAAAGGTGTAAGGACTGGTTAAGACAAGGTATTCTGTCACTATATCCAATGCTTCACTGCTGCGCTCGAGGCTTATGAGCGTACCGATGTAGTGCATCTGCATTTCGCTATCTAGCGGATTGTAGGCATCAAGGTATTGCTCTATCAAGGGTAGGGCGGTGTCTGTCTTACCTTTGTCGAGTAGCTTGAAGATTTCTTTGCGTTGCTTGCTAATCTTTTCTTCGTGTTGCTGGCTGGTCAAGGTTTTTGCTTGTTTCATTGTGTCGCACTTATTTGCTCGCTTGCTTGCTCCAATTATCTTTGAGCCCTACGGTGCGGTTAAAGACGGGTGCTTCGGGAGTGCTGTGTGTATCAGGTGCAAAGTAGCCGATACGCTGGAACTGTAAGTAGCTACCTTGTGGCATTTGAGCAGCATATGGCTCTACATAGCATTCGGTAAGCTGTTGGAGCGAGTTGGGATTGAGCATCTCGCGAAAGTCTCTATCATCGGCAGCCGTATTCTCTACCGTAAAGAGTCGATCGTAAAGGTTTACAGTGGCTTTTACGCAGTGGTTAGCACTGAGCCAGTGGAGTGTACCCTTTACTTTACGATCTGAGCCAGCCATACCACTCTTGCTCTCTGGATCGTATTCGCAATACACCTCGGTAATGTTGCCTGCGGCATCTTTTTGACAGCCAGTACACTTTACGATGTAGGCATTCTTCAAGCGTACTTCTTTGCCTGGCACCATACGGAAGAACTTCTTGGGTGCATCTTCCATAAAGTCTTCGCGCTCCATCCATAGCTCACGGCTGAATGTGATGGCGTGTTTGGGTGAGTTAGGGTCTTCGGGGTTATCAATGGCTTCCATTTCCTCAGTTTGCCCTTCGGGATAGTTGGTCACGATAAGTTTTACGGGGTTGAGTACGGCCGATACACGTGTGGCGCGAGCGTTGAGGTCTTCGCGCACGGCTGCTTCGAGTAGGGCGTAGTCGTTGAGTGCCTCTACCTTAGTATAGCCTATCATGTCAATAAACTTGCGTATGGCCTCGGGCGAATAGCCACGTCGACGCATACCACAGATCGTGGGCATACGAGGGTCGTCCCAGCCATCTACCAAGCCCTCTTGTACCAAAGCCAAGAGCTTGCGCTTACTCATGACAGTGTATGTGAGGTTAAGGCGGTTAAACTCGTACTGGCGTGGGCGATGATCCGTAAGATCTTTCCCTTGTTTTAGCTCATCGATAAAATAGTCGTAGAGTGGGCGGTGTGGCACAAATTCGAGGGTGCATATAGAGTGTGTCACGCCTTCAAAATAGTCGCTTTGGCCATGGGCAAAGTCATACATCGGATAGGCCTTCCACTTGCTACCTGTGCGGTGATGTTCTTTATTGACTACGCGGTAGATGATGGGGTCGCGAAAGTGCATATTAGGATTAGCCATATCAATTTTGGCTCGCAATACCATAGCCCCCTCGGGTACTTCGCCTGTATTCATCTTGCGAAAGAGTGCTAGGCTCTCTTCTATGGGGCGGTTGCGATAGGGGCTGTCGGTGCCTGCTTGTGTGGGGGTGCCTTTTTGTTGGGCGATAATCTCGGCACTTTGTTCGTCTACATAGGCTTTACCCTCTTCGATAAGGCGTATGGCAAAGTCCCAAAGTTGGTCAAAGTAGTCTGAGGCGTGATAGACATTAGCCCACTCAAAGCCGAGCCATTTGATGTCTTGCTCAATGGCTTCTACGTATTCGGTGTCCTCTTTTTGTGGGTTGGTATCGTCGAAGCGGAGGTTGCATGTACCGCCAAACTTTTGAGCTACGCCAAAGTCCATGCAGATGGCCTTAGCGTGGCCGATGTGTAGGTAGCCGTTGGGCTCAGGTGGGAAACGTGTTTGCAGTCGTCCGTCGTTTTTGCCCTCGCGCAAGTCGTCGGCTACGATTTGTTCGATAAAGTTGAGTCCCTTTTTTTCGGGCTGTGCTATGATTTGCTCCGTCATAATACGATGATGTTTTCAGAGGAATGCTTGTGGCTATTGCCTTTGTCTATTTTTTATTATACAAATTTACGCAAACTATTTGAGATACCATGTGCGATGGCTTGGGAATAATGGCAAATCCCTTTATTTGGCTCTACAAAACGCCCTATACCTGTCTATTATGGAGTAAAAATGCGTAATTTTGCACACGTATGCTGTGCACAGCCGTGTGCTCGGCAGTTTCAGTAAGGTCGCTTGTGATGTCAGTGAGCGGCTACGTATTATTTATTTTAATCTATTACTCTTATGTTACACACCAATCGCACGCCTTTACAGGCGCATCGTGTTTTGGTTTTCAAGCACTTTACCCGTAAAGGGTATGCGCTCTTTGCTTGCTTAGGGCGCGAGGTACGCATTGGCGTACTTACCGCAGCCACGCTGGGTTCTGCTACGGCAGCCTTAGCGCAGTCTGCTACTCCTAACACTCCCCCTAGTGCACCGCTCTACGAGATCACTCTGGACGAGGCCGAAGCTACGGGTACACGTACACCACTAGCTGCTGAGCAAACGGCACGTATCGTGGCCGTAGTGACACGTGCTGATATTGAGCAGTCGCCTGCGCAAAGCGTAGCCGACTTGCTGAAACTTTTCTCGGGCGTAGACGTACGCCAGCGCGGTGCTTATGGTGTGCAAGCCGACATCGCTATTGAGGGGGGAACTTTTGACCAAATCTCTATCTTACTCAACGGTGTGGCTATTAACAACCCACAGACAGGACATCTCTCCATGGATTTGCCTGTGGCCTTGGAAGACATTGAGCGCATCGAACTTTTGCAAGGTGCTGCCGCACGTGTGTTTGGCGCGCAAGCATTTAGTGGAGCTATAAATATTGTGACACGTCAGCGCACCAATGCTGCCCAGCTCCATGCACAGGGCGGTAGCTTTGGCACGTATGAGGCAGGTGCTGCCATAGGTGTGCGTGAGGGGAAGGGTATTTATAATCTAAGTATAGGCCATGCGGCTAGCGATGGGGCTAATGCCAATGCAGACTTTAAGCAAACACGCCTGTTCCACCAAGGTGCTTATCGCTTAGCACCTGCTAAACTACAATGGCAAGTAGGCCATGCGGCCAAAGCTTATGGGGCAAATACGTTTTACTCGCCACGCTTCCCCAGTCAGTGGGAGTCCAACCGACGCACATTCTTAACCTTAAAAGCAGAGACACAAGGTCGCTTGCGCCTTACGCCTACACTCGCATGGCAGCGTAGTACTGACCACTTTCAGCTCATTCGTGGTACGCATACTGCCGAAAATTTTCACCTCGTTCAAGTGTATGAAGCTGGGGTCAATGCTGCTTACACTTGGCCTGGTGGCACTACGACCTTAGGTGCTAATGTGCGCCGAGAAACCATCGAAAGTAGTAATCTTGGCCACCTGAGAGACTCGGCACACTTCACGCCCGTAGGATATGCTAAGGGCTTTTATTATACCAAGAGCGATGCACGCAATAATTGGAGCCTGTTTGCGGAGCACAATGCAGTGATACACCGCTGGACGCTCTCTGCTGGTGTGATGGCATTGAGCAACACGTCGTTGGCTAGCCATGCTTTTCGCTTTTATCCTGGTGTAGACCTGAGCTATCGTGTGACAGATGCACTCTCACTCTTTGCCTCGTGGAATGCCGCCATGCGTCTACCCACCTTTACCGACTTGTGGTATAAAAGCCCTACGCACCAAGGCAATACTAACTTACATGCCGAGCGCAACACGACCTACCGCCTTGGTGTGCGCTATTTGCAAGGACCTTGGCGCGCCACACTGCAAGGGTTTTACATGCGTGGTCGCCACATGATAGACTGGGTGATGTATAACCCCACAGACACCTATCATGCTACGGCTTTTGCCCTCGACAATATGGGGCTGACCATCGATGCGCACTACACACTACGACATACTATACCTATGGAGCTAGGTGTAAGCTACGCTTATATGCATCAGCAACGTACCGACGCGCAGCCCATCTTTAAAAGTAGCTATGCCTTAGAGTACCTGCGCCATAAGTTTACAGCCGAGTTGCGCCACCGCATCGTGTGGCCACAGCTCACGGCCACATGGCAGCTACGCTTACAGCAGCGCCAGGGCGGATACCTTACCTACGATGCAGCTACGAAGCAAACTGCGAGTACCACCACGCCTTACCCCTTTGTAGCCTTGCTAGATGCACGCGTACAGTGGCAAACGCCTAAATACCATTTCTTCGTCTCGGTCAACAACCTTCTCGGTCGCCACTACTTTGACCTAGGTAATGTGCCACAACCCACAGCGTGGCTCATGGCAGGGGCTAAGTGGAATATACACTGGTAAGTACGCACCGCTCACGAACATTTTGGGCTGACGTTGCACAAGGCAGCGTCAGCCCAAAATGCATTTGTGAGCCTCTAGGTTTTATTTCTCCCAAGGTGCGATTAGCTTTTTACCTCCTGTGAGTGTAATGACTACCAGCGTATTGCGGTCGGGCTTTGCTTGTGGAGAGGGTTTGAGTTGTGGGAGTACTTCCTGCTCAAACGCCCAACGACACACGAGACTATCGCACTCACTGACCACGCGTGTACGTACCCAATAGCTGCCCTCTTCATAGTAATACTGAATGAATCGGCCATAGTAGGCTAGTCGGGGTGGCTTCTTTACATAGTCAGAGCCGTCCAAATAAACGAGGCTGTAGTCTTTAGACACATCCATAAGCAGGCCACTTTGGCTATCGCGCTGCATCACATGTATGCTATCGATGTTCACAATTGGGTAGGTATTAGTCCATAGATCCATCGTATCTAGTCTATCTTCATAGATTTTGCGATACATGTTTTTTCTATGTTGATCGTCTATCGTACGTCCGTGAAATGCTAGTGCTCGTTGCTTATCTACCACCTTGATGATAAGACTATCTGCCTCTAAAAACTCACCAATACCATACTCTACTATATAGTTTTTACCATCAGGCAGTGTATCGGGCCTACTATCGAAATTACCATGATAATTGATCAACCCTCTTTTCAGCTTTACTTTTGCAGTATCTGGTTTAGTGAGCGGTGTAGGCAGCTCCTCACTGGGTGACGAGCAGGCAACGAAGCCTATACAAGCACTTACAAATGCCGTGATAAGTATAAATGCACGCATAATCTTATGTTATTTGGATTTATAATTTCATAAGGTTTGAAAGTGTTGGCAATTTACTAAAAAAACAGAATAAGCAGGCTTTTGAGGTGTTTTTTTAATTCTTTGCATGAAAATCTATCAAAAGATGCTATGCCTGTAGGCTTGTGAGTGTTTCACGCAAGTATGCCTGTTGTATTAAGGTGCTGGCAATGTTAGTCGGTGTGGTGTAGTGTTTTTAGAGGGATAAAGTGCTGTGTAACGCCCATTATATAGCTGTATAGCGTGCGGTCGGTGTACTGCAGTATAATGGACGTTATACAGAGGCTGCTATGATATCGTTTGAGCTAGAGCAGGGTGTGTAGTGTCGTAAGTGTTGAAATATGTCTTGCTGACCCTTTTGGCCAGCAAGATACAACAAGCCCATTGATGCATGTGTGTAGGAGCTACTTGCCGCTATGCAGCCATGGGATAAAGGTGGGGGCAGGTGCTAAGGTTCGCTTTCGCCCTCTACGTATTGCTCCATGTAGAGCTGGGCACCATCAAATACAGCGTAGGTAAATAGGCTTATCCAATCGCCCAAAATGAGCATGCGTGCACCACTAGCGAGTGGCAGGTCGAGCTCTATGTGGCGGTGTCCAAAGATAAAATAGTTGATGTCGGGGTGTTTGGCAGCATAGTCTTTGGTGTAGCGCACTAAGTCTTCGCGCTCTTCGCCCATGAAAGGCAGTTCTTGGCCGTTGGGACGTTTAAGGCGGCTGTGTTTTGCCCAATTTAGCCCCAAGGCCATGCCCCAACGTGGGTGTATAGCTGCAAAAAGGCGTTGGCATAGCTTGTTGTGAAAAATGCTGCGCAGTAGTTTGAAGCCACGTTCTTGACTGCCTAAGCCATCGCCATGGGCGAGGTAAAAGACGCTATCGCCCAATTCGAGTGTGAGGGGCGAGCAGTGGAGTGTCACGCCACACTCTTCTTGCAGGTAAGTGCGCATCCAAAGGTCGTGATTACCCGTGAAGTAGTGTACCTCAACGCCAAGGTCGGTAAGCTCACTAATTTTGCCTAGGAAGCGCGTATAACCTTTGGGAACGACGTGTGTGTACTCGTGCCAAAAGTCAAACATGTCTCCTAGCATATATACTGCACTCGCCTTGTGTTTAATCTGGTCAAGAAAGCGCACCAACCGTCGTTCTTGTGTGCGTCGGTGGCGGAGTGCCAAGCAGCCCAAATGGGCATCGGAGATGAAATAGATAGGCTTCATAGGCGTAGGTCTGTGTTTGGCTCTGCTAGCTCGTTCAGCGTGCGGCCTTGGGAGAGGGGGGAGTTAGGCGCAAAGATAAGTATTTTTGGCGAATTGGCCTATGCTTTTGCGCCATGAGATGTGGATATGTGCTAAGAAAGTTGTAATTTAGCTCATTAGAATAGAAGTCGTATGTGCTCTGCCCTAAGGATGCATATTACGATAGACAAAAGCTCACAGACGCATGAAGCGAACAATAATATTATCTGTGGCTGTGCTATTGACGACACTAGGTGTGTGTAGCATAGCCGAGGCACAACAACGGTATTGGCCACGAGTGATGGCACGTGATAGCGTTCCTCAACAGCGTGTGAAGCCTCTACAATTAGTAGAGGTAGACACTACGCAACTGGTTGATTTCTTTATTGACCGTATGCGACAGCGCGTGCAGTGGATGCTGCCCAAGGGCGGGCTCCGTTCAATCGTGGCAAAGCCCTTACCTCGCTCCATGTGGCATGAGGTATGGCAGGCGTGGAGCTATCGGGTGCACGACAGCATAAACCTCGTAGGGGGTCTGGGCGATGCCGAGCGCGATGTGGCCGTTTTTTCGGCTGCGCAAACGGTGGCGCAGGGCGTGCAAGCCTATCTACACTCGGGGCAAGCCGAGGTCTACGATGCGATAGAGCTAGCATTGTATAATGGCGTGGCCTCTGGGGTATATGGTCAAGCGAGTGATACAGCTGCGGTGACAGCAGGATATTGGGCACTGCAAGCACAAAACCTGTTGATGGCTACCGATGGCGATAGTACACTTTATATCAACCTCTATGCCATGACTGATGGTACGTTTGATATAGCAGGGCGTAAGGTATGGCTATTTGTAGATACGAGTATGCCATGGGCAGGATTGTGTAAAATCTCTTTGCAAGTGCTTGAAGGCAATCCAAAGATGCGGCTGGCTTTACGCCTGCCGCTATGGGCACGTGGCATGGCCTATAATAAGGCTTTTACAATACGCTCTGGACAAACACTAGCTACTGTGACGCACAAAGACCTCATGCAGATGGATATGCGCGAAGATGGCTACATCGTTATAGACCGCGATTGGCGTGAAGATACGCAGATTGTGATAGACCTAGCTATGCCAGTACAATATTGGTCGGTCACTTCACCGCAAGGAGCGTCTTTTGTGCCACAAGTGCTACGCCGTGGCCCATTGACATACGCTTTTTGGAGGCCTCAGGGAAAGTATTATTTTAGTGATCGTACGCCCATTCGATGGCAGTTTGACCTTGATCATTACGATGCTTTTGCACTCATTACAACGCTACACAGCACGCCACCCGACCCTAAACTACGTGAGCAAGGCGATACGGCATGCTATCTGATACCCTATCATGCCATTCTCAAAGACCACACACTGCCACTGCAACTCTGGACACACGAAGGCAGTCGCCCCGCGCAGTAGAGCCTTGGTTATGTAAAGAGAAATCGCTATTTTTGTACCGATTATGAAGTATGCCTTGATAGTGCCCGTGTATAATAGGCCAGACGAAGTGGGTGAACTGCTCGAAAGCCTTACACAGCAAACACATGGAGATTTTGAAGTCGTGGTGGTAGAAGATGGTTCTGCTATCACCTGTCAAAGCGTAGTAGAGGGTTACGCCCATCGCTTGCCTATAAGCTACTATGTTAAGCCTAATTCAGGACCTGGACAAACGCGCAATTATGGCGCTGCGCGTACTTCTGCCGAATACCTCATCATTCTAGACTCTGACGTGGTGTTACCACCGCATTTTATAGCGGCGATAGATGTGGCATTGAGTAAAACCCCTTGCGATGCGTGGGGAGGTCCTGACAAGGCACACCCCGATTTTACACCCATGCAAAAGGCCATTAACTACGCCATGACAAGTTTTTTTACAACTGGTGGTATCCGTGGTGGTAAACAGCAGCTAGATAAGTTTTACCCACGTAGTTTTAATATGGGTATTCGTCGTGAAGTATATGAAGTGCTTGGAGGGTTTTCGCCTATGCGTTTTGGCGAAGATATTGATTTTAGTACGCGTATTATTCATTCAGGCTATTGCTGTCGCTTGCTGCCCACGGCATGGGTATGGCATAAGCGTCGCACAGACTTAAAGAAATTTTTCAAACAGGTACATTGCTCTGGCATGGCACGTATTGACTTGACCCTACGCCACCCAGGAACGTTAAAATGGGTACACTTGCTGCCCACGGCTTTTACGTTAAGCGTGGTAGGTCTACTTGTGCTTTCTTGCTTTACATTTTGGGCTTGGTTGCCCTTGGGGCTCTTTGTGTTGATTATCGGTCTAGATGCGGCACGTGTAGAGCGTAGTGTCGTGGTCGGTGTGTTAGCTATCGCTGCGGCTTTTGTGCAGCTGGTGGGTTATGGCAGTGGCTTGCTGCGTAACTGGTGGCGACGTATGGTGTGCCAACGTCCTGAGCAGGCAGCTTTTCAAGATACCTTTTACGACTAGCCTCAAAGGACTATGGCCATGCACAATGAACCTGATGTACGCATCGCCTGCTTTGTAGATGCGGCTACAACGCCTGAGGAATGGCAGCAGTTGTTTGCCAACGAGCGCCAGCGCAATGCCAAACAACACGAACTAGGGTATAATCATGCGGAAAATTCAACTATCTGCTTGTCTGAACCCGACGTTATGCGTGAAGCTGCCAATGATGGACGTATGCCATATAACGCTAGCGATAAGGAGGACTTGCGTGCCGAGAGTACTGCAAACCTATTGGCACAAGTAGCAGCGCTATCCCCTAGTGAAGTCGAGGCCTTACTAGCCACTTGTGACCACTCTCTTACGATGCTAGGCCGGCAAGACCAGGCATGGTATGAAAGTCAGGGATACTCAAAGCCAGTGGGGAAGCGTTTATGTGTCGTCTTTGAGTTGGCACGTCGCTGGCTATCAAGTAGTGTTGGAGAGCATGCTGTGCTTAACTCAGCGCGTAAGATTGTGGCCTATATGGCACGCTATCTGGGTGACTTGGCGCATGAAGAGGTGTGGCTTGTGGCGTTGACTCGTGGGTTGACACCCTTAGCAAAGATTTGCCTAACGCAGGGTGGTATGGCGACTTCTGTTATTGACATTCGCTTAGTGCTCCTTGAAGTGCTGCGTGCCAAAGCCACACATTTTGCTTTGTTGCATAATCACCCGAGTGGTAACCCCCAGCCTAGCCGTGAAGACAACCAAGTGACTAAGCGCCTCTACCATGCAGCAAAGCAGTTGGATTTAACGCTCGTAGACCATATTATAGTGGGAGGTCGTTATGCCCCCCTGCTAGATGATACGATACCCGCTGATAATGCTTATTACAGCTATGCTGAGCGTGGTAAGTTACTTTCCTCTTAACCAAACGAATAATCTCACATTAAAACTTACCTTAAAATATGGATGCCGAACGTAAACTCCAAATAGAACAAGAAGTTGTCAAAATGCTTCGTACGGTGTACGACCCTGAAATCCCTGTAAACATCTACGACTTAGGGCTTATCTATCGTATCGATCTTAAAGAAGATGGAGTGCTCGAAATAGATATGACACTCACCTCTCCTTCATGTCCAGCGGCTGACTTTATCATGATGGACGTCGTAGAGCGTGTAGAGTCGGTAGATGGTGTAGCACGCTCACAAGTAGAGCTTGTGTTTGACCCCGAATGGTCGCAAGAGATGATGAGCGAAGAGGCACAAGCTGAGCTGGGCTTTTTGTAAATGCCTATTGTGCTATGGTGGCAGTGTCTTGCCGTAGCGATGGTAAAAAGACTCTATCTGTTTGTGTCACTAGGTGTAAGCATGGCCACATATAAGTGAGACAGAAACCCTCAAAAGAGTTTCTGTCTCACTTGTTATATAGCTTTGAATGTCGTGGCTGCTACTTTCTTGTTATTTTTACTGATGTACATGTACGAAGTCTTTGCTAAGATAATTGGAGGTAACTGCGCCTATCTCCGAAAAAAATCGTAATTTAGCATAGTCCAAAGGCAGAATAGGAGAACAGGTGAGTTCATCTGCCTTTCTAACGCGAATAAAAAACATACTATTATGGCATCTAAAAGAGCATTAAAGAAGCGTGTGCATCATGTGTGTGAGTCGCTTGTGTTTGAAAGCGCAATTCTCCTGAGTGAGTCTGCACCAGAAAAGATATATCCTTGTGTACTTGACATTGCACGCTTAGAGAATGAAACCATACGTCGCATCGGTAGCATCGAAAAACTAGGTGCTAAATCACACTATACCAAGCTCAAAGAAGAGTTTGCAGCCGAAGTAGACAAGCTCGTAGCAACTTATTTCCCAGCATGATCGCCCTAGCCAAACACCGCTTATGTTACAGCGATTGAGCCATTGGCTACTCTTTCGTGTGATGGGCTGGCGTGCCGAGGTTACTCAGCCCATGCACGACAAGGCTATCTTGTGTGTGGCACCACACACAAGCAATCAAGACTTCTTTGTTGGGATACTCTACTATTGGTCTATTGGGCGTCGAGCGCGCTTTTTGATGAAGAAAGATTGGTTTTTTTGGCCGCTTGGTGGCGTATTGCGTGCCTTGGGTGGTGTGCCTGTGTATCGTGATGCTAAGCATAATCTTACCGACCAACTCGCAGCTATGGCAGCTAGCGAAACGCATTTTGAACTTGCGATTACTCCCGAAGGCAGTCGCTCACCACGCACGGAGTGGAAGCAAGGCTTTTATTACGTAGCACGTAAGGCTGGCATACCTATTTTACTCTATGGTCTAGATTATGGCCAAAAGCGTATTGTGTGTGCTAAGACACTCTATGCCGAGCATTATACCGTAGAGCAAGCGATGGCTGAGGTAAAGGCTTACTTTGCGCCCTTTGTGGCTAAGTATCCCGAGAAGTTTGTCTACTAGAAAACCTACTAGCTACAGCACTTTGTCTAAGTTCAAGGCGAGCTGAGCCCACGATGTAGTGGTCTTTGCTCGCTTATGAGCTAAAAAGATAGAGCGAGGGTAGGTGTTGCAATGGACTTTCTGCATTTTGCACTGCTTTTATATTGATGTATCACTACGCTTTTTTGCTTCTGAGCTTGGCTGCGAGTGCCACGCTTGTGGCGCAAACGCCACCACCGCTTGACACGCTTACTGCTGCGCCTGTACAGCGCGAACCTATACACCCTCTTTTGCCTTCTTTACAAGCGTGGGTAGAGCACTATGTTGTCGCGGGTTATGCACCTTCGGGGGCTATGCGCTTTATTGACATACAAACTAATGAGGCACAGCGTGTGCTGACGGTTGTGGCTAATGAGGCTTTTCTTTCACAGCCACTTACTCCACAGGTATTGACGGCTATACGTCGTAGTATTAGTCAGCAGCTACCACCACCTTACAACGCTTATACGCTTGTACTAACCGATGTGATGGGACGTACGATAGAGAGCTATCTACCAGCGCACTTGCAAGGTATTCAGATAGCCGAACGTCAATGGGGAGATTTGAGGTACAATGGCTATGCTTGGGTCACCCCACTTTCGCTACCTTACAAGGCTGGTCATCTCGCAGGTCGTCATATCGCAGTGTGGAGTAGTCATGGGCGTTATTATAAAGAGAGCGTGCAGGACTGGGCATGGCAGCGTCCGCAGCTGTTTACAACGACAGAAGACCTCTTTACGCAGTCTATCGTTTTGCCCTTTTTTATCCCGATGATGGAGCGTGCCGGTGCCGTGGTTTACACACCACGCGAACGTGACTGGCAACGCCATGAAGTAATTGTAGACAATGATGCTCCCCTCGCGGGTGGCCAATATGTAGAGACGCTACGCCCGAATGCTGTCGATACGTTCGTTTCGTTGCCTATGGGTTTTGCGCAGCGTCAAACACTTTATACTGATGCAGATAATCCATTTCTAGCAGGTACAGCACGTCGCATCGCCACGACCACGCGTAAAATACGCGAAGCTACTGTGAGCTACGAGCCACAACTCCCTACGGCTGGCCGCTATGCTGTGTACGTAAGTTATACGACCTTGCCCAATAGTGTAGACGATGCTACCTACACGATTTATCATGGTGGAACCATCAGTCGTGTACGTGTGAATCAGCGCATGGGAGGTGGCACATGGGTTTATCTTGGTACCTACTATTTTGATACCAACAATGCTAAGGCTAATCGTGTCGTTGTTAGCAATGTGAGCCATCGTGATGGTGTCGTTACGACCGATGCGGTGCGTTTCGGTGGAGGTATGGGTAATGTGGTACGTAGCCTTGACCTTCTGCCCAACGACTCGCTACCCTTACGTCCGCAACCCACGGGTGTAGGTAGTGCTTTGCCACGCTTTGCCGAGGCGGCACGTTATAGTGGCTTATGGTATGGCTGGCCAAAGCAGCTCTTTGCAGAGTATGCTACGCGTAGACAAGAACAGAGCGATTATAGCGATGATATTAATATGCGCTCGGCTGTGACTAATGCCTTAGCGGCTGGCAGTCCTTTTGTGCCTGATACGCTTGGTTTAGGCAAGCGTGTGCCTATTGAGCTAGCTTTGGCTGTGCACAGCGATGCAGGCTATACGCTGAGCGATGCGCTTAAAGGCTCGCTAGCCATTAGCACTACGCTAGATAGTGAGGGGAGTGGGCGTTTTCTTTCGGGTAAGTCTCGTCGTACGTCGGCCGACTATGCTAGTACCATGCTCTCGTGTTTGCAGAGAGAGTTGTCGGCCGCAATAGGTCGCTCTTGGACACTTCGTGAGCGATGGGATCGCAATTATAGCGAAACTCGTAATCCACAGGTGCCCAGTATCATTCTTGAGGCTTTGTCACATCAAAACTTTGCTGACATGTGCTATGGGCTTGACCCTAACGTCAAGTTTGCTATGGCGCGTGCTATGTATAAAGCTACGGCACACTACTTGCATTTTCTCCGTGGCGAACAAGTAGCCACAATGCAGCCCTTGCCCATTACGCACTTTGCTGTCACACTTAGTCGCGACGCTCACAAGGCTACGCTTACGTGGCAGCCGCAGCGCGACACGCTCGAAACCGATGGCGCGTTGCCTACGAGCTATGTCGTGTATCAGCGTACTGGCCTTTCGGGCGATTTTGACAATGGTACACTTGTGCGTGGCACTGACTATACGCTCACATTGCAGCCAGGTGTGCTTTATAGCTTTAAGGTGTGTGCTGTTAATGGAGGTGGTAGTAGCTTAGATTCGGAGATATTGTGTGCCTATCGTTCCCCCCAAAGTGATGCGCCTAGGGTGCTTATCGTCAATGGCTTTGACCGTGTTAGCTCGCCCGAGGTAGTAGCGCGTGTCGGTAGCGATGGCCGTCGCGAGCAAGGTTTTGACCTGCGCGCCGACTTTGGCGTGGCCTATCAGCGTACAGCCGAATTTAACGGCTATCAGACTAATTTTGACGCGATGGCCATAGAGGTCAATACCGACAATACGCTGGCTGGGCAAGTATTTGCTGGCAATACGTTTGACCATGTAGCCGAGCATGGTCGTAGCCTTGCATCGCTTGGAGCATACAGCTTTGCCTCTGCCAGCCGTAACGCGATAGAGCAAGGTGATATCCGCTTAGCCGACTATGCTGCTCTCGATCTATTGCTAGGCTTACAGCGCCATACGTCTTATGGCATTCGCCCCTACAAAACGTTTACCCCTGCCATGCAACAATTACTACGCGCCTACCGACAGCAGGGAGGTCACCTTGTGGTGAGTGGAGCTTACATCGGGCGTGACATGCAGCAGGCGAGTGAGCGTACTTTTACGGCCGAGGTATTGGGGTATACCTATGCCAATAGCTATACGCATACGTTGGGAGTAGTGACAGGTCTACAAGCCAACATGGCAATTTACTATCGTCCTAGTGAGGTGCATTATGCTGTACAGCACAGCGATGCTTTGCGGCCTGCAGCCACAGCGTTTACTACCTTTACCTACCCCGATGGTAGCACGGCAGGCGTAGCCACACGACCTATGACGGGGCAGGGTGGTGTGTTTGCCTTGGGGTTCCCGATAGAGGCCGTGCAGGAAGAGTGGTACCGCACCACAATCTTACACTCGGCTTTGCATTTCTTGCTTGGCCGATAGACTAGACCTGCTAGAGAAGCGAAGTCTAAGAGCGATATGCCGTCTGAGGTCTTCGAACATTTGTCCGAAGTCGTGAGTCCTTTGTCCGAAGACCTCAGACATTTCTCCGAAGACTTCAGCCAACAAATCGCATAAAAGTAGGGCTAAAATAGTATTGCTGTCTGAGCTATCAAGGTACTATTGATACCACGCTCTACTATATACTTCTTCTTTCATCATGACTAGCGCATCAGTTTAGTGACTGCTAGCTATAAGATAAAAGCCATGTAGCCTAGAATTTACGTGCATCTTACCATAAGCATTCAGAGTTATGACCCACACCATTCTCCTCAACCAGTCTGGCACACATCGCCTCGAACTCACACAAAAGCACTTTGACACCATTGCTCGCTACCGCCTCTTTGCCGACCTAATCGATAGTAATGGCTATGTGACGGAGGAGGTGTTGGAAAAACTACGCCTAACGGTGCGTGCCCTAATAGAGCATCAAGCCGAGCCCGATCGCGACTTGTTAGATTTGGCTTTTGAAGTGATCTTTATCAGCAAAATGAAAGCCTTTGGCTTGCGCAATCTTATCGTAGCGTTTGCTGAGACTGAGCAACCACTCTAATACCCATACTTATGCCCTCAAAACATCAGCTAACAGACTGGCTGCCTACGACCAAAAAAGAAGTTGAATTGCGTGGGTGGGATACACTAGATGTGATATTGTTTAGTGGCGATGCCTATATTGATCACCCGAGTTTTGGCCCAGCTGTTATTGGCAGGTTTATCGAGAGCCTTGGCCTACGCGTGGCTATCGTACCACAGCCGAGTTGGCATGGCGATTTGCGCGACTTTAAGAAGCTAGGCATACCACGCTTGTTCTTTGGCGTATCGCCTGGTAGTATGGACTCTATGGTCAATAAATACACGGCCAACAAACGCCTGCGCTCAGAAGATGCTTATAGTCCCGATGGACGCACAGACTTGCGCCCAGACTATCCTAGTATAGTCTACTCGCAAATACTCAAAAAACTCTACCCTGACGTACCTGTAATGATTGGCGGAGTAGAGGCTTCGCTACGCCGACTGACCCACTACGATTATTGGGAAAATCGTGTGCGTAAGAGTGTGCTTGTAGATAGTGGCGCAGACATGATCATGTATGGTATGGGAGAGCTGCCTATGCGCGAACTTTGCGAGAAACTTTATACCGAAATTATCTTGACCGAAGGGCAAGAGCGCGTGACGGCTCAGGCGTTTAGAAACCTTATGCGGCGCATGCCTGTAAAACAGACCGTGACCTTTGAGCGTAAGGAAGATATTCCACGCGGTATCCAAAAAGACGACATCATCTTGCATTCGCACGAGGCCTGTTTGATAGACAAAAAAAAGCAAGCACAAAACTTTAAGCACATTGAAGAGGAGAGCAATAAGTATTACGCCAGCCGTATATTGCAAGAGGTAGATGGTAAATACCTCGTGGTGCAGCCACCTTTCCCACCCATGACTACCGAGCAAATAGACCAGAGTTTTGACCTGCCCTACACGCGCCTGCCACACCCGAAGTATAAGGGCAAGCGCCTACCTGCCTACGAAATGATAAAGTATTCGGTCAATATGCATCGTGGGTGTTTTGGCGGGTGCTCGTTTTGTACGATTTCGGCCCATCAAGGCAAGTTTGTAGCATCGCGCAGTAAAGAGAGTATCTTGCGTGAGGTACGGCAGATTGTAGCCGACCCCGACTTCAAAGGCTACCTCTCTGACCTTGGTGGCCCTAGCGCCAACATGTACCGCATGCAGGGGAAAAACCTCGATGTATGTAAGAAGTGCAAACGTCCCTCGTGTGTAGACCCTAAAATATGTCCCAACCTCAATACAGACCATACGCCACTCTTAGAAATCTATCGTGAAGTAGACAAAATAAAGGGCATCAAAAAGAGTTTTATAGGAAGTGGTGTGCGCTACGACCTTTTACAGCATCGCACCAAAGACGAGCGTACGAATGCGGCGGCAGACGCATATACACACGAGCTTATCACAAAGCACGTGAGTGGACGCTTGAAAGTAGCTCCCGAGCATACAAGCCAGCGTGTACTAGGTATCATGCGTAAGCCATCGTTTGAGCAGTTTTACACATTCAAAGCTACGTTTGACCGCATCAATCGAGAGGCAGGCCTTCGACAGCAGATTATCCCCTATTTTATCAGTAGCCATCCAGGCTGTGAAACCGAAGATATGGCCGAACTTGCTGTGCTGACACGCCAACTCGATTTTCAGCTTGAACAAGTGCAAGACTTTACGCCTACGCCAATGACCATAGCTACTGAAGCATGGTATACGGGGTATCACCCCTACACGTTAGAGCCAATATATAGTGCAAAGACGCGTGAGGAGAAGCAAAAACAGCACATGTTTTTCTTTTGGTATAAGCCCGAAGAGCGCCAGCGCATCGTGGCCGAGCTGCACCGTATCAATCGTCCCGACCTTATTGAGGCTCTCTTTGATGGGCCACTACCACCACTACGACATGATGTGAATAAGCGACAGAAAGCTAAACACGAGCAAACCAAGAAGCCAACACATCGCTCACATCACTCAAAAACTCATAACGCTCACCGATATAAGCGCTCGAAACGATGACTCATACGACCGATAGCTTTCCAAGTTTTTTGAACGAACTCAACGATAGCCAACGCCAAGCAGCGATGCATATCGAAGGGCCTGCCATGGTCATTGCTGGTGCAGGCTCGGGTAAGACGCGTGTGCTGACCTATCGCATTGCCTATATGCTCTCACAAGGCATTTACGCTGGCAGTATTATGGCACTGACCTTTACTAATAAGGCTGCACGCGAAATGCGTGAGCGTATTGTAGCGCAAGTGGGCGATGCGGCACGCGAGTTATGGATGGGAACATTTCATGCTATCTTTGCACGCATTTTGCGTGCGCATGCTGAGCGCTTGCATTATACGCCACGCTTTTCTATCTACGATGCGGCAGATGCAAAGTCGCTACTTAAGAGTATCATCAAAGAACTGGGGCTAGACGACAAAATTTATAAACCTAATAAAGTGGCGGCACGTATCTCGGCTGCTAAAAATCACTTACTACTGCCCGAAGCCTATGCGGCTAATGGAGAGCTTTTACAGGCTGACCGCTTAGCTGGTATCCCTGCTGTGTCGCAAATCTATGCTAACTATCAAACACGGCTACACGCTGCGGACGCTATGGATTTTGACGACCTCTTGCTCTGTACCTACTTGCTTTTTACACACCACGAGGCCGTACGCCAGCATTATGCAGATCGCTTTCGCTACATTATGGTAGACGAGTATCAAGATACGAACTACGCTCAACACACCATTGTATCGCAGCTGACACGTGGCAATAATAATATTTGTGTGGTAGGCGATGATGCACAGAGCATTTATAGCTTTCGCGGGGCTAATATTGACAACATCTTGCGCTTTCAAGAGCACTATCAAGGTACGGCCGTTTATAAACTAGAACGTAACTACCGCTCAACGCAAAATATCGTAGGTGCTGCCAATAGTATCATTCGTCACAACACACGCCAGATACCTAAGCAGGTGTATAGTCGCAACGACCTCGGTGAGCCTATTGCTATTGTTGAGGCATATAGTGACCTTGAAGAGGCCAACCTCGTGGCTGCCCAACTGCGTGCTTGGCATCGTAAGAGCAGTTTTAGCTTTGACGAAATGGCCGTACTCTATCGCACGAATGCACAGAGCCGCGTTTTTGAAGAAGCCTTTCGGAAGTCGGGTCTGCCTTATCGCATCTATGGTGGGCTATCGTTTTACCTACGCAAGGAAATAAAAGATGTATTGGCTTACTTCCGACTCATCATTAATCCCAATGATGAAGAGGCCATTAAGCGAGTCATAAATTATCCTGCGCGTGGCATCGGTGCAACATCGGTTAGCCGTTTGCAGGCGCAGGCAATAGAGCATGGAGTAAGTATTTGGCAGCTTATCTCTGCACCACACCTTTACCAGGCTGAGCTTGGACGTGCTGCTAAGAAAATAGATGCTTTTCGCTTGCATATTGAGAGCTTTATTGCTCGTTTAGAACACGACTCGGCTAGTAAGTTAGCACAAGCCATCATTCGTGAAGTGGGCATCATGGCCGAGCTTTTGCAAGACCGCACACCCGAAGGCGTCAGCCGTGTTGAAAACGTACAGGAACTTATGAATGCTATCAGCAGCTACGAAG
Organism: Bacteroidales bacterium; assembly: GCA_030528715.1. Lineage (GTDB taxonomy): Bacteria > Bacteroidota > Bacteroidia > Bacteroidales > Bacteroidaceae > Alloprevotella. The sequence goes on along the minus strand of JAUMYJ010000017.1, from coordinate 2,452 downwards.
ATGACCGACGCGAAGAAGTAGGTAGCAGCCATATCTCCTTGGCCGACTACCTCGAAGAGGTGGCCTTGCTCACAGACCAAGATGGCGATGAAGGCAATGACCCACGTATTACACTCATGACGATACATGCTGCTAAGGGTTTGGAGTTTGAGGGTGTGTGTGTGGTAGGTATGGAGGCAGAGCTCTTTCCTAATGCTAATGCTATGCTCAGTAGGCGCGAACTTGAAGAAGAGCGTCGCTTATTTTATGTAGCTGTGACACGTGCCAAGCAAGTGTGTCATTTAAGCTATGCTAGGCATCGTTATCGCTATGGTCAGAGTGTCATGTGTGAGCGTAGCCCCTTTTTAGAGGAAATTGATGCGCAGTTTGTCTGTGATAAAGCTAAGCGTGCTTCACAGCCTAGAAGCGTTAGAAGTGGAGAGCATTTTGCGCGTCACTTGGGAGATGCCCAGACTATCCAAACACAACAGCAAACTAGCCCTTCATCTACGCCTCTCACCCCGCGCAAACTCCGTGCCATTACTACGGCGACACCACTCCGCAGTAAAGATGCCATAACACTTGCCGTAGGCCAACGTGTGCAGCACGATCGCTTTGGTGAGGGAACGATAGAGGCACTTACGAATGATGCTGGTACAGAAAAAGCAACGATTACCTTTGACCACTCGGGAACTAAAACGCTACTTTTGGCATTTGCTAAGTTACAAGTTATAGCGTAGGTAAGTGCTCTATTGCTATAAGAGATTAAGCAGCACGCATCGGTGGATAATTCTACCGATGCGTGCTGCAATTCATCACTTGTATTTCAAAAGATTAAGGCTCTACCCAATCCCAAGCCTCGCTATCAAATAAGCCTTGCTCACCTATCTTCATGCGTGGTATCACCACAAGACTCATAAAAGCAAGTGTCATAAAAGGCGCTTTGAGTGGTGTGCCTAGTGTTTGTGCTAGCGCACTGAGCCCTTGGTAAGCCTTGGCTACAACGGGTGCACTCTGGTCGCTCATAATACCTGCAATGGGTAGAGGTAGCGCGTGGCATGTACCATCAGTATCTACTACGGCTAGTGCACCACAGTGCTCTATTACGCCGTTGATAGCCGCTGCTATGGCTTCGTCGGTACAGCCTACGGCTACGATGTTGTGCGAGTCGTGTCCGATGCTTGAAGCGATAGCTCCAGATTTTAATCCAAACCCATGAATGTAGGCCACTTGTGGTGTGCCACCACCATAGCGGTTGACGTAAACTATTTTGAGTACATCGTCTTCTAAGTCGGCTTCCAAGTTATCGCTTGCTATTTTGGGAGTGTAGGTGTAGCAGTCGGTTACGAGCTCATTGGGGATTAAACCTATTGTAGGCATAGGAGCTTTACCCACACTGCGACGTAGCTGAGCAGGGGTGACGGGGGCAAGGTCGAAATTGTTAGGTAGTGTAGTAGGCTGCTCCACTGCTTGTGCTAAGCCGTGTGCCTCTGTGTACACAGCACGGCCAGCGATATAAGTGGCTAGAACTGGGAATGTGGTAAGGTTTTCCACCACGATGAAGTCCGCCTTGTCTCCTTTGCGTAGCTGGCCGAGAGGTAAGCGATAGTGGTTGATAGGATTAAGGGAAGCCGCACGTAGCACGTCAAATAGGTCGTGTCCATCGCTTATAGCTTGGCGTACATGCTTGTCGATGTGGCCACGCTCCATAATATCATCAGGGTGCGCATCGTCTGTACAAAACATGATGCGCTCGGGCGACTCGTCAAGCAGTGTGTGTAGGGCTGCATAGTTGCGCGCAGCGCTACCTTCACGAATGAGAATGTGCATGCCTAGGGCTATTTTTTCTCGCCCTTCTTCGAGTGTCATGCTTTCGTGGCAGGTTGATATACCTGCAGCGGCGTATTGGGCCAGTGCCTCTCCTTGTAGTAATGGAGCGTGTCCATCAATAGGTAAGCCGTGTTGTTTTACAGCATTAAGTTTCGCCCACACCTCGGGGTCATGTTGCAATACACCAGGTACATTCATCATTTCAGATAAGGCGTAGAATTGTCCCGAAGCAGCCATCTCGGCCACATCGGCAGGGCTAATTACTGCACCTGCACGATCTAGTGGTGTGGCAGGTACACACGAAGGGATACAAAAACAGCAGCGCAGAGGTGTGTGACGCGCATCACTGACCATGAAGCGTACGCCCTCTACACCTAGTACATTGCCTATCTCGTGTGGGTCGGTCACTACGGCTACTGTGCCATGAGGCAATACTAAGGCACCAAAATGCTGTGGTGTGAGCATGCTGCTTTCGATGTGTACATGCGCATCAACAAAACCTGGCATGATATAGGGGAGTGCCTCGGTTGAAGTCTCGTCTAAGGGGGTGATAGCTGTGATAAAGCCCTCACTGTTAAGGTCTAGACGAGCGGGATAGATACTTCGCTGGTGAAGGTCTACGAGCTGGCCTTCGATGTAGTTT
>JAUMYJ010000016.1 GCA_030528715.1 Bacteroidales bacterium | reverse complement strand
GGCGTAAGCCAGCAGATTTACAGTCTGCCCCATTTGGCCACTCTGGTATTTGCCCATTTTTAATGCAATCAAGTCAATCATTCAATGTTTTCTTGATTACGAGTGCAAAGTTACAAATTAATTTTGTAACTCCAAAGAAAAATCGAACATTTTTGCGGCTGTAAGTGCAAATTCTTTGCCTTTATTACCCAGAGCCCCTGTTGTACGCTCAATAGCCTGTGCTTTGGTAAGGGTGGTAAGCACGCCATTGACAATCGGAATTTTAGCATCAAGGTTCAGCTCAGTCAACCCCTGAGTAGCCGCTTGACAAATATAATCGAAGTGCGGTGTATCACCCTTGATAACACACCCTAATGCAATAATCGCGTCACAATAACGCTCACGCATGTATTTTGCGCAGCCATACACCAACTCAAAGGCTCCTGGCACACGCATCACCGTAATATTATTATTCTGCACGCCAAGCTCCAAGAGCGTAGTACGAGCACCTTCTAACAGAGCCTCAGTAATATCAGCATTCCATTCTGTAAGAACAATACCCACACGCATCACTGAAAGATCAGAATCGTAGGGTAAAGCCGTATTGGTAGTACAAAAACCTTCGCTAGCCATATCTATATAGATGTAATCATAACGCATAAGGTGTAGTACACACTTGGTGTACTACACCTTAATATATATATTCTCAATTACGATGCACGTTGAATATACTTATCAATATCTTGGGCAGCAGCAGTATCGTAGTATTCTTTTTTTATTTGCTCATAAAGAGTCAATGCCTCCGATTTTTTATCTTGTGTTTCGAGTAGCTGCCCCGCTTCTAGCAAACAGAAAGCAGCAATGCTTCTCTCACCCAACTTAGCTGCCTTTTTCAGCGCCTCTACGGCTTTTTCGATTTGTCCATCAGTTGCATAGCATTGCCCAAGAGCCTGCACTCCCATTGCCGAGATAACGCCATCCTTTTGTGGCTCAAAAGCTTCAAGGTAAGGAATAGCTTCCTTAGCCTTATCTTGCTGCGCCAAGCTCAAACCAGCGTATAGGTTGGCCAAGTTACCTGCATCTGTGCCACTATATTCTGAGGCTAAAGCTACATAGCCTTTAAAACCGACACTAGGGTCGCCATTGAGCGCCTTGTCATAGTCTCCATAGGCAAAAAAATCTTGCCCCAAAGCTAGCTCAGCACTGCCAGCTTCGTTACGTGGTTGGAGATAGAGGTACTTATAAGCAAAAAAAGCACCCACCAGCACTACCACAGCAGCAGCGACGATGAGGATAGTCTTTTGATACTTTTCAAAAAATGAAGGCTCTTGAACATCGAGCGTACCTTCAAGTGATGCGTTGTTATATGTCATATTTCAATATTGTTTTTATTACGATTAAGTAGAGTATCGCTATGCAAAAGGCCAACTTAAAGTGGGCACACAAGGCATAATACAAGGCAAAGTTAAGCATTTTTGAGCAATTGTGGCATACCTGAGACTTTTTTTTTGAGTCTACACCAAAATATCACCAGCTAGCAGGCAATAAATTGCACTAAATACTTTATATTTGCACACAAGAGAGTTAGGACAATTTTGGCCCACCTCTCACAGACAAGACCACACAAATATGATTCTGCGCACGCTAAGCATACTCAACTACAAGAATATCATTGAGGCCGAATTGACCTTTTCGCCCAAAATCAATTGCTTCATCGGAGCCAATGGTATGGGCAAGACCAATCTACTTGATGCTATCTACTACTTGTCGTTCTGTCGTAGTGCTACCAACCCTATTGACAGTCAAATCGTACGTCACGGAGCAAACTTTTTAATGCTAAATGGCATTTATCACCCCCCTACGGGCGAGCCCTTAGAGGTGTCTTGTGGCATCAAGCCACGGCAACGCAAGCAATTCAAACGCAATGGTACGCTCTATCGCAAAGTATCAGAGCACATTGGTACCATTCCGTTGGTCATCATCTCGCCAGCCGATATTACTCTCATAACGGGCGGCAGCGAAGATAAGCGCGCTTTTTTAGATAGTGTCATCTCACAGTTTGATCGCCCCTATCTTGATGCTTGCATTCGCTATGGCGAAGCACTTAAACAGCGCAATGCTTTGCTCAAAGCTGAGGAAGAGCCAGACCCTGCGGTCATAGAAATCTACGAAGAGCAAATGGCCTACGAGGCCGAGTATATCTATGCCAAGCGCAAGGCTTTTATTGCTGACTTTATCCCTCAGTTCAATCGCTTTTACAGCCTTATTGCCGATGGAGCAGAAGCCGTAGAGCTACACTATGTGTCACAGGGTGAGCGAGGCGCGTGGCTAAACACCATTCGCTCAGGGCGTGCCAAAAGCCGCATTATGGGTTATTCACTCCACGGCATACACAAAGACGACCTCACCATGCTCTTGGCTGGCCACGCCATCAAGCGCGAAGGCTCGCAAGGGCAAAATAAGACTTTTCTAATAGCCCTAAAACTGGCACAATTTTTCTTCTTACGCCAAGTGTCGCCCAATGGCACCAAGCCACTACTATTACTTGATGATATTTTTGACAAGCTCGATAGCCAACGTGTAACACGTTTGATAGAGATTGTAGCACAAGATGACTTTGGCCAAATATTCATCACCGACACCAATCGCGAACACCTAGATCGCATAGTAGCTGGTTTAGGAGGCGATTACAAACTATTCACCATCAATCACGGCGAAGTAATCCATGAGACGCAAAAAGACAGAGCAGATTGACAGCGTACTCTCGGAGTTTCTACGGCTCAACCTCTTGCAGACACCACTCCTCGAACATCGCCTCGTGGCCTCGTGGCCCGAAATCGTAGGAGAGGCCATCGCAGCACAGAGCCACGCCACACACATCTCACATCAAAAGCTCTATGTCACAGTAAGCTCAGCGCCTCTGCGAGGAAACCTCTTAGCAATGCGCCAACAGCTTGTACAGCAGCTCAACACCCATGTCGGTGCACACATCATTACCGACATCGTTTTTCAATAAAACAACACAATCAACCACACAACACGATTTACACACAAACTAAACAACTGCAACGGTATGAAATTACCCTATTTTCGACACCTTTGGGTGTGTGCTACCGCTTGCGCCACTAGCTTTTGCGCTCCCACTACGCAAGCGTTAGCCCAGCACCACACACCGCACCTAGACACGATTGCCGTTATTACTGTCAATGACTTTCACGCTAGCTTTCTGCCCTACCCCGACCAAGATATTCCTGGTGTAGGTCGCTTATGGGCTACCGTAGACTCGCTACGCCATGCCTATCCTAGCCATGTTGTCGTGTCGGCAGGCGACAACTTTGGCGGCAGTTACTTTTCGCGTAAAACGCACGACGCTTGGCTGCCCTGGATCATGCACAAGCTAGGTATTACTCTTTCGGCCATAGGCAACCACGAGTTTGACAACGGGCAAACTTTCTTAGCCGACCGCTGGCAAAGCGAGCCTCTACGCCCTAAGGATTGGCACCTAGACTATGTTTGCGCCAACGTGACTGACAGCACAGGACAACGCCCACACTACATGCAGGGAGTAGTGACACGCCGCGTACCACTCACGGGAGGAGATAGCCTAGAAATCGCTTTTACAGGCCTTGTAACAGCCACTACTCCCTATCAAACGAGCAAAAAGCACATCCAAGGCCTAACCTTTCGCGGAGACTATGCACAAGTGCTACGAGAGCTACACCAAGAGCCCAAAGTACGTGCTGCATTTGCCCGTGCACCACTACATATACTCAATACACATGTCGCTACCGAGATGGACGAGGGCGAAGCTGAGTGGACTGAAGACAACGATGACGAGGCCTTTGAAGGCATTAGCCGTCTAGGCTATCATGCCATTATCACTGGCCATTCGCACTTCGTTGTAGAAGGTACGATACACGCTCTCCCGGTGGTGCAAGCTGAGTGCTATGGCAAGCACGTGGGGCTACTCACGTTTGTTTACAATCGTACCACCGGCCATGTACGTGCCCTACCAGCCCGTGCCGTACTAGTGGGCTCAGGCGATTGGGCTGCGGCCGAACGCGATGCTATGGATGCCAAAATGGACAGCGTGCTCCATGCCACTATCAATGACCAAGGCCGCTCGCTCGGACAACGCCTAACACAATCGGCCGACCTACTTACACACGACCGCAAAAACAAGCGTGTCATCAGCCCACTCGCTGGCTACATTTGCCGCAGCTATGCTAACGCAGCGCGTGCCGCATTACAGCTGCCACCACAAGAAGTAGTCATAGGATTAAGCCACACAGCAGGTATTCGTACACATTTGCAAAAAGGTATCGTACGCACCATCGATGCTGGACAAGTATTACCTTTTGAAAACAAAGTAGGCGTATTTTACATGCCAGGCTACGTGCTCAAAGCACTCCTAGCCTATGGACTAAACAACCGCAGCTATGGCTGGCTACAAAGCTGTGACCTCAGTATCACTGCTAATGCACATAGTACAGACGAGGATCACGAAGACGACAGCTGGCCACACTACACCATCGACAAGGTGATCTACACCAACGGCCAGCAGCCACACACCATTCAAGACGAGCACTATTACTATGTGGCGGCCGACAATTTCATGACCCTCGGGGGAGACAGCTACCCCACTGAGTATTTCACCCCTTATCGTGTTAATACCGACACACCTGTCACGAGCGAGGCTTTCTTCCGACTCCTCGAACAACAGGCTAGCATCAGTGAAGCACAAGCACCACAAAGCCACGTAGTTATCCACCGACACGATTAACAGCTAATGGAGACCTAGCCAACACTACACACAAGGGGTTGTACCAAGTGTAGATACACTTGTGTCACGGCACAAAACAAGTGTACCACGACGCGGCACAAGTGTACCACGACAGGACACAACACCTTGGTACACATCACAAACGATTTGTGCCAATAGGTACAAATTTATTCCTCACAATAAACGGCTATGTCCTCATATATTTATAACTTTGCAACCAACAATATAAATTACATCAAGACATGACTAACGAAGCATTGATTAAACTGTGTGAAGAGCGTGCTCAAGAATGGGCTACCTCATCACTCTACGACGCTACGACACAACAAGAGGCCAAAGCCATGCTCGAAGCTACCGATCGCACCGAGCTGATCGATTCATTCTACCGCACGCTCGAATTTGGCACAGGCGGGCTGCGTGGTATCATGGGTACGGGCTGCAACCGCATGAACATCTACACCGTAGGCATGGCTACACAAGGACTAGCCAACTACTTGAAAAAGAACTTTGCCCACTTAGAGCAGATATCGGTCGTTATCGGCTACGACTGTCGCAATAACAGCGACCTCTTTGCACGTACCACGGCCAACATTTTCACGGCGAATGGTATCAAGGTGTATCTCTTTGACGAGCTGCGCCCTACACCCGAAATTTCATTTGCTATCCGTCACTTTGGCTGTCAAAGCGGTGTGATGCTCACAGCCTCGCACAACCCTAAGGAATACAACGGCTACAAGGCCTATTGGGATGATGGTGCACAGGTACTCTCACCACACGATCAAGGCATCATTGACGAAGTAAATGCTGTGCAATTGGCCGATGTAAAGTTTGCAGGCAACGATGCGTTGATACACATGATTGGCGAAGAAGTAGATGCTCTTTTCCTCGAACAAGTAAAAACACTTTCTATTGACCCCGAAGTCATCAAGCGTCAAAAGGACCTCGGCATCGTGTTTACGCCACTCCATGGTGCTGGTCGCAAGCTCATACCTGCATCACTTAAATATTGGGGCTTTGAAAACGTAACTACCGTACCTGAGCAGATGGTGAAAGACGGCAACTTCCCGACCGTTGTTAGTCCCAACCCCGAGAATGCCGAAGCACTTACCATGGCTGTAAATTTGGCAAAAAAGATTAACGCAGAGATAGTGTTGGCCTGCGACCCTGATGCTGATCGTATTGCTGTGGCCTGCCGCAATAGTGAGGGCAATTGGGAGATTGTAGACGGCAACCAAACGTGTATGATCTTCCTCTACTACATCATACGCAACCGTATAGCCCAAGGTCTCTTGCAACCCAACGACTATATCGTAAAAACTATCGTAACGACTGAGCTCATCACAGCCATCGCCAAGAAGTATGGCGTGAAGATGTTTGACGTGTACACGGGCTTTAAGTGGATTGCTAAGGTAATCCGCGAGACCGAAGGCCAACTCAACTACATCGGTGGTGGCGAAGAGAGCTTTGGCTTCTTGGCTGAGTCGTTTGCACGCGACAAAGACTCGGTTTCGGCCTGCTCACTCCTAGCCGAAATAGCGGCTTGGGCTAAAGACCAAGGCATGACCCTCTACGACCTCTTGCTAGACATCTATGTAGAGCTAGGGTTCTCGCTCAACCGCACTATCAACGTCGTAAAACCTGGTAAGAGTGGCGCTGACGAAATCAAAGCTATGATGGACAATTTCCGCGCAAACCCACCGCGCCAGTTGGCTGGTCTTGACGTGGTAAACACCAAAGACTTCCAACTACTCGAAGCTACCGATGCCGCAGGCAACAAGACTGCGCTCGACATGCCAGCTAAGAGCAACGTGCTGCAATGGTTCCTAAGCGATGGTTCTAAGGTAAGTGTGCGCCCATCGGGTACAGAGCCTAAAATCAAATTCTACATCGAAGTCTTTGGCGAAATGGCCACAGCAGCCGACCACCCTGCCGCTCACGCAAGAGCAGAAGCAAAGGTAGACACAATTGTGGCTGAACTTGGGCTGAACTAAGGCAAAACGCGACCTCAAATTAGCTATATTTCTTTACAACCGACCTGCGCGAAAACAAATTCTCGTGCAGGTCGGTTGTAAAGGTATATAATCAACTACGGAAAAACGATTTTATCAACGAAGCTACTTGTAGTGTGACTTTGTAGAGGTGGAATAGACGATGTGCCGATAGTACATCACACTAATCGTAGTGTAGCAAAGTATCAAATTAATTCGTTCTCATCGTATAGTTATTGTAGATCGAACCACGATTAACGATTCTAATCTTATACGTTGACGTATATGATGGTGTCCAAGAGACGATACAATAATCGGTACTATCGTCATCCTTCGCGACTAATTTGTCACTAGAATCATACACATAGAGGTCTAGATCCGTGTCTCCATCACCACTGACAGTCACACGTGCTTTACTACCGCCATAAAAGCGGATTCTGTAAACATCGACATCGTTCGCTAGAATCTTCTCGCGAGTTACGCTAGGACCGCCTACACGCCCTTCTACGCGCTCAGAGTTTCTGACTTCTAAGCCGCTCGTCTCCTTAGTAGTCGTTACAGGGCTTTCCGACCCGTAACGTTCACTGACTATCTGATACGATTTGCTCAGATAGTCATTCGCCCTTGCTGAACTTATTGCTAGCAGCAAAGCAAAAAGAAATAACATTTTCTGCATCATAACAACGGATTAAAATTAAACACATAGGCACTCGCCTCTTACCAAAATGCAAATATATGTTTTTTTTTGTTTCGGCAAAACAAACCGCATTTTTTTTTATAATTGTGGCTGAACTTGGGCTGAACTAAGGCAAGAATTCTTGATTGAGTACAAAACATTCGAGCTGTGTCGCAAAGGCGATGCAGCTCGAATGTTTTGCGACATTACCTCCTCATGGGCAAAGGGCCAAACAAATCTCCCTTTCACCTTAAAAATGAGCGTTCATATAGTAAATTGGGGCGTTTGTCAAGTTTTTGAAAGATTTTAGAGCAAAAACTTTTCATTATCCCCCAAATGATTGTATTTTTGTTCCGTCAATCAGTTAATATTAAAATTACCACTTTATAATTTACCGACATGCTTACTTCTATCTCTAATATAAAATCTTTAAGGATTAACCTCGCCTCAGTCCTTGGTAACATTCTTCTTGCGCTACTTATGCTCAAAATCGCCATTACCGAGACCGCGTTGCCACAGCGCATTGTAGCCGTAGGCTTCATCGTAGCACTTACATATATATGGCTGCGCGAAAAAGTCGGTGTATGGGGGTACGGCGCGCTAGTCGTCATTGGACTGTTTGTCAACCCAGTGTCGAGCTTGCCCTATGAGCAGCAAAGTTTTTGGACCAACTTCGTGAGCATGCTTATACTAGCGTGCAATGGCGCGCTGCTACTGCTGCTGAAAGCTAATGGCAGAAATCTGTGGCAACAGATTTTCGAGAACTCACACAGGCAAGGTGTAAAGTAAAAACGACTATGAGGGAGCATGCCTAGACCTTACACCACAGGTAAGTACAAACTACAAACTGATGCCACAAGCCCTGCTGCTAGGTGACATCAGTTTGTATGTTTTGTGTAGGGGTACGTTGGGCTTGGCAAGACACTTTCCCATAGCTCTCCTACACGCGCTTGCCATTACTTGCGACACTTCCTCGCAGCTCATCGCCCATACAAAACCACCCCCGCAGCCCCTACTCTCAAAAAAAATCATTACCTTTGCACCTACGAATACAAAGACCACAGACACAACCATGTTTGAGAATTTAAGTGATAAGTTAGAACGCTCGTTTAAGATACTCAAAGGCGAGGGCAAGATAACGGAAATCAATATTGCCGAGACGCTCAAAGAAGTGCGCCGCGCCCTACTTGATGCCGACGTAAACTACAAAGTAGCCAAGACCTTTACAGACACCGTAAAGGCTAAAGCACTCGGGCAAAACGTGCTAACAGCCGTGAAGCCTGGGCAGCTGCTCGTGAAAATCGTGCACGATGAGCTAGCTACGCTGATGGGAGGCGAGGCCGTAGAGCTAAACATCAAGGCGCACCCTGCCGTCATCTTGATGTCGGGCCTGCAAGGCTCGGGTAAGACAACTTTCTCGGGCAAACTAGCCAATTTGCTAAAAACCAAAAAGCAACGTAACCCTCTGCTCGTAGCCTGCGATGTCTATCGTCCCGCTGCCATTGAACAGCTACGTGTATTGGGCGAGCAGATTGGTGTAAACGTTTATACCGAGCCAAACAATACTGACCCTGTACAAATTGCCCAAAATGCCATCATCGAAGCCAAAGGGCGTGGCTACGACCTCGTGATTATTGACACGGCTGGTCGCCTAGCTATTGACGAGCAGATGATGACCGAGATAGCTGCCATAAAAGCCGCTGTTAAGCCAGACGAAACACTCTTCGTGGTAGATGCCATGACGGGACAAGACGCCGTAAACACAGCGAAGGAGTTTAACGAGCGGTTAGACTTTGACGGTGTAGTACTCACTAAACTTGATGGTGACACACGCGGTGGTGCTGCCCTCTCTATCCGTACAGTAGTAACAAAGCCCATCAAGTACGTAGGTACGGGCGAAAAGATGGAGGCACTAGATCAATTCCACCCAGAACGTATGGCCGACCGCATCCTCGGTATGGGTGACATTGTGTCGCTCGTAGAGCGTGCGCAAGAGCAATTTGATGAAGAAGAAGCTAAGCGTCTACAACGTAGGCTACAAAAAAATCAGTTTGACTTCAACGACTTCTTAAAGCAAATACACCAAATTAAGAAAATGGGCAACCTAAAAGATTTGGCGGCCATGATACCTGGTGTAGGTAAAGCTTTAAAAGATGTAGACATCAACGACGACGCGTTTAAGAGCATTGAGGCCATCATTTACTCTATGACACCACAAGAGCGTAGCAATCCAGGCATTTTGAATACAAGCCGCCGTCAGCGCATTGCCAAGGGTTCAGGCACCTCCATTCAGGAGGTTAACCGCCTCATTAAGCAATTTGAGCAAACCTCAAAGATGATGCGAATGCTAACCGACAATAAAATGGCGAGTGCCATGGCAGCTATGGCTAGCAAGATGCCTGGTGGTTTGCCTGGCATGCCTAAATTCTAAATAATCGCCACGCTCCTTGCTTTTCGGCATGGTAGCGTGGCGATATGCATACCCCATTAAAACACAACATACCTTATGCAACTCATCGACGGAAAGGCCACAGCGGCCACCATCAAGGCCGAGATAGCGGCCGAAGTAGCAGCCATCGTTGCAGCTGGCGGCAAACGCCCACATCTAGCAGCCATACTTATAGGCCACGATGGCGGGAGTGAAACCTACGTAAAAAACAAAGTACTTGCTTGTGAAGCCTGCGGTTTTGACTCAACACTCATACACAAAGAGGACGACATCACCGAAAAGGAGCTACTAGGCCTCGTACAGCAACTGAACGAAGATCCTGAGATAGACGGCTTTATCGTACAGCTCCCTCTACCTAAGCATATCTCGGAACAAAAAGTAATCGAAGCTATTGACTACCGGAAAGATGTAGATGGTTTTCACCCCATAAACGTAGGACGTATGGCAATAGGCCTACCTTGCTATATTTCGGCTACTCCTAAGGGAATTATAGAGCTATTGCGCCGCTATAATATCACTACCTCTGGCAAAAAGTGTGTAGTTTTGGGGCGAAGTAACATCGTAGGAAAACCCATGGCAGCCCTTATGACACAAAAGGAATATGGCGATGCCACTGTAACCGTATGCCACAGCCGTAGCCAAACGCTAAAAGAAGAATGCCGTGCTGCTGACATCATTATCGCTGCCATCGGGCAGCCAGAATTCGTAACAGCAGAGATGGTAAAAGAAGGTGCTGTGGTAATCGATGTAGGTACAACACGCGTACCAGATAACACACGTGCCAGCGGCTTCCGCTTAACGGGCGATGTAAAGTTCGATGATGTAGCTCCTAAGTGCAGCTACATCACGCCTGTACCAGGCGGTGTAGGCCCAATGACCATCTGCATGCTAATGCTAAATACCTTAGCCGCTGGTAAAAAAGCTTACTATCAAGATTAACACTCGTCTCATAGCAGCATGGCAAGCACAGCTATTAGGCTATGATTGCCATGCTTTTACGTAAACAAAACACATGCACACACCTCACATCATTTATCACCCACGCTGTGGCACCTGCAAAAAAGCCTTGCAATGGCTACAAGCCCAAGGCGTAGCCTATACGCAGCAAGACCTTACCATACAAGCTCCAACACGCCAAGAGCTAACCGAATGGTTCCACCGCTCAGGGCTACCTATTAATAAGCTATTCAACACGAGTGGTCAGCAATATCGTGCACTCAATGTAAAAGCACTCATCTCCACAGCTACAGCCGACGAGCTCCTTGACCTACTAGCCTCAGACAGCATGCTAATCAAACGCCCTATACTAGTGACAGCCAAAGGAGTAGCCTTTGGCTTTAAAACAGATAGCTTTGAAAAGTTACTGGGCTAAAATCAAAAAGTTTATAACCTTGAAGCACACATTAGAGACACTATATGAGCCTACCAAATGGCAATTTCCTCTCCTAAACATACATTTTTCGGCAAAATAATTTGGCTGTTTGAAAAAAACTTCGTAATTTTGCATTGCTTTTGAGAGATAAAGCTAATGATGGTGACCATAGTTCAGTTGGTTAGAGCGTCAGATTGTGGTTCTGAATGTCGTGGGTTCGAGTCCCATTGGTCACCCAAAGCGTTTCTTCAATATTGAAGAAACGCTTTTTTATTGCTACATCCGAAACTATCGTCATGCTCATACTAGATGCATAAAGTTGATACATATATATAAGCAAGGACATAAACCAGTCCTACAAAACACCATCTACGCCTTCAATACCAAATATAGCACAATAGGTACACCAACAAGAGGTGTCAAGACATTAATCGGAAGAAGCTGGCCGTAGATAGGAAGATGTGATAGCGCATGACAGATTAAGGCCAAGGCAGACCCTACAAGCATAGCTCCTGGCAAAAGAAAATGATGATTGGCCGTACGAAGCAATAGGCGCGCTAAATGAGGAGCCGCGAGCCCCAAGAAAGCCACAGGCCCACAATAAGCCGTAATGATAGCCGTAAGCGAACCCACAAACGCCAACAGAAAGGTACGCGTACGCCGAACACGTAGGCCAAGATTTTCCGCATAAGCCTCTCCCATAAGTAACGCATTGAGCCATTTCACTTGCGTAAGTAAAGCGAGAATACCAACCCCAAGACTTAATAGATAAAAAGGCAAATTAGCATAACCCACGCTATCAAATTGCCCCATTCCCCACACATAAAAACGCTGCAAGCCATCACTACTACTAAGATATTGTAGCATACCAACGACAGAAGCCCCTCCGAAGCCCACCATAAGCCCTACAATAAGTACACGACTACTATCGCGCAACCAACGCGACAAAAGCAAGATGAGGCTTAAAACAGCCAACGAGCCTATTATAGCTAATACAACTAATAACACCTGCCCTAAGAGGGGCATGGTACCAACTGCGAAACTCCCTCCAAGTATCACTATTGCGATAGCTACACCTATACTAGCCCCCGTATTAACGCCTAATAAAGAGGGGTCGGCCAATGGATTTCCAAAGATTGTCTGCATCACCAAGCCACATACTCCCAAAGCCATACCCGAAAACATAGCTACAACTGCCGACACAAGACGAAGCTCTACAACAACCATACGCACTCCCTTAGACACATGTGTATCACCTAGTAGAGCGCCAAACACTTGCTCTAATGAAATAGCTATGCTCCCCCATAACATACAAGCCACAAAAGCAACTCCTACAAGGCATAATAGCAGTAGAAGTTTCCCATACACAGACGCATATTGAGAATAACGAGCCAATTGTGTTGACGAAGGCAATAAAAAAGCCATAGAACAGAAATAAGAAGTAATATACGTATAAGTAGCTAACTAGCACGGCAAAGATACAAAGAAAACATGAAGCGAGCGATACCAATATATACATATATATACATAAGGTATCGCTCGCTTCATCAGATACTCCACGCGCAAGTAATTACATAAGAAAGATATGATAAAAGTACAATCTCAGATACAAACAAGCACGAAGTATCGCTTTGTTTTAGGCTTTTGGTGCAAGAACTTGATAAGTACCATCATCAAAAAAGACACGAATTTCCACCACTTGCCGTGGAGGTAATTCTTTATTTTTTACTAGTTCAGACCTGTCAGAAGTCATTTGTAGGGGTAGCTCAACAGAATTCAAGAGCGATGAGTGAGAAGATGTTGCCTCGACCGACTCAGA
This sequence comes from Bacteroidales bacterium, assembly GCA_030528715.1. Taxonomy (GTDB): domain Bacteria; phylum Bacteroidota; class Bacteroidia; order Bacteroidales; family Bacteroidaceae; genus Alloprevotella. The sequence continues at coordinate 18,363 of JAUMYJ010000016.1, read as the reverse complement.
AAAAGGAAGTGCCATTTGAGGTGATTGTGGCTTCAAATCGAGAGGAGCAACACGAGGGGGCTGGGTGGGCATATCAGAGCGAGAAATAGGCTCATCAATAGACTCCACAGGAGAGAAACTAACAAGCCCTCCCTCTCCTTTCACTAGCCAATCTAAACTATATTGCGGAAAAGCCTTATTGATACTTATGAGTAGGGGAAGCGTCACACCACCTTTGCCTTTAAGCACACTTGATAACGTAGACGGACTTATATGACAATGCTCACAAAATTCCTTTTGATTGAAACTACTCTCTTCGATAATCTGCTTTATTCTATCAAGGGTATTTATATCCATGACTTAAATTAGAGGATAAATAGGAGGAAAATCATTTGATATGCAAAGATAAATCGAAATTCTGACATATGCAAGTTTTTAAATTTGATTTAAATTCAAAAATCAAGATTTCAAAAGATGCACTTCTAAAAAACGAGACCTCACTTCTATATTTAGAATTTGAAAAAGTCAAATGATAGTATCCCATTTTCTTAATCACAAAAACAAAAACCACACCAAACAACCATAACAATCTCATTATAAATCAAAAACACGACATATAGAAAACCAAAGTATAGACTTATAGCAAATAAAAAAACCATAGTTGGACATTTATAAGCTAAACATTTTCCAGGAGACCTAACAAAAGAGATACAAATACATAATAATCAGCAAATTAACAACAACACCCCCACGGGAATAAATATCCATTCTAGAAACCGCATCTTAAATTTAGAACTCCACACGAAAGCAAAGCGTTTTTAAAATCAGAATATCACCCTCCATAAGATGTGCTATTTCACATTTCATTTTTCAAAATCAAAATCAAGACAACAAAATACAGGGAGTTTACAATTCTTAAAATTGAGTTAATCCGAATTTTCGAGGCTATTTTACTTTTACTATGAGTAAATTTACAGCCTACGCTCTCATAGGTCATGCCATTAAAAACCACGCAATTCTCAGCGACCCAAAAAGCGGTAAACTCCTTGATTTTATTTACTTTGACTCTCTTTTCACCCCACTCAACTAAAAGCTAGATTAGAAAAATGAGACCTAGAATTAAGGCATTTTGAGCTACACTTTAAGCCCTCTAATAATACATTACAGGGTCAAAAGCAATAATCTCGCACAAAAAAACAAGGGTTATTTCACTATTTAATTTTCTGCATTACTATGGCTGTTTATTGAGAGGGCAAATGATGTGTTTTTCTTCTCTCTTTTGCTCAATAGCGACCAAAACTCAAATGACTTTTTTAGAAAAAGCACCTCCCTTAATACACACCCATTCCCCTAACAAGCGATTCCCCTTCCCCCACTCGTCCCCACCCAGTCAAATCAATTCTACTTTTTCACTCACCCAAATTGCGCTCAAAAATTGCTCTTATTTTAGTGTATTATTTTTGCTTCAAGATTTGGGGTAAAATACGCATTTCTCACAATAAAGACTCAAACACATATCATTGACGCTACAAGAGCCTACACTATGATACTTTGTTACTACCGATCTATTTGGCTGCCTCTTTTGATAAGGAGTGAATGACTTCTTTTTTAAAAGGAAAATATATTGATGCTTACTAAGCAATTTATTGAGAGCTGCTTTCGGCATACGATACAACAACATGCTATATAATGCGCATTATACAGCTGCGTATCGGTCGCTATACAACTATGTAGCAACCAGTATACAGCTGTACAACGTACGCTATACAACGAATAGCCCCCTATTAAAAACTTAGTACATAACAAATAACATAAGAAGCTATGAAATAGTAGCAAGTATGCAAACAAATGAGATACAGAAAACACACTAACAACTGAAACTTAGACACGCGATAGACAGCCAAGCATGAAATAGCCACGAATAAAGACGAACACGTTAGCTCTAAAACAAGCCCAAGTCAAAATAACACAATGCTAGAGCCTAGCTTTACGTACTCACTGTACACACCACTATACGCTATTGATGGTATCCCCAGCTATCTACCCAACCGAACTACTTTGCCGAAGTGATTAAGCGGGAGGGGGCAAAATGTTTTACATTTACATTACTTACCCATGTGCTTGACCTGTTTTTGCTACAATAACATGTGACTTTTCGGATAATTGTCTGTATATTTGCAGTAGACTTTTATAGAGGAGTATGCGCTTATAATTATTTCGTTAGCACTATTACGCCCCCATTTCAACATTTCACACGACTTTCAACAATGACAAACCATATCCTCCCCATGCGCTCCTTAGGTGCGCTCGAAGTTTCTGCTCTTGGCCTCGGCTGTATGGGTCTAAGCTTTGCCTATGGCACACCTATGAACGAGACTGATGGTGTACGGCTTTTACATGAAGCGCTAGATTGTGGTATAACTTTCTTTGACACTGCCGAAGTATATGGCCCATATACCAACGAGCAACTACTGGGCAGTGCCTTTCACGATCGCCGTGACCGCGTTGTCTTAGCCACCAAGTTTGGCTTCAAGAATGCCAATGTCAAAGAAGGCCTAGATAGCAGCCCTACCAACATTCGTCGCATGGTAGACGCGTCATTGCAGCGTCTACGTACAGACTATATTGACCTGCTCTATCAGCATCGGGTAGACCCTAGCACACCCATCGAAGTAGTAGCAGAGACTGTGGGTGACCTTATCCGCGAAGGCAAGGTGCGTGCTTTTGGTCTTTCGGAGGCTAGTGAGGCTACGATACGACGTGCACATACCATAACACCCGTATCTGCTGTACAAAGCGAGTTTTCGCTATGGTGGCGTGAGGCTGAGCAAAAGGTGCTACCTACGCTCAGCGAGCTAAACATTGCGCTCGTTGCTTATAGCCCATTAGGGCGTGGTTTCTTAACCGGCACAATAGATAGTAGCACACAATTTACCCCTAACGATAGCCGCAACCACAACCCGCGTTTCTCGGCCGACAATATTGCGCAAAACATGGCAGTAGTAGAATATATCAAAACTATTGCAATACAGAAAGGCACAACACCAGCACAGATAGCACTTGCCTGGTGCTTGGCACAAGGTAGTAATATCTTACCTATTCCTGGCACTACAAAGCTACACCGCTTGCACGAGAACATTGAGGCTCTTACCATCAAGCTTACACCCGATGAACTTACACAACTCAATCGCTTAACACATGTGGTGCCAATTGCTGGGCATCGTATCAATGCACGAATGCAGTCTTATATTGACCAATAACACATACTTTTATGAATATAGGTGACCTTATTCCCGAAATACTTGGCATGGACCAAGATGGTAAGATATTGACAAGAGCAGACTTTTTGGGGCAGAAACTCGCACTCTACTTTTACCCCAAAGACAGCACGCCGGGCTGTACCAATCAAGCCTGTGACCTACGTGACCACTACACTGCGCTACAGGCGGCAGGCTATGCCGTGGTAGGTGTGAGTGTTGATAGCATGGCCTCGCATCAAAAGTTTATTGCCAAACACGCCTTGCCTTTCCCTCTCATTGCCGATACAGACCATCGCCTAGTAGAGGCATTTGGCGTTTGGGGAGAGAAAAGTAACTATGGCCGTAAGTACATGGGCACTTTTCGCACCACCTTTATTATTGACGAAGCTGGACGAGTAGCGCGCATCATTACACCCAAACAAATCAAAGTCAAAGTCCATGCTGAACAAATACTAGACCATAAAGAGGACTAATACATACTAAACAGACTTACCAATGAAGCATTTAACAATAGCGCTGGTATTGGGGGTATTACTAACGGGCTTTGCTCCTAACACAGCACAAGCACAAAAACGCAAGCGCTCCCCCAGAAACAAGACGACCTCTATTACCACCCTGCCTACGGCTTTGCCCATATACGCCACGACAGAATATCACACCGACACAACGTGGATGCTACCAAAAGGCGAAGCCTTTGAGCTAGACATTGCATTACAGCTGCCAGCCTGCGATGCTTGCCCCACCTATCATGCCATACGCGAATGGTATAAGACTCACTACGCACACCTTGCCAACGAACCACAACATGCCAACGCACAGCTAGAACGCTTTGCACTTGATGCTACTCCACAGCAACCAACACCAGTAACCAACACCATTACCAGCAAGAAAAAAAAGCGTAAGAGCCGTAAAGAGCGCAAAGCCGAAGCTGAACGTTTGGCTGCAATGACGATTACTAACAAGACCCCACGCCACAGCCTTGACCTTACTCTCGAACGCCTCTTTGAGAACAGCTATATTACGACCTATCGCCTCAACATACTACACTATACACCACAAGGAGGAGGACAAGAAAAACAGCACTACATTACTATAAACAAAGCTACCGGTAAACCACTTCTATGGGAGAACCTCTATCTGCCCAAACAGAAACGTAAGTTTGTGATAGCTATTGCCAATGGTTTACAACGTCACTTCCACACCTCCGATTGGAAAAACCTTTTGCCACTGCTCAATAATAGCACTCTCAAACCCAGTACACTCCCCTTACCATTAGCTACACCTATTATTGTAGAAGGCAGTCTCTATGCTATATATACGGCAAACGAGATTACACCTACTACCACCGAAGCACCTATACTTATCATTGATGCACAATGGCTCAAAGGTACACTTACGCCTACGGCTAATCACTACTTTAAGTAAAAAATCACATGCCCTCTACTCTTGACCTCCGAAGTCTCATCATCCTAGACACAGCCTACACAGATCGTGAGGCTTGTGGCTTTAAGGCTTTTATAGCTCCTAAGGTAGGCCGTGACTTACCCATTGCCGACCTACCTATCTTACTTGAAGATATCAAAGGCCTTGCCTTATATGGTGACGAAAGCAAACAGCTTCGCCCTACTGATGTATTTATCATGTATCCCGAAGCTGAAAAAAGCTGGACAGCCTTTAAGCCTGCCGACTTTGCCACCTATGAGGGTCAAGCCTTCAATGGCCATGCTGGAGAGTTTAGCTTCTATCTATTTCCACAGCCTTTGGATATGAACCCACAAGTTGCCATGGAGGCAATGGCAGAATTAGTAGCCGAACGCAAATGCTACGACGACATCATCATAGTAAGTACATCTGAATGGGCAACCCCGCTGCGCGACGCTCTTAAACGCCTCAATCTAACAAACCAATACCACCACGCAGCAATGCCATTCTCATTAACAGACGAAGTAGTAAACTTAGGCTTCCCTTTATTATCTGCCTATGGCATTGACCTCAATGAGCTAAAAGGATAAAGTGTTGCTAACACTATGCATTAAATGTTTGGCTCAATGGATAATGATCCATTGAGCCAAACATTTAATATACCAGTATTTTCTTTCACTTCATAGCCATAGGAATACGAAAGGCTGTATACACTTGAAACACTGTTGCTATAATAAGCAATAGTAACCAAGTATTGCCAAAGCGCAAAAACCACAACTCAAAATGTGATGCGACCAAAGCCAATGCCGAAAAAACTAATAAGGCACAACTTAAAACCTGCTGACGACGTAAACGCCTTACAATCAAATTATTTCCCCTATAATTAGCATAAATCTGCATACTCGTATAAGCTAAAACACCTATGCCATAAAGCAGCCAAGACCAAGTACGCAAAGCATTGACGGCATAAGCAAAAGCACCTACGAGCATCATTACACCACCAAATCTATATAGAGCTAATTGCCATGATGTTAGTACACGCCATTGCTCATTCACATGAGTTACATCACCATTCATTCGATTACTCCTCTAAATGTTTTTTTAGACTATCTGCCTCGGCAAAGATATAGACATCTTCGGAAGCTGACTTCATATAATAGCGTTCACGTGCAAATTGATAGATAGCTGTCGCTGTACTGTCGAGCTCATTAAGGCGTTGCTCATCATGCCGCTTACGCTCATTGTAAATAGCTATTTCGCTTTGCAATTCATGTATCATAAGGCGATTATGAAGATTTCTCAGCAAAGAATTATCGCCTAAAAAACTCGCATAAAATATGACTATCGTAGCACATCCTATGAGCAGTGAATCCTTTGGGTTTTTACGGCACCACACCCATAGACGCTTAATTTTAGTTATCTTTGTTTCTGAGGCACTCATATACATTCGAATTTACCGCAAAGATAGCTATTTTTTTACAGACTTAGTCTATGTGTATGTATTGATCAATACTTCACTCCGCCCAATATACTGAATGCATACCAGTGTATTAAGCGGAGCTACTCACGAACTCATAGTTTTTTACTGATGCTGCGCTAAACGCTGAGCAGCCAAAGCCTCAAACTTAGTGCCTGGACGTCCATAATTAGCATACGGGTGGATGCTAATACCTCCACGAGGCGTGAAAATACCTGTTACCTCTATATAGCGTGGATCCATAAGCTTAATGAGGTCTTTCATGATAATGTTCACACAATCTTCATGAAAATCGCCATGATTACGAAAGCTAAACAAATAGAGCTTTAAGGCCTTACTTTCCACCATACGTACATCGGGTATGTAGCTAATAATGATTTCAGCAAAATCGGGTTGACCTGTAATGGGGCATAGGCTAGTAAACTCTGGACAAACGAATTTTACCCAATAATCGTTATCGGGGTGCTTATTTTCAAATGCTTCGAGCACTTCGGGTGCATAGTCATCACGATACGTTGTGTGGCTTCCAAGGTGTTGTAAGCCTTCGGTCTCTCTTGTCATAGTAAGTTTTGTTTGTGTTGTAAATACGTTGCTAAGCCTTCACTGCGTAGGTGGCAAGCAGGGCAATGCCCACAACCATCACCTACAATACCATGATAACACGTCAGCGTTTGAGTGCGGACTAATTCAAGCACTCCCAACTCATCTGCCAATGCCCAAACAGCAGCTTTATCGCGCCACATCAGTGGTGTGTGTAAGACAAAGTCTGCCTCCATAGCCATATTAAGCGTCACATTGAGCGACTTGATAAAATTGTCACGACAATCTGGGTAGCCACTATAATCGGTTTGACTTACGCCCGTTACAAGATGCCGAATGCCCAACTCACGTGCATACACAGCAGCAATGGTCATAAAAAAAAGGTTGCGTCCTGGTACAAAAGTATTTGGCAAGCCATCTACGGGTTGCTGCTCATCCATAACGATACTGCTATCTACTAAGGCATTACGTGACAATGTACTGATAAACGACACGTCCATCACTTTGAGAGGTACACCAGCTTGCTGAGCTAATGTACGTGCTACATCTACTTCGGCCACATGCGTTTGCCCATAGGTAAAGCACAATGCTCGTACGCTCTCAAACGTGCGAAGTGCCCAATAAAGACAAGTAGTAGAGTCTTGCCCACCACTAAATACAACGAGGGCACATTCCTTTTGAAGTACATTCATAAGGTCTTGAAATTACATATCGGCTACACGAAAGACGTTGTATGCCACATCGTTGTCATACACGTCAGCATTATCAATACGCTTTACCAACGCTACGACACGTGTCGTAATAGGTAATACCACGATTTCATACCCTACCTTAACAAGTAACTGTGAGAGTATCATCGCTGGCATAAACTCCCACGGCACAATGCCACCTAGCGCTAAGGGAAAGAAAATGAGCGAATCTGCGGTTTCTCCCACCAGGGTTGAGGCCACAGCACGCCAAGCAAAACGCTTGCCGCCATCAGCTACTTTCATCTTACTCATTACATAAGCGTTAAGAAATGAGCCCACCAAAAACGACAGAAAAGAAGCAAAAGCGATGCGTGGGGCTAGCCCAAAAATCTGATGAAACCCTGCATCATTGTGCCAATAAGGAGCAGCAGGTAAAGCATCGGCCAATGCACCAAAGAGCACGAACAGAGCATTTGTAGCAAAAGCAAGCCAAATAATTAGCCGTGCACGGCGATAGCCCCATACCTCAGCTATGCAGTCATTTAGAATGTATGAAAGAGGAAAAACAATAACACCGCCTGTGAGTTGTAGCCACGATAGCGGTATGGTGAGGCCAAAGAGCGACACGTCGGCAAACCCAAGCTGCTTAGTAGCCAATACGTTTGCTAAAATTAGGCAAACGCAAAACAGCACACCCATCACCATATAGGGTACACTGACTTGTTTAGTTTTTGTCATGTATTCTTGTTTTGAAGAGGTTTATCAAGCACTCTGCTTACGCCATTTAGGCATTAAAGCGATGCAAAGTTACACAAAAATCTCGAAACGCCCTAACACGATTGCAAAGATTAACCATCACCTCCGTATTTATTAAATAAAAATGTTTTCTCCTCTACCCATGCATCATAAAGCTACATGGGTAGAGGAGAAAACGTTACGCCAGCACATAAAAGCTACACTGTCGGTTCAAGTCGCAAACGCTCCACCATCATTTTTACAACTTCATGCTTCTCAACCAGTTGCATAAATTTCTCTCGTGGACTATACGCACGTACACGCTCGTCAGCAGCAGCTACACGGATCAGCATCTTCGCTTGGGTATCGCCGTGCTGTTCATGAATATAGCGTTCAATCTGAGACTTCAACTTAGCAAAATAGCCTGCCACAATATCGTTTTCTAACACCACTTCAAAGGTCATACCATCTTCCAGTAATTTAGGCTCAAATAGTTTCATACGCCGTGTCATAGCGATTTGCTCTATGGGCAAACTATTGGCAAAGCGCAGCCAAGCCTCTAATAGCGAGTGCTGCGTAAATGGCTGAATACGCTGATACACAGGCGTTGTTGTGGAGGCCTCTGCTGTTACCACAGAGGCTCCTCCCTCAGAAGATGATGCTGCGGGCTTACGAATGCTCACCATATTGAGCTTCGGCAGTACCTTAGCACGCTGAGAAGGAGTAGTAGACTGCTGTGAATGTACTACTGGTGAAGGAGGAGGAGGGGGAGGCATCGTGGCCACAGTAGGCTGAGGAGTAATGGGCTCAGAATGTAGCGATGCAACCGGTGGTTGAGATGCAGTAGTAAGCGAAGACTGACCTACCACAGGAGTAGACGTAGCCGAAAAGATGGGAGTAATTTGCTTAGGGCTACGCCCCGACTCATCATCATCGAGTGCCTGAACTACCTGAATGAGTGTCAACTCTACCAGCAAACGTTTATTACGGCTCGCACGATAATGTATATCACAATCATTGCAACGTTTGAGCGCACGAAAAAGCCAGCGTATATCGCAAGCCTTAGCTTGTTCTTTATAGCGCAGACGCACGTCACCCGCCACTTCTAGCAACACGCATGTGGCCTCATCTTTGCTTACCATCACATCGCGTAAATGTGCAGCAAAGCCACCGATAAATTGCGCACCATCAAAACCCTTAGTGAGCACCTCATTGAAGAGAAGTAGCGCAGCATTGATATCACGCTGTAAACAATAGTCTGTAAGACGAAAGTAATAATCGTAATCTAAGATATTGAGGTTCTCGATAACTTTATGATAAGTCAAGTTACCTTGTGTAAAACTTACCATTTGGTCAAACATCGAGAGGGCGTCACGCATACCTCCGTCGGCTTTTCGGGCGATAACATGAAGGGCTTCTTCCTCTACAAGTACACCTTCTTCACGCGCCACATAAGCTAAGTGTTCGGCAATATCACGCAGCTCTATGCGTGTAAAGTCGTAGATTTGACAACGGCTAATTATGGTAGGAAGGAGCTTATGCTTCTCAGTAGTTGCTAGGATAAAGACAACGTGCTCGGGTGGCTCTTCAAGCGTTTTCAAAAACGCATTAAATGCTGCGGTAGAGAGCATATGCACCTCGTCTACGATAAATACCTTATAATTACCCACTTGTGGTGGGATACGCACTTGGTCAATGATAGCACGTATATCGTCTACCGAGTTATTAGACGCAGCGTCTAGCTCATGAATATTATAGCTACGCTGCTCGTTAAACGAGCAACAACTCTCACACTGATTACAAGGGTTGCCCTCGGGTGTAGGTGAAAAGCAGTTGATACTTTTAGCAAAAATACGCGCACAAGTGGTTTTCCCCACACCACGAGGCCCACAAAAGAGATACGCATGCCCTAGCCTACCGCTCGTTATCGCATTTTTCAGTGTTGCGGTTAGTGCCTTTTGCCCCACCACGCTCTCAAACGTGTCGGGACGATACTTTCGGGCAGAAACGATAAAATTATCCATGGTAGGTCGTATTGTTTGCTTCCATGCAAAGTTAGTATTTTTTTAGCTAACGGCCAAGTTATTAAATATCGCTACAACCCTTCAAGAGCATATTATCCCAAACGTGGGATATCTTTGCACTTCTATCCTTATAAAACAATGTAGCAGGTCACGATACATTTGTGCCATGACGTGATACATACGTGCCTAGCCTCGAAACACATGTACCACGTCATGGCACAACATCTCGGAGGTAAGACCAGCTAAGACAATGCTACCACTAGAAGCATCTCAGGTCAGTTTTCCTTAGCCTTTCTCTATACCCCAACATATATCATCGTTTTACAAAAAAGACTAATTTCGTCTAAACCAAAGAATAACGACAAAATCTACCGCCCTACAACCATAGGATTATAGAGCGGTAGATACATCACATCATCTAGTCAAGAGAGACTAGTGTTAGGCTTCTTTTTTACGCGTACGGCGCTTGGGCTTTTCTTCTACTTCGGGAACAGCGATACCTGCTAGCTCTGGGTCTACCAAAATACGACCACAATATTCACACACAATAACTTTTTTGCGCATGCGAATGTCTAAGGCACGCTGAGGTGGAATACGATTGAAGCAGCCACCACAAGCACCACGCTCTACGGGAACAATACCCAAACCATTGCGCGTGTTTTTGCGAATGCGCTTAAAGGCAGTAAGCAAACGTGGCTCAATACCGATTTCGAGTTCTTTGGCACGACCACGCTGAATTTCTTCCTCAGCTTGCGTCTCACTAACTATTTCTTCGAGCTCAGTACGCTTCACTTCAAGGTCGGCACGGCGCTCCATCAAAACCGACGAAATGCGTTCTGAGTCGGCTTTGAGTGTTTCGACACGACGCTCATCTTCGCCAATACGCTTATTAAGCAGCTGTACTTCGAGCCCTTGATACTCAATTTCTTTTTGCAACATATCAAACTCACGATTATTGCTTACATCATTGAGCTGCTCTTTATATCGAACAATAGAGGCCTCGGCAGTAGCAATGCCTTCACGCTTTTTGGCAATGTCTTTTTGTAGCTGAGCGAGGTCTTCTTGTACCTTCATAGCACGCGTGCTCATGCCCTCTATTTCATCTTCTAAGTCTTGCACTTCGAGTGGCAACTCACCACGAAGTACCTTAAACTCATCAATCTTTGACAACGTTGTTTGTAACTCGTAGAGCGTGTTTAGCTTCTGTTCTACCGAAAGCTCGGTAACAGCATCTTTTTTCTTCGTACTCATCGTAGGGTCGTCTATATAAAATATGTATTATTGCATGTTAGAGGTAGTGCACGGGGTTTGGGCGATTAACAGCCGTGTGCCTTATGCGCAGTTGTGGTAAGGCTTTGGCCAACACACGCTCTAAGAGATGGAGTGTATATTGTTCGCTCTCGTAATGACCTATTACAGCTAGCTGTATCTGACCTTCCCAACCAAAAAAATCATGATAGCCCATTTCTCCTGTCAGAAAGAGATCTGCACCAGCTGCGACTGCATCTTGACATAAGAAACTACCCGAACCACCACATAGGGCTACGCGTTTAATAGGTCGTTCAAGCAAGGCATTATGCATCACACAATCAGCCTTAAAAACAGCCTTTATATGTTGTAAAGCTACATAGGCCGACAATGGTGTTTCCCACTCGGCCAGCACTCCACTACCAGCATCGGCATGCCCCACTAATGGACGTAGGATTTGGGGAGAGTTTAGCCCTAAACGTTGGGCTATTTCATAGTTTACGCCCCCTCGCACATTATCTAAGTTGGTATGTGAGGCATAAATAGCTACGTCATTTTTAATAGCAAGGCGTAGAGTACGCTCTACGAGATTGCGATCGGCCACACACTTGATACCACGAAAGAGTAGCGGGTGATGAGCTATGATCAAGTTATACCCCTTTTCCACGGCTTCTAACACCACTTCGGGGGTAACGTCAAGACACAATAATGCCCCTGACACCTCCACCTCTGTCAATCCACATTGTAGGCCAGCATTATCATAGCTTTCCTGCAAGGGCAGAGGTGCGAACCGTTCAAGGGCAGCAATTACTTCTCTAATTGTCACGCACACTTCGTTTTAATAGGTTGACACAAATAGCATTCTCGCAAGAATGCATATTTGCCTATGCAAATTTACAAAAACTTTGCCACATCTACAAGTAATCTATCTCTATTTTAGTATAAACAAGTGCTACGGGCGCGCTTATGAGCGTGACCGTAGCACTATAACAATTTCCTTAACGGAAGGAGTCTGTAAGGAGTTTTATCTCAGTAGCGGGGTTTATGCGCTCGTAGAGAATATTGTATACCGCATCAAGTATAGGCATATTCACATGAAAATGGCGATTAATGTCACGCATACATTTAGCTGCATAATAGCCCTCAGCTATCATTTCCATTTCAAGCTGAGCACTCTTCACGCTATATCCTTTGCCTATCATCGTACCAAAGACACGATTACGCGAGAAGTTAGAGTAACCCGTAACTAAGATATCACCCAAATAAGCCGTAGCATAAATGCTACGCTGTACGGGATAAACGGCTTGTAAAAAGCGTTCAGCCTCTTGTACTGCATTACAAATCAGCACACTCTGGAAGTTGTCTCCATACCCTAAACCATAGCATACACCTGCGGCAATCGCAAAGATATTTTTTAGCACAGCAGCATATTCTATACCTATGACATCAAAACTCACTGACGTTTTAATATATTGACTCTCTATAAGTGAGGCCAATGTAACAGCCTTAACCTCATCGGCACACCCCACAGTAAGATAGGTCAAGCGAGAGAGTGCCACCTCCTCGGCATGCGAAGGCCCTGCCAAAACCGCCAAATTGTTGTGAGGGACACCATAAACTTGGCGAAAAAACTCTGTACACACCAAATTTTCCTCAGGGATAATCCCTTTAATCGCCGTCACGATAAACTTATCATGCAGCTTCACTTTGAGCTTACTAAAATTAGACTTCAAATAAGGAGACGGAATGACGATAATGAGTGTATCACTCTTACGAATAACCTCATTAAGATCGTGTGAGAAGTTGATGCGCGAAATGTCAAATTGTAAGCCTGTAAGATACGAGGGGTTGTGCCCCAAGCGTTTGAAATCCTCAATGCGGTCTTCGCGGTGTATATACCAGTTGATGGTGGGTACACGCTCTAGCACAATCTTTGCCACAGCAGTTGCCCAGCTACCACCTCCAAGAATAGCTATGCGTCCACAATCGAACATCGCTTAGTATTTGGGTATATAAAATAGATTAAACAAAAAGACACACAGCCCATGCCATCACTACACAGCGTAGCAAGAGCAAGAGCTGTGGTCGTCTACAAGTTTGCTAGCGCATTGCAGCTTCAATCCAAGTAGCAACTTCGTCTACCGAAGGCTTTACTAAATCGAGTTTGTATTTTTTAAGTACATCACCTATTTGCTGCTGGATTTTTTGCGCCTTTTGGTCACGCAAATCTTGCACTAGGTAATAACCAGCCTTTTGCAGCACAGGTACGAGGTCAGCAGGTACTCCGATGGCAGTGTATTTTTCAACAGCATCCTTAGGCTGCTTTTTTTCGGGGCGCATCTGTGGGAAGAACAAGACCTCTTGAATAGTCGTTTGCCCTGTCAAGAGCATCACCAAGCGGTCAATACCGATACCGATACCCGACATTGGTGGCATGCCATATTGAAGAGCGCGCAAAAAGTCTTGGTCAATAAACATCGCTTCATCATCGCCACGCTCACTCAAACGCATTTGCTCCATAAAGCGCTCTTCTTGATCAATAGGGTCATTGAGCTCACTATAAGCATTTGCAAGCTCTTTACCATTGACCATCAACTCAAAACGCTCAGTAAGCCCCTCTATGCTACGATGCTTTTTCGTCAGTGGGCTCATCTCTACGGGATAATCCGTAATGAAAGTAGGCTGTATGAATTGTCCTTCGCAAAACTCACCAAAGATTTCATCAATCATTTTACCTTTGCCATAGGTCTCATCTACGTCAGAAAGATTGAGTTCGCGACATACTTTACGTACTTCCTCCTCACTCATCGGGAGCAAGTCGTAACCTGTTTTTTCTTTAATAGCATCAAGAATAGAAATACGCTTATAAGGTGCTTTGAATGAAATAAGATTGTCACCAACTTGCACCTCGGTAGTACCATTCGTATCAATAGCTATTTTTTCGAGTAGACGCTCGGTATAGTCCATCATCCAATGGTAGTCTTTATAGCTCACATAGAGCTCCATACAGGTAAACTCTGGATTGTGCGTACGATCCATACCCTCATTACGAAAGTTTTTACCTATTTCGTAAACCCCCTCAAAACCGCCAACGATGAGACGCTTGAGATAGAGCTCAGTCGCTATACGCAGATAGAGTGGCGTATTGAGTGCATTGTGATGCGTAATAAAAGGGCGAGCACTAGCTCCACCTGGAATGCTTTGAAGCGTAGGTGTTTCTACTTCCATATAGCCATCAGCATCCAAGAACTGGCGTAGCGAACGAAATACCTGAGCACGTTTTTCAAACGTTTCTTTTACACCTGCATTAACTACGAGGTCTACATAGCGCTGACGATAACGCAACTCGGGGTCGTCAAAGGAGTCATATACTACACCATCTTTTTCTTTCGGAGTGGGTAGTGGTTTAAGACTCTTAGCCAGCACTGTAAACTCTTGACAATGCACACTGATTTCGCCCGTTTTCGTGCGAAACACATAGCCCTTTACACCAATAAAATCGCCCAAATCAAGCAAACGTTTGAGTACTGTATTATAAAGTGTTTTATCCTCGGTTGGGCAGAGGTCGTCACGTGTGATATAGACTTGAATACGTCCCTTAGAGTCTTGCAACTCTACAAATGAGGCCTTACCCATGATGCGTTTGCTCATGATACGCCCAGCGATGCACACTTGACGTGTAGGTTCAACACTGTCGTCAAATTGCTCACGTATTTCGGTAGAAAATGCGTTAGTAGGATATTCAGCAGCGGGGTAAGGGTCAATGTTTAACTCGCGTAGCTCGTTAAGACTATTGCGACGGAAGATTTCCTGTTCGCTCAATTCTAAGATGTTCATGTTTTAGCGTTGCTATATATGTTGCAAATTTACAAAAACTTTCGGATATAGGCTACCTGTACATAGTCTATTCACTTTATTTTTCGTACTTTTGCCTTATCATTTTTGCATTATAAAATATGCCTTAATCATGAAACTGACCGATACAACACCGCCCTACCCTTTTGCCACCGAGTATAGCCACGAAGCCATGGCCGATGTTATTGCGTGGTTTGAGGCTCGTCTTGACCGCCTTCCCCCTAACATCACAATAGAGCAAGGTATGGAGGTGCCAGACACACGTGCTTGTGCCACGTTTTTACTTCGCTTTGCTCATGTCAACATTGAACGAAAAAAAACACACGGCACATTTCGACGTATGTTTCAGCTACGCGATGTACTATTGACCAAGTATCCCGAGCTAGCCTAAAATGCCATACCCTTGTCATCGTTTATTAATGCTGACAAGGGTATTTTTTTAGCAAAAATCTTGGCGGTATTATGATATTGCCGTAAATTTGCGCTACTTTATTTCAGACAAAAAACAATAACACTATGAGTAAAATTAGAGCAGCCATTGTAGGCTATGGCAACATTGGACAATATGTATTAGAAGCATTAGAAGCAGCCGAAGATTTTGAAGTAGCAGGTGTTGTGCGCCGAGCAGGGGCGGACAATAAGCCCAAAGCCTTAGCAAACTATCCCATAGTCAAAGACATTAGCGAGCTCGAACACGTAGACGTAGCCATCCTTTGCACACCGACACGTAGCGTTGAGACCTATGCTAAGGCTATTTTAACCATGGGCATCAACACTGTGGATAGCTTTGATATCCATAATGGTATCGTAGATTTACGCCGCTCTCTCGGCCAAGTAGCAAAGGATAATGGAGCCGTAGCTATCATTGCCGCAGGTTGGGATCCAGGTAGCGACTCCGTGGTACGCACACTACTAGAAGCCATCGCTCCTAAGGGAATTACTTACACAAACTTTGGCCCAGGCATGAGCATGGGACATACCGTAGCTGTCAAAGCCATCGCAGGTGTTAAAGCTGCCTTGTCTATGACTATTCCTACTGGTACAGGCATACATCGTCGCATGGTGTATATAGAGGTCGAAGAAGGCTACGACTTCGACACCGTAGCCGCCAACATCAAGGCTGATGCCTACTTTGTCAATGACGAAACACACGTAAAGCAAGTAGACAGCGTCAATGCCCTACTTGATATGGGGCATGGTGTAAACCTCACGCGTAAAGGTGTATCTGGCAAAACACAAAACCAACTTTTTGAGTTTAACATGCGTATCAATAACCCGGCACTTACTGCACAAGTATTGGTGTGTGTAGCACGTGCCTCTATGCGTCAGCAGCCAGGTGCTTATACGATGGTCGAAATCCCTGTGCTTGACCTACTAGCAGGTGACCGAGAGGCATGGATACATCGTTTGGTATAGCAACTAAGGTTATTTTAGCCATAAAACACCCTCACAAGCTCTATACAATGATGCTTTGAGGGTGTTTCGCCATTCTGCCCTTTTTCGTTATCTTTGCATTGTACTAGCATTTACTCAGCGAGCTACACTACTGTAAATTTCCTAACGGCACTCACACCCTATGCGTTTTTTCTTTTTTAGCCTAATCACTATGGCCTTGTGCCACGCCACTATTTTACCAGCACAGACTGCACATTGGTGGAGCGACCTGCCCACTCCCCTACCATTACTCCCACGTACGGCTACACAACAACGCGCCAACCTACATAGTCAATTAGGGCAACATGCCCTAGCGGCTACCGATACAGCCTTAGCATTACAGCACTATGCGCAAGCTGCAACACTACGCCCTCACTCTCCTCGTATGCTTCGCAATTATGCCAGCCTACTACACAGCTTTGGGCAACATCAAGCAGCTATTGAGGGCACCTATCGCTATTGGCAGCTTGATGTAACAAACGAACAAGCAATAACGATGTTCCAAACGTTAGGTTTATCCTCGACCTACCCTTTCGAGCGTCTCATAGCAGAGGGTAAAGCTACCCCTATTGCGATTAAAGCCTATATAGAGCTACTGGCTAGCACTACACAATTTGATCGATACTACGATGTTCTTTTTGCTCACCTACATCAGCTTGACGAGCAAACCATACTTCCCAATGACTACATCATAGGCGACCCATCATTAGCCATACACAAGCTGGCCTCCTTGCGTCACAAAGCTAAGCAAAAAGGCCAGCTTGTGACCATGCGCACCTTTACTTATTGGCTAGGACGTTATTGCTATGCTGCACAGCGCTATACCGAGGCAGCCGAGTATCTGAGCTCCTTTCCCGAAGCATATACACGCGTCATCAATAGCTATTATTATACCTATCAATTTACGCAAGCCGACAGCGTACTCATGGCTCATAGCCTGCCACATATCGGCTATATAGCCTCTCCACTAGCACCCTACATCAAGCTATGGCTCGGCGATACAACGGCAGCAATACGCTTAGCCGAGCAGCAAGTAGGCCTCAATACCACACACTACGCCACCGCCGTAAACGACAACATTATATTCCCACAAACACTCTTCAACATCTACGCTGCGACAGGACATACAACTGATGCGCTACGTTTACTCCTCATACGCCAAACCTATAACAACTATTCTGGCGACCTCTCTGCCGTAGGTAACCTACCCTTACTCCATGGCTATATACAGCTAGGCCGTATTGAGCATGCCACTACCTTAGCCGAAGCCATCGTAGCGGATGCCACCCCCTTTACAAGTGTCAATTGGGGGTACAGCTATCCCATGGTACTTCTATTGGCCAATGCACCTGCCACGGCTGCCACAGAATTTGCCATACTAACCAGCGATAGCACCCTAACCTCACCCGAGTACCTACCACTGATGGGCTATCACTGTGGGCTAGGCAATTATGAGGCAGCTCTTACCCTACTCGAACAGCACACTCACCTACCACCTGCCACGGCTTTAGCCCTATTTACGACACCACTTTATCAGCCTTTGCTCGAACTACCACGTACACAAGTTTTTTTGCAAAAACACATTCCTCCTACAGCCTTACAACGCCTTGCTATGCTGCGACTAAAACGCTAAACGCACTAGGCATTGGTATCGTGTCGTGGGGGGCGTTTGGGGGGGGACACCCCACAAAATAGACCCA
>JAUMYJ010000015.1 GCA_030528715.1 Bacteroidales bacterium | reverse complement strand
CCACTGTTACTGCCTTTGCAGCTCCCCCCGTACCTAAAACAAGGGCTTGACGATGGTTAGCTAACTGCGGAGTGATATGTTCGCCAAAACCGATGGCATCCGTGTTATAGCCTTTTAGACGGTAGCGTCCTGCATGCCACTCCACAGCCACACAATTAACAGCACCTATTTCTTGCGCTACCACACTAACCTCATGCAGATAAGGTAAAATGGCCTCCTTGTAGGGTATCGTTACATTAAAACCTAGCAGCTGCTCTCCCTCTCTAACAATAAGTTGTGGTAGGTCTTGGATAGCACCAATAGCATAATTGTGATACTGAGCTGCAATCTGCTCACGATCAAACTTTTCTGTAAAATACTTTGCCGAGAATGAGTGCCCCAAAGGATAGCCAATGAGACCATAGCGTCGTACTGTTGGCATGACTTTATTTTTATTTTGTGGCAACATAAAGCGTACTGATACCAAAGGTAAAGCGTCTAAATTGAGCCCTTTTGAAGCCTACTTTGAGCAGTATTTCACTCATAACCTCTCCTTGGGGAAAAGCTTTCATCGTGGCTGGTAGATAGCTATACGCTGACTTATCTTTTGAAATAAGACGGCCAACGAGTGGCATTACAACCGATGAGTAGAGTGTAAACAGTTGTTTCATCGGAAAGCTCTGAGGGGTTGTTAGCTCTATGATGACCAAGTGGCCACCAGGTTTGAGCACACGATAGAGTTCGCGTAACCCCTTCTCTAAATCCTCAAAATTGCGTACACCATAAGCAACGGTAGCAGCATCAAAACACTCGTCTGCGAGCGAGAGCTGCATACAATCTTCTACCTGCAAGCGGATAATATCTTGCAAACCTACAGCCTCTATCTTTTGCTGACCGACTTCAAGCATACCTGCCGAAATATCAACCCCCAAAATATGCTGTGGCTTCAACAGCTGTGCAGCAAGTAGAGCAAAGTCACCCGTACCCGTAGCCACATCTAGCAGCGACTGAGGTGCATAAGGTGCGAGTGTAAGCAAAGCCTCTCTACGCCAGCTACGATCAATGCCAAAAGAAAGTAAATGATTAAGCTTGTCATAAGAGTGGGCTATGTTATCAAACATCTTGGCCACTTGTACCCCCTTTCGCTCATGGCTTCCGTAGGGTTTTATTTTCTCCTGTTCGTACATTATTTATAAATGCAACGGCTATGCTAAAATTTAACTAGATAAAGGCGCGCATACTCCGATCGCAACACTAAGCGTTTGGCCGTCAAGTGCTCTATTTTGAAGTGTCCCTCATGCCCCTGTATGCCAAAGTGCATATTGGCCATCGTACTTGACTCGGTAAGCAAGCTATCCTTGGCACGAAAGTGAATATACATAGGAGCAAAGATCAGCGAATCACCACGATAGACAAATCGGCTCAACGTTTCATTTGTATGCCCATTGACTACAGGCAAGGCATTGTCACGAAACGATACCAAGCCCAACTGGATAGCCAAATAACGCTGTCCACCTACTAAGTAAACCATAGAGTCGCCCATAGCTGTGTGATAAGCGATACTGTCGTAACGCCAGAGCCCATCAAGCGAGCCATTTTCGTCCCACTTATTCGTACAAGACACAACGGACAAGAGCATACTCCAAGCAGCAATTACAAGATACCTCATCACTTTGCACATTGTTAATGAAACAAGTTACCACTACGACCGACAGTAAGCATCACCGTAGTGTTATTACCTAAATGCGCACCTCGGTCAAGTGCTACGCCCAGGCGTGCACTCCACCCCTCTACATCTTTACGCCCCAAGAACTTAGGCTTATAGTCTAGCTCAAACAAGTAGTGCTGACCACTTTTCTTGTGTTCGTAAAGATTGTCATATGTTCCCCAATTAGTAGTCCATGTGGCTAACACCCGATAAGTAAGCGTTGCGAATGGCTGTCCAGAGACCCCAAAGTGATGAGCTACAAAACGATTGTTAGTAACACGTAGTCTACCATCTTTACGATACAGCGGTGTGATAAACAGCGGATTACCCACATATTGTCCCCAGTGCGACCAACTGCCATAGAGCGCATGATGATAGTAATTATCTCGCCCACTGATTTGATCGGGTAAGGCCGTTGTATGGTCGTGATACACGGCACCCGATTGATGCTTCGTATTCAAGTGCTCATACACCATCGTATTTACCATTGGATTACGTGGTAGCTCTATCTCTACTCCCCACAAACCATCTTTCCAATTATACTCCATAAATAACTGGCTATGGTCTTCAAAGAAGTGGTCGTAATATACACGTGCTTTCCAGCCTTTGCCATGATAGTTAAGTGCCAAGAGCCAGCTTCCCAAAGTGTTACCCAGAGCATTATCATAACCTTCATCTGTCACATCACTCCCCCCTGGTATTAGCGCATGCCACATAGCTTTTAAGCCATGAGACATATTGAGTTCCTTGATGCCTTGCTGGTTAAGGTTGTAGATTGTACCACCATACTGCGCAGCCATCTCTAAGCCCCCTTCTAGCGTCAGTGGAAACTTTGTAGCATTACCCAAACGTAAAAAGCCTGATTTGGTATGCATACAAGTCTTATCTACATAATGCTGCCCCACAGCTACATAGTTTTTTTGAAAGCCACCATCGGTAGTCACTCCAAAAGCGACATGCCCTTTAACAGCCACCCAATTATTTTTATCTAGCGAGAGATAGTTGGGAATAGCTAAGCGAATTTCGGGGATAGGACGGCTATTTTTCCCTAATGTAAAGCTTCCCGTACTCAGGCGTTGATGTTTCAAGTGTAGCGGGTGTTCTTTGGCACCAAGCGTTAGGCGTGCCCAGTCATACTCAACTTCTACATAAGCCTGCTGTATAGCCCATGTACTTGTATGCCTTATAAAGCCTGCAACATCTACGCCATACCCCATACGCCAATGACGCGCTGAGTCTGTCAGCACGTCACGCGTAATACCAGCACGCAGATAGCTCGCATGGCCATTCACACTATTTATGCCATAGCGATTAGCGTGTGTATAAAGAGCAGGTGTAGACTCTCCCGTTTGGCCATGTGCCTCCACATGATAGCGCACATCTTCTTTCAATAGTCCGCCACGCAGAAGGTCTTGCGCCACGACACACATAGGCATAGGCAGTCCTGTGGCAAGCATAGCCAAGGTCAAAAGGCAAAGTCGGCGATACATGGTCACACGTTGAGTTTATCGACAATTACTTGGCATAACTTACCGAGCGCGTTTCGCGAATAACGGTAATTTTCACTTGACCAGGATAGGTCATTTCGTCTTGAATTCGCCTAGCAATATCACTACTGAGTCGTTCTGTTTGTGCATCATCTATTTTATCAGCTCCTACGATAACACGCAGTTCACGTCCGGCCTGTATGGCATAGGTTTTAAGCACCCCTGGATAGCTCATAGCTATACTTTCTAGGTCTTTCAAGCGTTTGATATAGGCTTCTACTATTTCACGACGTGCGCCAGGACGTGCGCCACTGATGGCATCACATACTTGCACGATGGGAGCAATAAGCGACGTCATTTCCATCTCATCGTGATGCGCACCAATGGCATTAACGACATCTGCCTTTTCTTTATATTTTTCAGCTAATTTTGCGCCATAAAGTGCATGCGGCATTTCAGGCTCTTCATCGGGCACTTTACCTATATCATGCAGTAGCCCAGCACGTTTAGCTTTTTTAGGGTTGAGCCCAAGCTCAGCAGCCATTACAGCACAAAGATTAGCCGTTTCACGCGAATGCTGCAAGAGGTTTTGGCCATATGATGAGCGATATTTCATCTTACCTACGATACGCACAAGCTCAGGGTGTAAGCCATGAATACCAAGGTCAATAGTCGTACGCTTACCCGTTTCTATAATTTCTTCATCTATTTGCTTCTTTACCTTAGCCACCACCTCTTCAATACGTGCAGGATGAATGCGACCATCGGAGATAAGCTGATGTAGAGCCAAGCGACAAATTTCACGACGTACGGGGTCAAAAGCTGAGATTACGATAGCCTCGGGTGTATCGTCTACTACAATTTCTACCCCCGTGGCAGCTTCAAGGGCACGAATGTTACGCCCTTCTCGACCTATGATACGACCCTTCACCTCATCATTGTCAATATGGAATACGGTGACACTATTTTCAATCGTAGTTTCGGTAGCTACACGCTGAATACTTTGAATAACGATGCGTTTCGCTTCTTTATTAGCTGTAAGTTTAGCATCGTCCATAATATCGTTAATGTAACTTTGAGCATCTGTGCGTGCTTCGTCTTTGAGTGCCTCAATGAGGCTTTGTTTAGCTTCTTCTGCACTGAGGCCACTTAGACGTTCGAGCTCTTCGCGCTGACGGGCTTCGCTACGCGTAACCTCTTCGCTACGGCGTTCGAGTTGTTGCTTCTGCGCATCAAGCTGTTTGCGTGCTATTTCGAGCTCGTTTTTACCTTGGTTTAGCTTTTCTTGTTGCTGGTTTAGACTGATGTTACGCTGTTTGAGTTTATTCTCGTTTTGAGCCAGCAATTGATTGCGCTGCTGCACTTCTTTTTCAAGCTCAGCTTTTTTATTTAGAAACTTCTCTTTGACTTCAAGAAGTTTCTTTTCTTTGATTACTTCGGCCGCTTTCTCGGCCTCACTGATGAGTTTTTGGGCTTGTCCATTGACTACATAGCGAAAAAGTATATAGCCTAGTGTAGCTCCTACGACAAGAGCCACGGTGATGCTTATAATGAGTATTGTCATTCTATCGTTCTATATTAAGTGGGAGGAGAGTTATTTCAGCACGCTATTGATTTCGGCCAGCAGAGCTGCACTATTTTCGTGCAATTGGGTGCGCTCTGCATCGGCCTGTACCAGTTTTACAGCTAGGTCTACCAAGCTCAACTGCAAGTATTGCCCACTAGGACGTCCTGCAAAGTTAGTTGCATAGCGATTTATCACATCATCTATCAGCTGTTGAGCTGCGGCATAGATGGGACGGTCGCTAGCTTTGATATTTACGGCCAGCTTAATATTACTCGGCAAGCCGCTCTGCGTCATATTTTGACGAATGCTAAACTCAAATTTTTCTTTTACCTCCGACATCGTTTCTTTCCTCTAGCATTGGGTACAAATTACTTACTCGTAGCAAGCAGTGCTATACACTGGTCTACTTCGCGTATGAGGCGATTGAGTTCACGCTTAGCATCGCGATGATCTACATCACCTATTTCTAGCATACGTGCTGTCATGAGACGACGATAATCGGCTTTACTCTCGGCAAGCTGTGCTTCTAGTTGGCGTACATTGGCATGCGCTTCGGCAAGCTGTGCTTTGAGCTGCGCTTTATCAGCTTGTAGCTCCTTAAACGTTAGTACAAGTTCGCGTACACGAGTGTCTAGGTCACGCCACATCTGATTTTTCTTCTCACTCATAGGCTTTCGAGGCGTTAAGGTTAGCGCTGCCTAGCCTTATGCATTGTCGGCAACTTTATTACGCGGTTCTTTTTTGGCCAGTAACACTACTTGATAGACGTACTCAGTCATCCACTCAGGCGAATAACCGAGCTGCTGATTGTACTTACGAATACCTACGGCCGATTTTTGCAAGGCGGCATCTTTATAAAAAGGCTTGCTAAAAATGCCATGCACCGATTGTGCTACCACTTGGCGCAGCGTACCCTTAAAGAGACGTGGCAAGCGAAGTTTCCACTGCTGTTCACTCGTCACATGCGTCAAGAGATCTTGACTAAATCCCTGAAAACGAATGAAATAAGGCTGCAAGTGTTGTAACGTGCGGCAATTTGCCTTAATGCTTGCGTCTATTTCCTTAAAAAAACTCTCTTTGAGTCCATACATTTCCGAAAGCATTTTCTTACATTTCGCTTTCTCGCCTTGGCCTAAGCGGTTGTTTACGGTCTGCACATGTAGCGTTTGTTTGAAAGTACGCAAGTCGGGCAGCATGGCAAGGTTAGAAATACCTAAGTTAGCTGCTAGCGCAGCTTGATAATACACGCGAATGAGCGTCATGAAGTCCTCCATACCCCCTACTCGCTTCTCGGTCTTTTTATGGCGTCTAAATATATCTAATAGTCCCATATTTTTGGCTTGATACATAGCATATTTCACAGCCACTCTAATCTGCGACATACCCTTTTAAATTAAGGCACGACAAAGCAGGCCACAATGGCTACTGCAAAGGTACAAAAAAAAACGCAAACCACCCACGCCAAAACCCACCTTACCCCCAAAGGCTAACGAAGACTAACCACGAAGCTATTGCATAGACACCCTCTGCATCAAGACACACGCAATAGGCCGTACAATTCACTATACACCATACTCTTGCCGACACACTACTAGCAGCTCACATTGACACGCTCTCATCATCGTTTTAGGAATATAACTCGGCCTGCGAGCAAGTAGCCGCTTACTCTAAGCCATTGTAGCAGGCCAGGATACACATGTGCCTTGTCATGATACACATGTAACATGCACAGATACGTATGTTTCTAGACACGGCACAAAGTTTACTGCCTTTTTAAGCCCAACTACCACAAAAAAAATGGCTAAAAATTTGGATTTCGCTCCCTTTGTATTGTATCTTTGTACTTCCTAAGCCTTCGTACGACCAATTCAACACGCCACAAGGTAGACACCTTAACTAGAAAGGTACAAAGGCTACAATTAACCTTAACACATAATACACACCAATGACACACATCGTATTACGCCACATGGCGCAAGGCATGCATGGCTCGAACGCACGCCTTACCACCCATTTTGCACAACATCAGCATATTTCCTTAGAGCAAGTCACAGCTGACATTGTACAACAATGTACGCTAACACGCGCTGATGTACTAGGTTGCTTAGCAGCACTTACCGACATCATAGCTCACTATGTAGCATGCGGGTGTAGCGTGTCTTTGGGAGACTTGGGCACATTTGGAGCAACATTGACCTCAGAGACAATAAAGGCTAAAACCACCACATCAGCGGTATCTATAAATACAGGCGACGTTGCTACTGACACAACAGCACTCTGCGTCAAAGAGGTACACATTCGTCGTATTACCTTTCGTGCAAATCGTGTACTACGCGACAAAACTAACGAAGCCTTACAACGTAGCGTGGTTAAGCCACGTCACATACGTCCTATACAACGAAGTAGCTCCTCGCGTACCATACGACTTCTTACCGTACAAAACTATCTGCGCGAACACCGTGTTATTAGTGTGCGACAATGTGCTTCCCTACTCGGCATCAGCCATCGTATGGCCTCCGAAGACCTACGCTATTGGCGTGAGCGAACAGCACAAACTCACATCGGGACAGCAGGGCAAGGTACACACTGCATGGCCGTGTGGCTGGGGACACAAACGGGGTAAAACAGAAACACTAGAAACGCATACGTAGCATGACACGTATGCCCCAACGCTGTGTGCCTGGATAAAGGTAAGTAAAGCGGTGTACGTATTGCACTTGGAGTAATTTAAAGATATTATGAATGCCTATAATACCCTCTACATAGGGTTTTCCCTTGTCCATAACATGCGATTGATACGCATAATTCCCCATAGCATCAAAATTCCCGGGGAAATAAAATAGCTGCTGATCTGCTGCATTTTGAGCTAGGAAGGGATTATTACGATCGGTCAATGTACCCCATAGGACATTGACACCGATAAGTTCACGCCATTTTAGACGGTTTAAGAGTGGAATGCGATTAAACAGACGCCCTTTAAGATCCCATGAAAGCATGGCCGAGGCATAGCGGTCGTTGAGAAACTCCATATTATCAATAAGGCTAAACATATCGTCCTCAACAATATAAGAAAGGTTGGCCGCAGGCATATTGAGCAAGGGGTATGGCACTTTACTCCATTGCGCACCAGCTTTGAAAGTCGTGGTAAGCTCTCCCCACTGCACTAGTGGCCAGCGACGATAAAAGCCAGCCTCGCTGATGTGATAAGTATAATCACTCCCCATAAGTCCACTTACGCCAATGGTATGGCTGAGAGAAAAACGAGGAGCTCCATTATTGGCAGCACGACGGCGTTGCTTAGTGTTATAATAGAGTGCACCTGGCTGAAGATCAAAGCCAGCAGTGAACTCGGCTGTCTGTATCTTTTTGACCCATTGTGTGCGATCGGGCGAAGGTAAGCCACCATTGAGACGCTGATACATCAACGCCCCTGTTGGTTCAAGCTCTTCGTACTTGGCTTGCAAGCGCAAACTTATCCCATTCATCCATTCACGATCGTATTTTACATAGGCCTTACGAAAGTATTGCATATGGTCTACTTTACTCCACTTGAAGGAAGTAAAGACGTTGTCTTTATCGGTAGGGAGATAGATGTCTGAGGGCGATATGACATCATTTTGATAACCTAGGGTAAGATTGTTGGTAGGAAACTCGCGAGGGAGGTATCCCTTCTTGTTGAAAGCATAGATGAGCTCACCTTGCCCTTTCCAGCGATGGTCTCGGAGGCCATAGGCTACGTAACCACGTGCAAAGAGATGAGGACTGAGGTTGGCAGTAGTCTGTGCACTAAGGCGCAAGCGTAGGCCATCTATGTGATTGCTTGTAATCATCGTGTTAATAGGGCCAAAATCCACCTTACTGGGCACGCTATCGCTCCCTGTCTCAACAAAGTTTTCGATAAGTGCCTGCGCTGCAAAAATCACATATTTGAAGCCTTTGAGCTTAGAGATGCGGCTCATCATCTGTGAGAGATTGCCCTCACTAGCTGTAAGTGGAGTAGGACGGAACTCATTCCAAAACTGATTATCACGCAACTGAGCATCAGGGTCGGTGTATGTAGGGCCTGTAAACTTGAAATCTCGCGCAGGGATTTCGGTAAACGCATAGTCGCTATATATCGTGGTGCGCCTCACTTGAAAGCGCTGCAAAAACTTCGCTGGAACAAGCTGTGTGACGAGCTCATCAGAAGCCAACACCTGCTGCCCGCCTGGCTCTGTGCGAAAAGTCTGTCGAAGTGTAAGGTTTTCTACAAAATTGACCGAGGAGCGACGCGGGAAAGTGATGTCTGCACTATGTACACGATAGGTGCTATCGTCGTGAATGTAGAGCATGCCAGAGAAAGCAAAATCCATCGTATTGTTGGGCGAGAAATAGAGTGCGATGCAACGTGTACCATCGACGTCAAGGGTGTCTTCGATAAAATAGCGGTAATAGTCAATAGCCGAAGTGCGGGAGAGTGGACTCACAAAGTTGGTGCGCAAGAACTCAATACGATCGTCAAGAATATTAATATTTCGGAAGTAGTCTTTAAGCATCACATTGAGTATCTCCCCTGTGTTAAGAAACTCATTGAGTCCCTCTGTACGCTGTCCCTCAACGATCGCCTTTTGGCTTCGAGGATCTCTACGATAGATGTGTCGTGTAACGTTCTCTTCGACCGAAATCGGCAAGATACGCTTACCCGTAGTAGGGTCTATCTCAACATGATCACGTAAGAAAGCCAAAGATCCCTTACCACTAGACCGCTTAATAGAGTCGTCACTAATATTACTCACTGCAAAGGTGAGCTTTTGATATTCTCGAAAACTATAAAACGGATTAGTATTGAGATCATAATCTTTTTTGGCAGCAATGACCTTACGCATGAGTTCAACAGCAGGGTTGTTTTTACGCGAATATTTAGGACGACCACTGCGAACCACTGCTTCGCCCAAGGTCAAGTCGCCATTAGACTCAAGCTTTATGTTGAGCGTGTAAACACCTGGCTGAACCACCATGGTAGTACGCGCATAGCCTATGGCCGACACCATAAGCGAAGCATTAGCTTGATAAGGCAGGGTAAAATGACCTAATTCGTCGGCAGAAGTACCACGTGACTTGTCAGTATACATCACTGTAGCAAATTCAATCGGCTCACCAGTGCGAGCATCGGTCACATACCCCTGTAAGAGCTGTGCCCAAACTCTATTGCAAAGAGTCGGAAATAGTAAAGTTGCTAAAACTAGAACTAAAAAATGCTTTATCATAACTATAAGTAGCACGTAAGGCTTTGCTATCGTATTGCAAAGCCTTACAAGAGATATTATTAATACGTATAAGCATGAGGATTTCCTCTAGCTAGAATGCGCTACAAATATCGTAGGTTTAATCGATAGTTTCATCGGCTTCATAGCCACCCATAAGGCGAATGGCATTCTTAAAAACGATGTATTGCTGAAAGAGGTCGTGTAGGGGCTCTTCACCCTTAGTATAGTCGTGCATAGGACTTTTCAAAAAGAACGAGAGCCAGTCTTGATTACCCCACTGGCCAGCACGCTTAGCGAGGTCAGCACAGAGCACTAGGTCCAGCACTAACGGAGCAGCAAGAATAGAGTCACGGCAGAGGAAGTCTACCTTAATCTGCATGCCATAGTCCTTACCCATCCAGCCAAAAATATCAATATTATCCCAACCTTCTTTATTGTCGCCACGGGGTGGGTAGTAGTTGATACGTACCTTGTGATGTATTTCCCCATAAAGCTCTGGATTGGTATCAGCATCTAGAATATTGTGGATAACAGAGAGCTTGCTGACCTCCTTGGTCTTAAAGTTTTCGGGAGCATCAAGCACCTCGCCATCACGATTGCCAAGGATATTGGTAGAGAACCAACCTGACAAACCCAAAGCACGTGTACGGAGCATCGGGGCTAGAACTGTTTTCATCAGTGTTTGCCCCGTCTTAAAGTCTTTACCAGCAATAGGTACTTGACACTTCTCGGCCAGTTCCCACATGGCTGGAATATCTACGCAAAGGTTAGGTGCACCCATAATAAATGGTGCTCCCTCTGCCAAGGCTGCATAGGCGTAGCACATAGAAGGCGCAATATTCTCACAATCATCAGCCTTCATCGCAGCTTCGAGTTTAGCCAATGAGCCATGTACAGCCTCATTGTACTCAATGTACTTTTCAGTAGAAGCTGACCAAATAACAACAATACGCTCGCATCCGTTCTCAACCTTAAAGCGTTGAATATCTTCACGGAGCTGCTCCATCTGCTCCCAACGTGTGCCACCTTGCTTAACATTGTTGCCACTAAGGCGTGACACGAAAGTGGGGTCGAATACAGCTTTCATCGGCACAATGGTTTCGAGCTCCTCACGCGCTTGCTTTACATCGCGATATTTGAGCACATCAGCGTTGAGTGTAGCTTCGTAAGCATTGTCTTCAAAAATATCCCAACCACCAAAAACGAGGTCATCAAGCTTAGCTATGGGAGCCACCTCATGTACTTTAAGATAGCGTTTGTCAGCACCCTGACCTACACGCATCGTAGCCATCTGAGTAACAGAACCACTAGGAATACTAATACCCTTGCGGCTCAAAATAGTACCTGCAATAAAAGTAGTAGTAACGGCACCAATGCCGACAGACAATATACCTAGCTTACCCGTAGCAGGCTGTACGCTTGTTATTTCCATCATGGTATGATAATTTCTTCGTTATAGTCTAATGATGCAAAGATACAACTTTATTTCTAAGTGGAAACATTAAATACATTAAGAATGTCAAATCGGAAAGTGAAATAAAGTAAAGGGTCGCTACTCGTAGATAAAACTACGAAGTTAGCCGAACTCCGTAGTAATTGCATACATATATATCACCTCACAATGATACTAGACACTATAGCATAGCCCCATAATAAAGCCCCTCAAAATAGGCAAAGATTTATCAAGGGAATATAGAGAGAGTGCGTTTATAAAACGTTATTAACGTTCTGCTCTCTAATGGGGCTAGACGCTAGCCTTTAAGGCTAACAAAACGAGATAAAGCTAGCCTATAATTTTTAGTTCTTCCCATTGACAGATGAGTGCTTCTGCATCAGCCTCTGCTTGCTCACGTGTAACACCATCATAAGCTTCTAGCAAAAGCTCGGCCATAATATGCTTATCAAACGCTCGTCCGTCACTCAGCTGCTCCCATAGGTAAGCAGCAGAGTCGTTGAGCTGTATGAGTGTGTTAAAATCAATATTGTCGATGCCATGAGCTACGATGACCTTATCACCACAGACATCCATAAGCTCGAAGCCTGGTTTTACGTGTTTCATATAGAAAAAGAATTGATGTTATTGTGTTAAGTCGTCTGCCCCAAAAAGACAGCGATCAAGTTTGAGTAAACAACGGCGCAACAGAGCACTGCTTGGCCAAAGAGCAGAGTAAAGTTTCCAAAACCAGCCACTAGTACTAAACACATAGCAACGACCACAGCGGCATAGCGTAAAAGATGTTATGACGCCCAACACTTGGTGAGGAGAACAATATTCGCGTGCATAAGGATTACCATCACCACGCAGCACCACACGCTCAGGCTGCAAAGCCACGATACGATGAATAACATAGTGCTCGGGTTCCACTTCGGCCAAAACAATTAGCCCTACGCGCAACTCCCCAGTAAGCGATGACAAACGCACACTATCACGATTGTGATGCCATAAAGGGCGCATGCTACGACCACGCACACGAAGAGTTACCGTGCGGCCACTAGCAAGGATATCTTGCCACATCGGTACAAGTATCTCAGTAGGGATAAGCCTAGTTTGTATCAATGACACACCAAAAAAATAGCTATCTTAGAATGAATGCGTTAGGCAGAATAAACCGTATCATGACAAAGGTATGCAGCAGCAGGCTCTGGGCGACAACGGAGTGTATAGGCCGGTGTAGAAGCTAAAATCTTAGCTATGGTATTACAAGTTGCACTATAAGTCTGCTTATCCCAAATCATCGTAGAGCTTGAAGATAATATCGATGAAAGTGCCAATGGAGCAGGGTCTCTTGAAATAAGATTTTCGGGGTGCTGCACTATCCGTACAAAAGCACCTACAGTCGCAGATTGTTGCTTGTAGCAAGGCGTTTTACCACTCCATGGTGTACCATAGACTCGCGCTATACCATCAGAATGCAAGCGCACCGCAGGGTTATCATCATTGAGTAGCTCTGTGCCCGAAATATTTTCAAGCCATTGGCGTGAATGGGTACTTTTTCCTGTACCACTACGCCCTAAAAAGAGATAGCCACGCCCTTCCTTCATCGTAACAGATGCATGAATGAGCAGCGTATGATGTAAGGCAGAGGAAAAAGCAAAGCCAATCATCATAGCGTTATTCAAGCCATAGCGACGATTATTGAGGTCGCCAAAAAGCTGGACACGCAGACGAGCAAAGTCTGCTGTTGTCTCAACCAAAGCTGCGAGTTGACCTTCAACATTGCGCACCTGCAAAAAATACCCTCCCGCATGACGCGTAAATACACCATTAGTAACACCAGCACTCTCAAACTGCCCCAATTCCTTTGCAATATCTTTACCAAGACCATCGTCTACGAGCTCACACACAAAGAGGCGGTCAGTAGATGCACTACTCTCGTCTGCCAACCAAAAAGGTTTGTAGCTGCGAGGAGAGAGCACGTCACGCGTATCGGTACCAGAGAAGAGCACCTCAACAATAAAGTCAGCTATCGAAAAAAGCATATCTAGACGTCAATTCTCAAGTGTAGTATTTATAAAGCGGAAGCGTTCAAGCGTTACGGGGAGCCACTTGTGCTCACCATTTTTTTTAATATATTGCTTGCGCACCTTCACCAGCTGCTTTTCTGCCTTTGCCTTAGTCGTTTCCACAAAAAGTGCTGACACAGAATGCGTCACATCGTAAGTCTGCTTCACATAGCGTTTGAAGCGTTCACTCAGCACATCTTGTACAGCAACTTGGCCATTTTTGTAGGTTGGTAGCGTGAGCATTTGGAGTTCAGAGATATACGCAGTAGAATCAGCAAAATGATATACTACTCCAAAGACATAGAGCGTTTTAGGTTCAGTAGATGAGTTAGTCTGCTGCGCCAAGGCTACATGTGCCAATAGACTTAATGCCAACACAGCCAACATACGCTTAAAGAAAGAAAATATTTGCATAAGCTATCACATTATTGCTTCAAATAGATTATTTGGTAGGCCTACCTGTGCGAAGTAAGCGTGTAAACACACGACGCAAACGATAGAGGTAGCTGGCCAATAGTTCACAAGGAAAGATGCGACGATAGAGCCAGATGCGTTTATTGTTAGCCCAAAGCCATGCTATATAACCACGCAATCCACCTTGACGCTTATATTGTTGCATATACGTGTGTCCAAAATTACCACCATGCCACACATCGTACTTGACGTAAGGAATGAGTGCCTCTTGAGTATTGATTTTAAAGGGCAATATACCTGCTGGCACACCTAGCCATTCTATCAAAATACTACCAATAGCACTCACAGCAGGACGCATACCAAGATGTGTTATCCAGCTATCAATCGTCTCACTATCAAACGCGCCACGATGAGCTTGTATAAAACGTGCTAAGTCGCAAAACTGGCGTAAACCAATGCCCGATTGCACGAGATGAGAAGTGATATGAAGTAGTTGAAAAAACAAGTTGAAGTTCACAGGTAGTACCTCCACCACAAAGCCCTCTGACAGCGTAGCCCAGGTACGTGGCGTTTTAGCTAATTCTTGCCTAGCCAAACGATCAACAAATGCACGATAGCCCGCGTACTGAAACTCTTGTAAATAATAGTGGTGCTCTACGGGAAACTCATGCCAATGAAATTCAGAATGTTTATAATACATCACATCAAACTCAGGCGTAATACCCAGTTTCTGCATGTGAGCATCAGCAACAAGTGCATCTCCCTCATGGGGAAACAACACGTCAATATCGCCACACATACGACGATAGGGATTAGCATAATATTGTCCCACACTAGCACCTTTGAGCAAGACAGCACGCACATCGGCTGTGGTATATTCATGCCAAAGCGTCTGCATGCGTTGAAGCATACGTTTATTGAGCATCTCAGCTTGCAAGGTCGCAGCAAACCACGGTTGCTTATCAGCTCCTTGTGGCCGTTGTGCCTCGGGTAAACACATGATACCCTCATACACGAGTGGAGTAACAGCCTGCTGCTGTGCTAAGCGAAAGAGCTCAGCCCAAGGTAGCGATACATCAGTCGCAATCTCGGGAATACCGCCTATACTATCGCGATATAAACCTGCGCGGAGCAATGCCAAAAACTGCTGCTGCAAAGCCATGCCATTCTTCTATTAGATACGACTTCCACGAATTATCTTATATACCGTGGTACACATCAGTTTAATATCAAGCCATAGGCTATGTCTCTCAACATATTCAAGATCATACTCTAAGCGCTTTAACATTTTCTCCATACTGTCGGTATAACCATTATAGATGGTAGCATAAGAGGTCACTCCTGGACGTATACGATAAAGCTCTACGTAACGTGGGTCGTGCTTCATAATCTGATCTATAAAATGCTTGCGCTCAGGACGAGGACCAACGAAGCTCATGTCCCCTATCAACACATTAAATAATTGTGGTAATTCATCTAAGTGTAAGCGGCGCAAAAAATTCCCCACATGAGTCAAGCGAGCGTCACCTTTTGTATTACATAATTGTGGCCCATCTGCCTCAGCATCTATACGCATGGAGCGAAATTTGTAAATATAAAAAGGATGCCCTCCAAGACCAATACGTTCCTGCTTAAAAATCGGGTTACCACCATCCTCACACTTGATAGCAATATAGCACACAGCGAGTATAGGGGCAAATAAAAACAGTAATAGAATGGATAGGATAAGGTCAAAAAGACGTTTCATGGCTATGATAGTCGCACGGCCAGCGAGGTGCGGCGTAGCATGGTTTAAGAGAAGCTAAATCTTTAAGCGCAGGAAGAAAAGCCTAGTATTAAGGCATGAGGTTACCTTCCATGGGTACAAAGCGTTCGTTTTGCCAAGTGTAGCGTTGAGTTGTTGTTGCGTAGCTAGCCTCGCCAGGGGCAG
The DNA here is from genome assembly GCA_030528715.1 of Bacteroidales bacterium. GTDB lineage: Bacteria > Bacteroidota > Bacteroidia > Bacteroidales > Bacteroidaceae > Alloprevotella. The sequence continues at coordinate 16,568 of JAUMYJ010000015.1, read as the reverse complement.
TAGGCTGTAAATATGTGCTGTGATGTATGAGTGTAAGGCTATCAGCAGAAAATTGCAAACGATTCCACATATGATCGTCTTGCATACACAATGCAGCAGGTAAGTAGTGCTCCGCAGATAGCGACTGCCAAGCCGTAGTATAGCAAGTAATGGCACTATGAGGTTGCTTAGCCGCAATCGTGTGTATCACACAGATAATACGATTACCATCAGCAAGGGGCAGCAATCTAGCTTCCCACGTAGAGCTAGGAGTGAGCTTTACTTGTATCCACTCATCGGTTAGCGTTTCAAGCACACTTTTGCCACCGAGTGTATTGGTAAGTTCAGCACGCATACTACTTTGAACATAGTCACGAGCATCCATACGCTCACGTTGAGCAAGTAATGGCATCAAGCTATCAGGCATTTCTACCCACAATACAGGCATCGTGGGTATAGCCTTGAAAGTCACAACACTGCTATCTGGCCTTTGTGCCCACATACAACTCACACTAGCTAGAAGCAATGATAAGAGTACAATCCTAATCATAGCTGCAAATATACTAATTTTCTACCGAGCAGCAAAATCAAAATACATTTTGTGCGTATTGACACATTACACATCGATTAGCTCTTCGTTGAGAAATATCTTCAAGCAAGCCATTGTTACTGCTTAGCCAAAATATAAGCAAAGCCTCTGTTCTACATATACAACGCAGAACAGAGGCTTTTAGTATTACTAAGCCACACCTAAATTATAAACTATTAGGCCTGGCATGCGTTTGCTTAGTCAAGGTTGGCAAGCTTACCATTAGAGCCAAGCACATTCACAATCTTGTGTGCATAGAGCTTCTTCATCGACTCACGAGCAGGACCCAGGTACTTACGTGGGTCGAACTCACCTGGCTGCTCAGCAAACACCTTGCGCACGGCAGCAGTCATAGCCAAGCGTGAGTCAGAGTCGATATTAATCTTGCAAACGGCACTACGTGAGGCTTCACGCAACCATTCTTCTGGAATACCGATAGCATCGGGCATCTTACCACCATACTTGTTAATGGTAGCGACCTCTTCCTCAGGTACTGAAGAAGAGCCATGGAGTACGATGGGGAAGTTAGGCAACTTCTCTTCAATAGCCTTCAACACGTCAAAGGCCAATGGAGGAGGAATGAGCTTGCCAGTTTCTGGGTCACGTGTACACTGAGCTGCTGTAAACTTATAAGCACCATGCGACGTACCGATAGAAATAGCCAAGCTATCTACGCCTGTACGCTCTACAAACTCTATCACCTCCTCAGGCTGCGTGTAGTGCGATTCAGCGTGAGACACTTCGTCTTCTACACCAGCAAGCACACCGAGCTCACCCTCTACTGTCACACCAAATTGGTGAGCGTAGTCTACTACTTGCTTCGTTAGTGCTACGTTTTCTTCGAATGGTAGGTGCGAAGCATCAATCATTACCGAGCTAAAACCAGAGTCGATACAAGACTTACACGTTTCAAACGTATCGCCATGGTCTAGGTGCAACACGATTTCAGGATGGTTGCAGCCTTGTTCCTTAGCAAACTCCACAGCACCTTGTGCCATGTAGCGTAGCAAGGTAGCATTAGCATAAGCACGAGCACCCTTAGACACTTGAAGGATTACAGGGCTCTTCGTTTCGGCAGCAGCCATAATGATGGCTTGCAGCTGCTCCATATTGTTAAAGTTAAACGCAGGGATAGCGTAGCCACCATCTACAGCACGTTGGAACATTTCCTTGGTATTCACCAAGCCCAATTCTTTGTAGCTAATCATAAAATCTATTATTATAATACTGAATTTTATCTAGACACTTAGCATTGCAAATGCAACTCATATGAGTGTACTCACTTTGCATCTGCAAATATACAAAATTATATTAGCATAGCGACTTTTTATAGCTTATTTTATTCTAGTAAACTAGGGCGTGGCGTATTTACAGAGCTATACTACCAAGTAGACAGCAATACACACAAAAAGCTCTTTTAGCTCCGATCTAAAGCTACACCATCGGCATGACATATGTAGCTCATCTAGACAACACAAATTTTAGTCGCACGAGAAAGCGTATCAAGCGCTCTAAATACACCACGCCCTCAGCTTCTCAAAGCCCTAATCTACGACACCTAGCAATCAATGTTGTCACACAGCATTTCTGCGGTTTTATACTTTAGCATCTTGATACAAGAAACGCTTAATACTCTTCTTTGGTGTTTTTTCAAACTCGGTAGGCCACTGCACTACACGTGTCACCTGAGCATAGTTGGGTTGCGAAGCATTGAGTTCTTTGCGGTTGCGTTCGAGCACTTCGGTCACTTGCTCGGGCGTAAGCTGTCGCACCTTTACCTCTTCGGGGTCTACATAGACGAGGGCTATTAGCTTATCGTTACGCTGTATAACGACACTCTCGGCTACGAGTTCGAGTGACGATAGTGCAGATTCTATTTCTTCGGGATAAATATTTTGCCCCGAAGGCCCCAGCAGCATATTCTTTGAGCGCCCCTTAATATAGAGGTAACCATCTGCATCTAACAGCCCCAAATCACCTGTATAATACCACCCCTCAGCATCTAGCACTTCGGCCGTAGCTTCGGGATTTTTATAATAGCCCAACATCACGTTAGTGCCACGCGTCAAGATTTGACCTACCACATGCTGTGGGTCAGGACTATCAATTTTAATTTCCATACGTGGCGCAGCCTTACCACAACAGCCTAAACGAAATGCTTGGTGATTGATATAGCTTATGATAGGTGCGCATTCCGTAGCCCCATAGCCTACGGTAAAGGGGAAGTCAATAGATTTGAGCAGCTGCTCTACATCACTATTTAGGGCTGCTCCACCGATTATCAATTCGGCAAACTGACCACCAAAGGCTTCTATGAGACTGGTACGCACCTTATCGCGTACTTTCTGATTTACAAAGGGAAGTTTGAGCATCATCTTCACACTAGGCTGCTCCAACTTGGGCATTACCACCTTACGCACAACCTTCTCTATAATGAGTGGCACAGTAATGACGATATTGGGACGAATATCTTGAAAAGCCTTGAATATAACTTGTGGCGTAGGCATGCGCGTTAAAAAGTGGATATGACACCCACGACACACCTCAAACAAAAATTCAAACGCCATACCATACATGTGTGCCATGGGCAAAATACTCACGACACGACTGCCACGCTCCATTTGGGCGCCAAGTACCTCAATCCCAAAAGCCACGTTGCTCCATACGGCACGATAAGGTATCATCACACCCTTAGAAAAACTTGTGGTACCAGAGGTGTAGTTTATCAAAGCTAAATCTTCATGTTCAGGACGCTTATAGCTCACATGCTCTTTGCGAAAATTCATGGGATATTTCGCACCAAATAGGGCGTTGAGTTTTGCACGTGCCTCAGTAAGTGCCTCACTACGGCTTACATAGAGCGAGAAGTCAGCCAAATTTACCACACCCTCTAACACTGGCATAGCATCGGGCGAGAGTGCTGGCCACGTTTGGTCGCCTGCAAAGAGCAAGCGACTCTCCGAATGGTTCACAATGTTGTGCACTTGCTCTGGCGTAAACTCATGCAGCACAGGCACAGCCACAGCACCATAGGTCAAAGTGGCTAAAAAAGCCACACCCCAATGCGAGCAATTACGCCCACAGATAGCAATACGGTCCCCTGCTTTCACACCAGCATGTTCTAATAAGATGTGTACTTTTTCTATCTTACGTGCTAAATCCTTGTATTGCAAGGTAGCTCCTTCATAATCGGTCAGTGCGTTAAGATCCCAGTTTTCGCGAATACTACGCTCAAACAAGGCGATAAAATTACCAATTTCAGCAGGTTGTGTCATGGTTTGTTTGTCGTTTATTTATTCCGTCACACCCTTTATCAAGGGCGATTGCTACACAAAAGTAACAATTTTGCGCAACATAGCCAAGGCTTTGTACTTTTTTCGCTACCCAATCAGCTATATCAAGCCCTCATTTGTGCTCCCAAAGCCCTTGGCATAAAGTACTAGCTACCCTCATCAGCTTGAAGGTAGCTAGCATTTTTACTTGGGTATTTCGCCTACATCTGAGGCTAGTATTCGCCCTTAACCTTTTGGTCGTATTCCACCACACGCACCCATATTTCACTAGATGGCTCGCTCATATTGGGTAGCTGATAGGTTATAACAAAGATATCATCATTCACCCAAGCCATTTCCATGGTATTGTCTTGGTCAGCGAGCTCTTTCGCACTAGACAGATAAGCTAGCGTTTCTGTATACTTATTATGTTTAGGCATGCTCAAATCAGCTAGGCTATAAGTGCCTTTCCCGGAAATACCCATGCGACCATTGATTGAAGTATAGGTCGTGTAGCGACCAAAAAGGTCGTAATGCTTCAACACGGGCATTGGACGCAACTCACCATTGTACTTGATGCACATTTGAAACATACCTTCAAGTTTCTGCGCCACGGGGTGTTTCAGTTTTTTGAGCTTTTTCTTTTTCACAGCCACCATGGTCACTTCAGGCGTTATGGCAGCAGCAGGCAAGGCAAATAGGGCAGCCATACCAATGGCTAATGCCCAAGAGAATACACGCGTTCTCATAACATTTTTTGTTTAAGCCACTAAGGGCAATGATATAGATGTGCAGCTTCGAAGAGCTACACCACAAATGTAATAAGATTGTAGCATTCCACCAAACAAAAACACAAAAAAATGCACCTTAACAAGCAAAATAAGCTAGGCCGTTTTCAAAGTTAGTTAAAAACGGCCTAGCTTAGTCAATCTGTGACAAAATTGAGGCTATCACAAACGCCATAATACATACTTCATTGCATGTATTTTAGAGCGTTTTAGCATGACGAGAAGCACTTTCTTGGAGCTCTTGTAGCTTCTCTGGGGTAATACGGAGCACACGCGACCATACTTCACTCATAGGCTCTAGCATATTCGCCATTTGAAAAGTAATCATAAAGGTTTCATTATTCTCCAGCTTCATCATCATCGGATTGCTCGTACCGATAGATTGAGCACCAAAGGGCTCAAACTCCAAATGTTCCGTGTATTGAAACGTATGCTCATCACTACCATCAACTAGCGTATAACGGCCTTCACCAGTAATCAACAGCACGCCCTCTATCGTTATAAAGTTAGTGTACGCCCCATCAATGGATAGCTGCTTGAATATTGGCATCGGACTACCGCTACGTGTAAACTGCTGATACAAACCAGCCAGCTTAGCCATCATAGCGTGTTTGCTCTTTTTAGGCTTCTTTTTCTTAGTCTGCACAGCAATGTGAGAGGTGGCTGCCAAAGTGGTTTGAGGCAAAGTAGCTAGCATAGCCATAGCAATGGTTAGCCCCCATGTACTTAAACGATTTCTCATTGTTTTCATACTTTTAAGTTCTCCTTAGGGAACAGTTAAACAAACATGTCACAAATATAGTCTTTTTATAGCACATAAACAAACAATTCAACCTCTATACCCCTATTTTATACAACCAACCACTTTCACACGCTATGTAAAAGGGGTTGTAAATTTAGAAGGCAGTACACTTCTTTTTAAGGGATATAAAAAGTCAATATTTCTGGTTCGATAGTCACTTCCATACGTTGCAGTTTCTCTGGAATAGGCCTACCATCAGTGCTTACACTAAGGCCCGCCATATCTACAAACGCAATGCACTTCGTACGCCATGCATTAACCAATTTGTGACTCATGATGCGATTCGTTAAGAGTAGCCACAAACCTTGCAGCAAACTGCTATTAGCCTTAGGTGGTGCCATCAGCATTACATCAAGCAAGCCATTATAAGGCACAGCACTCGGCGTTTGCCCATAGCCGTGACAATTACCTATGCATAGTGTCATAGCTTTCCGCTCTACGTTTTCCCAATTGATATGAAAACGCATCACATATTCTAGCTTTTGAAAAAGCAATAGCAAGGCCGAACTAAGCAATGACAGCAGCGATAACCCAAAGAAACGATACGTTTTGACTTGCAAACTTGCAATCAAGGCCACTAACCCTACATTGGCACAATTCACAAAATAGCGCGTATATGTTTGCGTTTCCCCATGTGGCACAAAGCTAACCACACCGAGGTCTACCTTTCGTGTGCGCCCTGCGAGGATAGCCTCCACTGCCGCTTTATATTGTCTGCGCTCTATTCCCCAAAAGCGTGCAAAGTCATTGAGTAGCCCACTTGGGATAATGCCTAGCGTAGGATACTCATTAGCCGAGGGAGTATTATATACCACAGCGTTGATTACGCGGTTAAGGTCAGCATCTCCTCCTACAACCACTAGTGTACGATAGCCAGCTGCTAAACAGTCGCACACAGCTGGCTCTATCTCAGCCATACGACGACACACACGAGCATCATAGCACACACCGCGCTTATCAAGGTAATGACGCACGCGATGCCACTGAGCCAGTGATATACCTATCACGTCTCTACGGCACACGATAATGCCCCAAGTATCTTTGATGTCACTCATGATGGTCTCTTCTTTGTACTAGTAAGCCAGGCTTCGATTTGTGCTATTTTGTCGTCCGTAGGCAATGTGGCATCTAGCCAATATAGCTGCACACCACGACGCTCCATGCCACGAAACCACGTCATTTGCCGCTTGGCAAATTGGTGAATGGCTATTTCGAGCTGTTTTAGCAATTGCTCACGGCTTAACTCACCGACAAGATGCTGCGTCACAAATTTATATTCCAGCCCATAATAAATCAATTGCTCTGGCGTAAGCCCTTCATCTAGTAATTGCTGCACTTCGTCTAGCATACCTTCGTCTAGCCGTGCTGCCAAGCGCATACTGATGCGCTCACGCCGCAGCTCACGCGGAAGTTCAAAACACACATTGAGCGAGCGTAGCGTAGGAAAATCACGTGCCTCGGCAGGTAGGTCAGCATAGTAAGCAGCGATCTCAATGGCTCGAATGGCACGTTGTACCGTATCTACATCAGTAGTGTTGTGCAGTGCTTTATAGTTAGCTAAAAGTGCTGTGAGTTCGGGCAGCGAGCGACCAGCCAATTCGGCACGTAGCGCAGCATTTTCAGGCACGTCATAGAGGCGATAGCCACGCAGCACACTCTCGGCATAAAGCCCCGAGCCACCACACAGCACTAAGGGAGACGCGAGCTGTGAAGCTCGCTCGCGATACACACGTAAGAAATCGTGCTGATACCTATATATATTATAATGCTCACCAGGCTCTGCTATATCTATCAAGTGGTAAGGCACAACCTCACCCTCCACCACATAGTCAGCCAAATCTTTACCCGTACCGATATCCATGCGGCGATATACCTGCCGACTATCGGCACTCACCACTTCGCTCTGCCAGCGATGCGCTAGTTGAGCAGCAAAAGTAGTCTTGCCCGAAGCCGTAGGCCCTAGGATACTCACAAGGTCGTAGTGTGTTTTGTCAGGGGTAGCCATCTCGTGCAGTTATGTGTTGATGTTAGCCACAGAGGGATAACTCGTGCAAAGATAGCAATAAACGCTCAAAGTTTATTGCTTATGGTCTATTTTTCGCTTCGACTACCCTACCCTTTGCTTTACGCAAATAGTTGTTTCACGTCAGGGAACGAGTGTTCCCTGGCGTGAAACACACGTGCCGCGCCAAGGCATAAGCGTACCCCGACACGGCACAATGCTTTGGGCAAAAGCTAGGTGTAGAAAGGCTTAATGCTTAGCAAGAAGTTGCATGCTATTAGGCAATAACCTCGATAGCTCGCTCTACCATCGCCTTTGCCGTGATATCCGAGAGTTTTTGGTCGGCTCTAGGGATATTGCTAATGTCCTCAAAATAATTAGGGTCTTTGCGGTGGTAGTAAGAGATGCTCGTACCATTACTCCACACACCAATAGGCGCACCTGTCGCATTGCAATAGCTCTTGAGCTGCTCCTTGCCATCTTTGAGCTTGGGTTTCTTCAGCTCAACAATGATATAGGGGCTTGTAGTTTGCTGCTTATCGAAGATGACAATGTCGGCTCGCCTCTTTTCTCGTCCAAAGGTTACCTCATATTCGACCTCTATGCGCGTAGTGGGGTAGCCTAAGTCTTCCGTAAGCACCAATAGATATAGCTGTCGAACAATTTCTTCGGGCGTGAGCTTGATCTCTTTTTTACGAACAATACAAGATAGAAATGATTAGCTTCATGTTTAATGCTATTTTATTGCTCACGGCCAAGTAAAATAAACTTCAAATGAGTATTAGATAGCCTGCAAAGGTACACATTATCACGAGCTATTCTTAACTCTATTGAGTGAATTAGGTACCTTTGCAGGCTAATGATGTATAGGGACTTTTTAGCGGTCGTTTTCCTTGATGATGCCTCGGCGGTAAGCGAGGAGGAGTTTTTTGAGGTCTTCAATCTGTATGCGTAGCTCGTGACCCTTGTCGGTGTCGTCTACGAGTAGGCGTTTGCCACTCATTTCTACGAGCTGCGTGGTACTGCGAATGTCAGCTCCGGTGCGAATGGCCTCTTCGGTGCTGGTGAAAGGTTCGTGCTGCACGAGCTGGAAACCACGGCTGTGATATACAAGCGTGTAGCCTGCAATGCCTGTCGTAGAGTGGTAGGCCTTAGCAAAGCCACCGTCAATGACCATAAGCAAACCATCGGCCTTGACAGGCTTTTCACCCTTGCCTACCTTAACAGGTACGTGCCCATTGATGATGTGGCGGTGCTTGCCCTGCACGCCAAACTCGTCAAGGAGCATGTTGCAGATTTTGGCTTCGTTGCGCAGCGTATAGTATGCGCCTTTCTCTTCGTGGTGTGTGGCTTTATCGGCTATGAAATAGCGTTCGAAAGTAGCCATTTTGCTCTTATCGAAGAGTGGGCTATCGGCGCCGCTCCACAAATACCAGAAATAGTCTATTGATGCGCTACGCTCTTCGTGTTGGCTATCAGTATCGAAGGCTGTGGCGATGATTTGCTCAATGCGATCCATCAAGGCGCGGCCTTTGACCTTTTCGCCCTCCACCTCAATTTCTTTGAGTGTGCCGTCGGCATTGAGTGGCACCGAAGCGTGGAAAAGTAAGTTGCCATTGACGACATTGTACATCGCACCATGTTTGAGCTGACACATCATGTGCTTGCGCAAGCGACCACAAGCAGTAAATGAGCGCGCAAGTGCCTCTACCAACTCTTGCTCTTCTAGGGTAAGGGCAGAGGGGTTCTTGGGGTCTACCGTAGGCAAGAGCGTATCGAGCATGGGATAAGTTTTACCCTCAACAACGCACGTACCCTTTTTAAGGTTTACGGTCGATAAAATATTGCGGTCTTGCATTTTCCACTCAGGGTGTCGGTCTACAAGCTGTTGTTCGAGCTTGAAGCGAATGACTGAGATGGCCTTATGCATTTTAGCAATGAGACTCACCGTTTTTTCGCTAGGCACAGTTTCGCTCTTGAGGAAGCGCGGCTGGAAGAGTTCGCAGGGGTCGTCTCCGTAGGTTTCGAGTGCAAATGTGGCCAGTGGCACCATGTTAATGCCATAGCCTTCTTCGAGCGTCGTCGTATTACCATAACGTAGGGCTATACGGATAACATCGGCCATACAAACCAAGTTGCCCACAGCGGCTCCCATCCACACGATATCGTGGTTGCCCCAAGTGAGATCCCAATCGCGCAAGCGACGGAGCATTTCCATAATGAGGTGAGGCCCTGAGCCACGGTCGTAAACATCGCCCAAGATGTGCAGGTGGTCGATGGCTAAACCCTGAATAAGGTGGCAGATGGCCGTGATGAAGCTATCGGCGCGGCCAGTAGAGATAATCGTATCTACGATGACGTTGAAATAGCCTTGCTTGTTTTTGTCGGCATTGGCCTCGTGGAGCAACTCTTCGATGATATAGGCGTACTCGGCAGGAAGTGCCTTGCGCACCTTAGAGCGCGTATATTTGCTCGACACGACACGACAAACCTCTACCAACAAGTTGAGCGTGGTGTGATAGTAATCGGTGAGGTTTGGGTCGGTAGATTTGACGAGAGAGAGCTTTTCTTCTGGATAATAGATAAGAGTGCAAAGCTCCTTTTTTTCTTGCTCACGCAGCGAGTTGGCAAAGATTTCATTGACCTTGCGCTTGATGTTACCCGAGGCGTTGCGAATCACATGCTGGAAGGCTTCGTACTCACCATGTACATCGGCCAAGAAATGCTCTGTGCCTTTGGGCAGATTGAGTATAGCTTCGAGATTGATAATCTCTGTCGTTACACTAGACACCGTAGGAAACGAGCGTGAGAGTAGCTCTAAGTATCGCAAGTCTTGCAATACAGGCTTGATGGGTTCTTCGGATACGTTCATAACTTCGTCTATTTTGTAATTTGGTTGGTTAGTGTTAATAGGCGAATAGCCATTGTTAAGGCTATCCTAGCACAGACAAGTGGTGCGTAAGGTTTTGTTATAGCAAAGGTAGTTATTTAATGTGAAATAACAAAATAGCTACCCCGAAACTTAATAAGCGTTTGGGGTAACTATGTTTATAACTATATTTACAAGGCACAAAGCGAGCAAGTAACGACTCGTATGAGAGGGTAAGTCAGCTATCATACAAGCTGTTCCAACGCCTTTTAGCTACACATGGCATTGATATGATGCAATCCGTTTGCTATACTCTACACGCTACACTTGCCCTAAAACTCCAACAAAAAGCGAAGGTTGAGCTGTCTGCCTGTAAGGTAGTTTGGCACGGCATGTTGATTGCTCGTAATATCGGTAACCCAGTAGTAGCTACTGGTGTTGTTGATACCAAAGACATTAAAAGCATCTAGACCAAGCCAAGCATTACGCAAAAGGCTAGAAAAGCCTCGGCGGTGATGGCGGTCTTCGTTATTGAGCAAACGATAGCTTAGGCCTATGTCTACACGGCGATAAGCAGGAGCACGAAAGTTGGTACTAGCTAGGCCTTGATGAGGCACAGTAAAGGGTAAGCCGCCAGCCAGCGCACCACGCAGCGTGAGTAGCCAGCGGTCGGTATGTGGGAAGTAGTCCGAGAAATGTACAGAGAAATTATAACCCTGATCTGTAGGAAGTGGTAGCCAGCGGCCTTGGTATTTATGCTTGGTGCTCATGAGCGAGAACGTAAGCCACGAGTTGGTGCCTGGCACAAACTCGCCATAGAGCTTAAAGTCAATACCAGCGGCATAGCCATCGGTAAGGTTTTGGCCAGCATAGACAATGCGCATATTATCCACCGTATAAGGAATGATGCGTGTAAGGTATTTATAATAAGCTTCTGCCGTGAAACGGAAAGGACGACCATATAACTCAAACGTATAATCTCCACCTACGACAAAATGAAGCGAACGTGGCGAGCGTATATTACGATTGAGTGTGACGCTCGTATGCCCTTGGGCTATCGTAGTGTCACGAAGCTCTTTGTAGAAAGGGGCTTGATAGTAGACTCCCGTAGCAAAGCGAAGCGTAAGACGACGATTAATCGCAGGAAGATAAGCTACCGCAAAGCGTGGGCTAAAGAGTGACTCCTTATTCCAATCCCAATGTGTATAACGCAGACCATAGTTGAAGGTAAACGTCCCCATATTTGTAGGTAAACGATAGGTATCTTGAACGAACAGCTCGGTACGCCGAGAGGTCATTTCGTGGCGAGAGCGCATGCTGTAAATAAGACGCAGCACATCGGGTATATGAGGCAGAGCATAGCCTACGCTATCACGCATCTCCCACTCAGCAGCACGCTCACGCATTTTTTCGTGCTTAACATTGAGCCCCAAAAGCGATTTGTGGGAGCCCCACTCGGCAGCGAGTCGCGTGCCAAGGTTGAACACATGGGCTTGAAGATAGTTACGCGCATGCTCTTGATAAGTCCCTACCCCAAGCGTTTCGGTACTTTGCGAAGGAGTAAGCCAGTATTGACCCTGAATATCGTAGGTGACAGCCTCTTTGGTCAAGAAGTGAGAAGCCATAAGCGACCAGCGCAGTTTAGGTGTAAAAGCATATTGCGCCATGCCAGCAGCGAAATAAGTACGAAAATAGTCGTGCTCGCGACCATCGAAATAGACTTTGAAGCGCTTAGCATCATCAAGCGTACCAAAAGTAGTTTCGCGATCTTGTGGTGTAAAGTCGTAGGTGTTGTCAGAAACGTTGCCTATCACATCAAGCGTCCAGCGCGTTGTAGGCCTCCAACTAAGATAGGTTTGATAGTCAATAAATGATGGGGTATACTCACCCTTGGTATCCAATGAGGCAAGGAGGTAAGCGTTCGTTTTATAGCGCACACTGCTCAGCAAACTTACTGTTTTATTTCCTAGTCCGACATAAGCACCAGCACCCAAAAGACTTGCTTGCAAGCTACCCTCAAAACCTTGAACACGCTTATAAGTAATATCTAATACAGACGACATACGCTCGCCATATTGCGCCTCAAAGCCTCCGGTAGAGAAGCCTATTTTCTCGACCATATCAGAATTGATCACACTTAATCCCTCTTGTTGCCCAGAGTTAATAAGCTGAGGACGAAATAGTTCTATACCATTAAGGTACACACTATTTTCGTCAAACGAGCCACCACGTACGTTGTATTGCGCACTCAGCTCATTGTGTGAGCTTACGCCAGCTTGTGCCTTGACCAGCTCTTCAACAGCATTGCCCGTGGTAGAGGCAGTGAGGCGAAGTGTGGTTGGATTAAGTGTTTGCACCTGACCTGTTTGGATACGCTGCCCCGTGACAAGGGCTTCGTCTAACACGTTGTCACTTGAAGAGAGCGTGATGTTAAGTGTCATAGTGTCGGTAGGCGCAAAAAGGCGTTTGCGCTGTGTATTATAGCCAATGATCGAAAAGACAAGTGTAACGGTATCTTGCGTGGCTATATCAAGCGCATAGCGGCCATCAAACTTGGATAGTGTAGTTGCCGAAGGTTGGCCTGCAACACGCACCAAACACAATCCCAAATCTTCGCCCTCAGCATTGCGCACATGCCCACGCACATGCGCTCGCTGCGCTACCATAGGAATGGCGTAGGCTACGAGGAATAGACATAAGAAAAAATGGTAAATCATATCATATATCCAACGCACGAGACGAAGGAATTATTGTTCATATATGTTATTGTGGCGCTAAAACATCAGGGAGAGTTTCAAAAAGTGGCTCTACTTCGCCACTCCCTTCTTGCGTACGCTCCTCTATTTCAGCATTACCGATAGCATCAATAAGCAAGGCAAGAGAATCTAGCGAGAGTGTATCAGCAGGAGGAGGTGTATAAGTACATTGGTAATCGGAAGGGCTTACCCCATCAACTCTCTTAGGCCAATGGCCACGGTAGCGAGGGGCAAGCGTAGCATCGTCAAAAACGCTACCCATAAAATAGCCTACGATGGGCAAAGCCGTACGACTCCCCTGCCCTAATGCACCTGTACGAAAATGGATATTGCGGTATTCACCACCGACCCACGCTGCCGCTACGAGGTGTGGAGATACGCCTACGAACCATCCATCAGCATTGCCATTCGTAGTACCCGTTTTACCACCAAAATCAGTGCTAGAAGCATGATTACCCACATAACCCCAAAGGCTCATGGACGTTCCACCTCCATCGCGCATGCCAGCCATAAGCAACTGCTGCATTAAAAAAGCTGAACGCTCAGGAATGGCTTGCACATGATTATTAGGAGCAGTATAAACCTCATTGCCATCACGATCAAGAATGCGCGTGACAAGAACAGGAGCAGTATATATTCCTTGATTAGCCACAGTGGCATAAGCGTTGGTAAGCTCTACGACATTAACATCACTAGCACCGAGTGCTAGCGAAGGTATATTATCTAGACGGCTACGAATACCCATGCGCTGTGCCGTAGTAATGATGTTAGGGATACCCACCTTATTGCCAAGACGTACAGCCACAGTATTGACACTCCGTGCAAAGGCTGCACGAAGTGGCATATCCGTACCCGAGTAACGGCCATTAGCATTGCGCGGACGCCAAATGGTATCACGCCCATCACGTGTTTTTACGGTCATCTGAATGTATTCGTCTCGCTCAGTAGTACACGCTGTCATGCCTTGGTTCATAGCCTCGGTGTAGACAAACAGCTTAAACGTAGAGCCAGGTTGATGCGTAGCGGCTGCTTTATCATACTTCCAGTGTGCAAAGTCGATGTCTCCAACATAAGCTTTTACGTGTGAAGTCTGTGTTTCCATAGCTACAAGACTACTGTGCATAAAACGCGTCATGTAGCGTATAGAGTCTACGGTAGAGAGCTGCAACTCTATTTCGCCCGTAGGGCTATCGTAGTCAAACACACGTACGGAGTGTACATCGTGCCTTAACGAATCAATCAGCGTAGCCTCAATAGCCTCTGGGTATTGAGTACGCAAACGAACAAAAGCTGGCGTACGACGTACTAAATCGGCTAAAAACTCAGGTGTCCAAGGGTCTTGATTACCCCAGTGTACTTTGAAGTTTTGCTGTACTTGGCGCATATGCTTGCGCACTGCCGCCTCAGCGTGTGCCTGCATACGACTATCAAGCGTCGTGTAAATTTGCAGTCCGTCCGTATACAGGTCGTAACCTGCTTCTTGACACCATTGTTCTAGGTGTGCTGCGACAGCATCGCGAAAGTAAAGGGCTTGGCCATCGTAAGCCTTCTCTACATTAAAATTGAGCTGTAATGGTAAGGCCTTAATACTATCAGCATCGCGGCGTGACAAATGACCATATTCAGCCAAGCAATCAATCACGACATTACGACGTACAAGGCTACGCTTGGGGTTAAGTTTAGGGTTATAAGAGGTCGTAGCTTTAAGCAAACCAACAAGAGTAGCTCCCTGCTCTATGGTCAGAGCATCTGGCGTGGTGTCAAAGTAGGTTTTAGCTGCTGTCTTGATGCCATAGGCATTGCTACCAAAGTCTACCGTATTAACATACATCTGCAAGATATCTTGCTTACTATAAAAAAGCTCAATCTGCACAGCCAGCAACCACTCCTTGCTCTTCATGACAAGGATTTTCACACCAGGGATTTTACCTAGCAAGCCCGTAGAATATTTCGTACGTACACGAAACATATTTTTGACCAACTGCTGTGTAATCGTAGATGCCCCACGGGCATTGCCTTGCACCATGTCTTTAACAGCGGCCACTAACCCTTGAAAATCTATACCATGATGCTCATAAAAGCGCGCATCTTCGGTGTCAATGAGCGTTTGATAAAACATTGGATTGACCTCATCATAAGCAACTGGAGAGCGATTTTCATTGAAATATTTACCTAACAGCACACTATCTGCACTATATATGAGAGAGGCCTCATTGTTACGTGCCTCCATAATATCGCTCATCGTGGGCGACTTACCAAAGAGCCAAAACAGATTGAGATAGAGTGCTACAAAATAACATACTATCGCAAAGACAAAGCTAACGAATAGAACCGACAGCTTCTTATACCATCGTGCATCATGATATAAGCCGCGATACCACCGCCAGCCACGAGCTAATAGTCTAAAAGGCCACGCTAAGCGTGTATGCCACGAAGAAGTCGAGGTTATAGACATACTGTTATTTTTTAGTGTGTATGGTCGGGTATATTGAGTTGGCTAGCTACGAAACGTAGCACTGCCGTAGGGTCATCAGGAGAGTGCCAGTGCACATCTGTATCCTTCGCCAGCCATGTAAGCTGTTTCTTAGCATAGACACGCGTATTTTTTCGCAAACGATCAAGTGCAAAATCTAGTGACCACTCACCTTCAATAACCTTAAAAGCCTCTTTCATACCCACCGTATTAAGACTATTGAGATGGCGCAAGGGATAGACGCGCTCTGCTTCGTCCATTAAGCCGCTAGCAGCCATCGCTGTCACACGCTCGTTAATGCGTGCAAAAAGCACTTCGCGTGGACGATTAAGACCAATCTTAACAATACGAAAAGGACGCTCTCCCTTAACTTTACCTAAAAAGCTACTATACGGACGCCCCGAAACGTAACATACCTCTAAGGCATGCAACACACGCCGTACGTTATGCGGGTCTACCTTGGCACGATGTTCGGGGTCAAGGCGGCCAAGCTCGTCCAGCAAAGGTGCAAGCCCCTCGTATGCATAACGCTCTGCGAGCAGCGTGCGTGTAGCTTCATCTATATTGGGCATATTGTCAATACCCTTACACAACGCATCAATATAAAGCATTGCTCCTCCACACACCAAGGCTGCACCACTGCGTGCAAATTGCTCTTCAACTATGCGTAAAGCATCTTGCTCAAATTGTGCTGCGCTATAATAAGCATCAAGTGGCAAACATTCTACAAGGTGATGTGGTACGCGTGCGCGCTGCTCCTTCGTTGGTGCTGCCGTTGAGATAGGAATACCTGCATAGATCTGACGCGAATCGGCATTGACTATGTCACAACACAAAAACTCAGCCAAGACAAGGCTGAGTTCTGTTTTTCCCACCCCAGTAGGTCCTGTCAGTACAAACAAAGTGTTCGTGTGCTTGGGCATACGTTGCTGGTGTGTGAGTTCTTTTTACAAAATAATGCGAGTGATGATGCTTAATACGCCTCATCGCTTACTTCATATCCCTCGCTATCAAACTCATCGGCCATAAAGGTATCAT
>JAUMYJ010000014.1 GCA_030528715.1 Bacteroidales bacterium | reverse complement strand
GGTGCGATATTTCATATTGTGGCTTCAAGACTAAATAACCAAAACGATAAACACTACTTTTTAAATAAAACTAACGACTCTACTGTCCCCCCCCCCAAAAAAAAATATATATATTGCCACTATAACACAAAGTACGATTACTCCTAAATCTATCGCATAACTTTTAGACTATAATAGCAAAATCATAACTACACGAGACATAGTCACAACACGTTTTAGGTATATTCCTATGACAAAGTCGTATTTTCATACGCTTCAAGTGGCTTTTTTAGCTATAAAATTTTGCTGTAACAAAAGTTTTAGCTTATTTTGTAGGAAGAATGTAACACTCATCTTAACACTAAAATCAATAGCTTTATGGCTAACGCTGAAATAAAGACTGTGAGCGGCCTAAGACGTGCCGACTTTCAAGCCACAGTACAAGGCAAAGCAACCGATTTGTACTTCTTGACCAATGCCAACGGCTGTGAGGTAGCCATTACCAACTATGGTGGTGCAATTGCAGCCATCATGGTACCTGACCGCGAGGGACGTATGGCCAACGTTATACAAGGACACGACAATATTCAAGATGTTATAAACAGCCCTGAACCTTTTTTGAGCACGCTCATCGGTCGCTATGGCAATCGTATTGCTAGGGGTAAATTTACACTTGATGGCGTAGAGCATACACTCACCGTAAATAATGGGCCTAATCACCTACATGGTGGGCCTACAGGCTACCATGCTCGTGTGTGGGAGGCCGAACAAATCAACGCACGCACACTTGTGTTACGCTACACCTCGGCAAGCTATGAAGAGGGTTTTCCAGGTATGCTAGATCTCGTAGTACGCTTCACTTTTGATGACAACAATGCCCTACGTATTGACTATCGTGCTACGACAGACGAACGCACTGTTGTCAACCTCACACACCATGGCTTCTTCTCACTACAAGGAATTGCCAACCCTACGCCTACTATCGAAAACTTAGTGTGCGAAATTAATGCAGATTTCTACGTTCCTATTGACGAGAATTGTATTCCTACGGGCGAGATACTCCGTGTGAAAGACACGCCTTTCGATTTCACTACACCTCACACTATGGGTGAACGTATCGATGCAGACCACGAACAAATCAAAAATGGCGCAGGCTATGACCACTGCTACGTGCTCAACAAACAGGAGGTAGGAGAGCTCTCATTTGCAGCTCGCGTACTTGACCCTACGAGTGGGCGTACTATGGAAGTATATACGACCGAACCAGGTGTACAATTTTATTCAGACAATTGGGCTAATGGTTTCCGAGGCTGTCAAGGGGCTACGTTCCCTCGTCGCAGTGCTTTCTGCTTCGAGGCACAACATTTCCCTGATTCGCCCAACAAGCCTCACTTTCCTAGCGTGGTGCTCAACCCAGGCGAGCTTTACACACAAACGACTATTTATAAGTTTGGGGTAGAGCAATAGGCTATTTTTTGTAATCTCTTATCATTAACACAAATAAATCTATTCCATGTCTCAATCTACAAAACAATGGGGCGCGATTGGCGTAATGATTGCCCTCTTTGCTATGATTGCCTTCGTGACTAACCTTTGTACACCGATGGCAGCCATCATCAAAAATCAAGGCGAAATTTCTAATGTACTCGCCCAAATAGGTAATTACGGCAATTTCGTAGCCTATCTCGTGATGGGTATTCCTGCTGGTATGCTCATTTCTAAGTTTGGCTACAAAAAGACAGCCCTCATCGGTCTTTGCGTAGGTATTGTTGGTATCGCTATCCAATGGTATAGTGGCCAGCTTGATGCTCAAGCTAATTTAGGGTTAGTTTTTGGTGTCTACCTCCTCGGTGCTTTCATTGCAGGCCTTTGTATGTGTATACTCAACTGTGTCGTAAATCCTATGCTTAACCTCCTTGGTGGAGGTGGTAACTCTGGTAACCAGCTTATACAAATCGGTGGCGTATTTAACTCAACAGCAGCTGTAGCCTGCTATATCTTAATGGGTGCACTCATTGCAGATATTACAAAAGCAAAGATAGCCGATGCCACCCCCGCTCTTTTGATAGCTTTGGCCATCTTTGCTATTGCTTTCGTTGTTATTTACTTCACTAAGATTGACGAACCCGAACAAGCCCCCGTACAAATAGAGCTCATCAGCGGTGCTCTGAAACATCGTCACTTTGCCCTCGGTGCCTTGGCTATCTTCCTCTACATGGGTATCGAAGTAGGCGTACCTAACTATGTGATGCAATACCTCTTAGCCGATGGTCTCCCTGCGGGCACAGTAGGCATGCTCGTAGCCGTATATTGGTTTATGATGCTTGTAGGTCGCTTTGTAGGTGCTAGTATCGGTAGTAAAGTAAGCAGCCGTGCTATGATTACGGCCGTATCTTCTGCTACGATTATACTCGTATTGTTTGGCATGTTTGCCCCTACTCATGTTACAGTAAACTTCCCAGGTGTGGATTGGGGTAAACTAGAACTCATTTGGCAAGAAATCCCCGTAGGTATCTTCGCTTTCTTGCTCGTAGGCCTATGTACTTCGGTCATGTGGGGTGCTATCTTCAACCTTGCCGTAGAAGGCTTAGGCAAGTACACGGCTATTGCTAGTGGTATCTTTATGACTATGGTATTTGGCTGCGCTATCATGATGGGTATTCAAGGCTATGTAGCAGATGCTACCAACTACATTACATCGTTCTGGGTGGTGATATTCTGCGCTGCTTACATTCTCTTCTATGCACTCATAGGGTCTAGACCTACGGGTACATGCGATAGAAACTACTAAAAGACGAGATAAAGAAAAGTCTTAACACAACTAAAATACACAAGATTATGGAACTCAAAATCGAAGATGTAAGAAGTCGCTTTGTAAAGCACTTTGATGGTTCAGAAGGTACTATATATGCATCAGCAGGACGTATTAACCTCATAGGTGAACATACAGATTACAATGGTGGCTTCGTATTCCCAGGTGCAGTAAAGCAGGGCGTAATGGCCGAAATCAAGCCTAATGGTACACGTATGGTACGTGCTTACGCCATTGACCTCAAAGACTATACGGAGTTTAGCCTTGACGATGAACAAGGCCCCAAAGCCAGCCACTTCCGCTTTGTATATGGTGTGTGTCGTGAGATGATGAAGCTAGGCGTACCTGTAGAAGGCTTCAATACAGCCTTTGCTGGCGATGTGCCTCTTGGTGCTGGTATGTCTTCATCGGCTGCACTCGAAAGCACTTTTGCTTTCGCACTAAACGATTTATTTAACGACAATAAACTTGACAAGTTTACATTGGCTCGCGTAGGTCAGAGCACAGAGCACAACTATATCGGTGTGAAGTGTGGCATCATGGACCAGTTTGCGTCTGTCTTTGGTCAGAAAGACAAGTTGATGCGCTTAGATTGCCGCTCAATGGAGTTTGAATACTTCCCTTTCAAGCCCGAAGGATATCGTCTTGTGTTGCTAAACTCACTCGTAAAACATGAGCTCGCTTCATCTGCCTACAACAAACGCCGCGAAAGCTGTGAGCGTGTAGTAGCTGCTTTCAACGAACTTGGTATTAAGGCCGAGACACTCCGCGACATCGAAGCAGACCAGCTTCCTCTTGTGAAAGATAAGGTATCTGCGGAAGACTACCTACGTGCCGAATACGTGGTAGGCGAGAAAGAACGCGTACTAGCCGTATGTGATGCCCTCGTTAAGGGTGACTACGAGACCGTAGGTCAAAAGATGTATGAAACACACGAAGGCCTAAGCAAACAATACGAAGTATCTTGCGAAGAGCTTGACTTCCTCAATGATATTGCCAAGGAGTGTGGCGTAACAGGTTCACGCGTAATGGGTGGTGGCTTTGGTGGCTGCACTATCAACCTCGTAAGCGATGCACTCTATGCGCCATTTATTGAACGTGCGAAGGCAGCCTATATGCAAAAATATGGCAAAGAGCCTATCGTTATTGATGTTGTAATCGGTGATGGTGCACGCAAGGTGTGCTAAAATTTGAGTTTACTTAATATATTAGCGAATACTAGCGGCTGTACCAAACACTTTGGTACAGCCGCTAAATCAAAGTATGCTTAAAACCTAGACTGCCAAAAGTCTACATACTGCTGAGCGACCCGCAAGTGGTCATGATGCTTAGCTATATATTGCTTAGCCTCATCAGCATACTGAGTAATGCGATGAGGGTGTAAAATGAGTTGTTCTAGCTCATTAAAGACACTCTCTTCCGTAGGCTGTACATTGATAAGTGGGCGTAGTTGTGTTTCGCCAAGAAGTTCATAATGCTCTGGCTCTGCCCCACTCAATACTACCAAGCCCTTGGCCATTGCTAATAGAGCATTCATTGCAGGGGTGTACGAATAGAGTTGGTCAAGTAGGACGTCGGAGGTATTCATAAGATGTTGGTAGGTCGCAAAAGGTAGACTCTCAGCCTTAGTAATATGCACACGTTGAGGATAAGCTCGCTGCAAACGTTCTAGTGCTGCCAGCATTACATCTGTTCCTTTATAGGCATTGCGTGTGCGCTGAATGCCAATAAAAATATGCACCTTACCATCTGCTTCATGTAGCTCACGTGGTGATATTGCTTCACGATTGATCGGGAAGGGAATGTGCTGCAGCTTATCGGCATAATAAGGCTGATAGCTAGCGTGATACTCGTAAAGACCAGAGACAATGCCTTTACATTCATCAGCTATTCTTTTGTTAAGAACACCTTTTTCGCCTTCTAGCCAATCACGAATAAAAAGTGTATTGTCTGCATTGTGTCGCAATTCATGCCCTATATTAAAATCGCTATAACGGAAAGTAGTACAGTCTAAGCCAGCCTTTACCCAAAAGTGGTCTATACCGAAAGCCCCCAAAAAAATACTACGATTATTATCGCGCAACATCTCATATAGGCGATGAATGCGTTTGGCACGCAAGGGAACGAAAACTGGATTTATCAGTTGCACCACATCAAAATCACGCAAGCTAGCTATCTGTCGGCGTAGCGAATAATAGTACCATATAGAGTATAAAGGACTCAATGAACGCCGATACAAATCTAAGTCACGTGGATAATTTTTCCAGCTATCTCCGTCCGAGGCTACCACAACACTATGTCCCAATGCACGTAAACCTTCGGCTAGCGTGGCATGCACATTGCTATATTCTCCTAATAATGCGATACGCATAGCTACTCTTCTCGTTCTTGTGTACTAATTTTGCGCATGGTTACTTTACCACGTTCGAGTTCGACCACATGTGTACAATACTTGATAATACTATAACGATGTGTAATACAAATCATCGTTTGTGGTCTCAGTGTACGACTCATGATGTGTTTAACAACACGTTCTTCGGTGGCTACGTCAAGAGCCGAGGTAGCCTCATCAAGTAATAACAATCCTCCATTAGCTAGCAATGCACGTGCTATTGCAATACGCTGTGCCTGCCCCTCAGACAGGCCATCACCCATCTCACCACAGCGACTATCTATTCCGTCGGGTAGGGTAAAAACAAAATCGGCACAAGCTGCGTGGAGTGCTTCTTCCATTTCTGCTTTGGTAGCTTGGGGATTACCCATGCGAAGGTTACTAGCAATCGTACCACTAAACAGCGTATTTCCTTGTGGTACGTAAGCATAGTTGCAACGTAACTTAGGAGCGACTTCACACGTTTGCTTTGTATCGTAGAGTAGTATCTGGCCACTCGTAGGGCTGATAAAGGCCAATAGTAAGCGTATCAACGTAGTCTTACCAACTCCGGTTTCACCTACAACAGCCACACGGCTACCTGCTGGGAAGTGTAACGAAACATCATTAAAGATTTGACGTTCACCATCGTCATATACGTAGCTCATGCCTTCTATTTTAACTCCTACAGCTCCTTTCAGCATATAGTCGGCCTGCTGTGCTTCTTGCTCGATAGCATATACTTGCATCAAACGCTCAGTGGCCGTAAGTACACTAATAATACGTGGTACGAACCTAGTTATTGAGCGTGCAGGCGATTGAATTTGTCCTACTAGCTGTATGAAAGCCATGAGTGAGCCATACGTAATTAGCCCTGCTTCTAATTGAACAACACCCCATAGAAAAACGATGAGATAGCCTCCTGAAAATCCTAGCATCATCACCGTAGATGTTATGGTGCTAATGCGTGTCTGTGCAACAATATCCCGTCGAAGTGCAAATTGCTGCACACCTAGACGACCTAAAATTTCATTGGTATAACACAGAGCTTTAATCAATGCACGGTGCTGCACTGACTCTTGCAAGGTGGCTTGGATATCACCTTGATGCTGACGTATAAGATGTGTAAGGTGCCGCATTCGCTTGATATAAAGACGGCTCATGAGCAGAAATATTGGGATAAGCACTACTACAATCAAAGCCAAAAGGCTATGCATATAGTAGAGCAATAAGAAAGCACCAACAAACTGTACCAGCGTAGTGAGCATTAAGGGCAACTCGTCTGTCAAGAAGTTCGTGAGGTTAGTCACGTCTTTTTCGGCACGATTTATCAAATCTCCGCTATGAAATGTCTTCAAACTTGCCCAATTAGCACGTAGCAAATGAGAAAACAGCTGTGCCTGCATCGCATTCTCTGCCTTTACCCCTAATATCGCTTTTATCCAGCGCGATGTGATACTTAGCGCAATTTCGCCCAGCACCAAGCCTATCAATACCATTGCAGCTGTCGAAAGTGCCAAGCTATCGTTAGCACCCGTAGCTATATCTACGATAAGTTTGGTACACCACACAAAACCTAGACGAACGAGTACAGTCACTATCCCCACAAGCGTGTTGAGTGTAGCTTGCAAACGATGTTGTCGCCACATCGTGCGCAGCCATAGCAAAATAGTGCGTAGAGGGTAAAACTTCGTATAGTGTTGCGATGAGCCAAAGAGTCTTCTTATCATGAGCCGATATTAAAAGGCGGTGGTGTATCGTATTTAATCATTATTGTCGTTGGTCTGCTCCCCACATAAGTTTTTCGCGAAGGTTAGCATAATAGTTCTTCTCTGGGAATTGCACTACTTTAAGTGTAAAAGGAGCTTTGCGTAGTGTAAGCGTGGTACTAGCGTGCAAACTTTGGTTTCGACCATCAATAGCTACAAGATAATTATCATTGCGACTATTGATATGGAGTTGTAACGTAGAGCTATCGCTTAGCACTAAGGGGCGCATCGAAAGGCTATGTGGAGCTATCGGTGCAAGTACCCAAGCATTAACCGAGGGCGATAATATTGGGCCACCGGCACTGAGGGCATAAGCGGTAGAGCCAGAAGGAGTGCTTATGATTAAACCATCAGCCATGTAGCGCGCTAACTCTTGCCCATCTACAGTCGTCACGATGTCTATGGTTGAGGAATTGTCGTGTTTTAAGATAGCCACCTCATTAAGTGCGTAGGGCGTGCAATGGAGTGTCTCGCCTTGACTTTCAACGGATAAGAGCGTGCGTTCCTCTATCTCGTAGTGTCCTTGTGCAATAGCCGCAAAGATACGAGAGACCTCGGCGGGTGTAATGTGTGATAAAAAACCAAGACGCCCAGTGTTGATGCCAATGATAGGTGTAGCACTCTGCCCAATATGCGAAGCCGTGCGCAAGAAAGTACCATCGCCACCGAGTGATACGGCAAAATCTATCCCCTCCATACCACAAGCATCGCAAGCACTCATATTTGGGAAAGATAAGCCAAGCTGCCTTGTCAGAAAGTCATAAAATGCTTGCTCCACACTAATATGCGATACTTGGCGACACAAATCCTTTACCACCTGATAGACCACAGCTGCCTTTTCGGCTTGAAACGTATTGCCAAACAAGGCTATATGCAAACTCTTATGAGGGGCGTCAGAAAGCATATTGTATTTTTTTATTAGTTCACAGAGGAGGTTTCACAAAAAAAACTCCTAAATTTGCATTAGAGAACAAAGTGCAAATATAAGCATTTCCTCGCTGTTAGCAGCTACGTTATCTCTAATTCACCCTACTTATGACTCAATTAAGCGTCAATATCAACAAGATTGCCACCTTACGCAATGCTCGAGGTGGCAACAACCCCAATCTCTTGAAGGTCGCTGCCGACTGCGAACGCTTTGGTGCACAGGGTATTACAGTACATCCTCGCCCCGATGAGCGCCACATACGCTACCAAGACGTAATAGATCTTGCACCACGACTCAACACAGAGTTTAACATAGAGGGTAACCCAACACCTGAGTTTACCGACTTAGTGCTGCGTGTCAAACCTGCCCAAGTCACGCTAGTGCCCGACACCCCTAGCCAACTCACCTCTAATGCAGGCTGGGACACAATGACACACCAGAGTTTTTTGCAAGAGGTAATCGCTCATTTCAAGTCAGCTGGCATACGCACATCTATCTTTATAGCCCCCGACACGCAGATGGTCAAGGGGGCAACAGCTTGTGGTGCCGACCGCATAGAACTCTACACCGAGCCTTATGCTACAGCCTATGCAGCTGCCACGACTGACGAGGCACGCCTGGCAGCAGTAGCACCCTTTGTTAATGCAGCTACTACCGCACGCGCCTTAGGGTTGGGTGTCAATGCTGGACACGATTTAAGTTTGGACAATTTGGCTTTTTTACATCAAGCCATTCCTTTCTTGGCAGAAGTAAGTATCGGCCATGCCCTCATATGTGATGCCTTATATCTAGGCTTAGAAGAGACGATACGTCGCTACCGTGCTAGTTTAGCCTAAACTGGTACTAGGCTCAACGCATTGTACCGCGCCTAGGTACAAATGTTTCTAGACCTGACACGAATGTATCTCGTCTGTGTACAAATGTACCAAGACACGGCACAACACTTTGCCCCTAAGTTAGTACAGCTTCTCACACACCACAAACTCCTTATTTATAGCACTATTATTATGATTTACCTAGTATTAGCCGAAGGCTTTGAGGAAATTGAAGCCGTATGTGTACTTGACATTTTGCGCCGTGCTAACCTTGAAGTCAAGGCTGCATCGCTCACTAACACGCGTACCGTAACGGGTGCACACGGTATAGCGATTACAGCCGACACGGCATTTCGTAAGCAAGAACTCGAAGCTGGAGAGATGCTCATATTGCCAGGTGGTATGCCTGGTGCCAAACACCTGGCCGCACATGAGGGCCTACGCAAATGCCTATTAACGCACCAAGTAGAGGGGAAAACTTGTGCTGCTATCTGTGCTGCCCCAATGGTGCTGGGCAAGCATGGCTTACTACACGGCAAGCGTGCTACATGCTACCCTGGCTTTGAAAATGAACTCCATGGTGCTACCATCGAAAATGCAGCCGTTGTGGTAGATCGTCACGTTATTACAGCGCAAGGTCCTGCGGCAGCGCCTGAGTTTGCACTAGCTATCGTAGCTCATTTTTTAGGACAAGCAAAAGCTGACGAAATTCGCACGGCAATGCTTTTACAACGCCCTTAATGCTCTTTACTTCCGATGCACCACATCATTATTGTAGCTGGTGGTAAAGGTGAGCGTATGGCCTCTACTTTACCCAAGCAGTTTTTGCCACTTAATGGTAAGCCCGTGCTAATGCACACGATCGAAGCCTTTCAGCATTGTACAATAGCATTTAACATCGTGTTGGTATTACACCCCGAGATGCACGACTATTGGCAATCGCTGTGTGAGGCACACGCCTTTACTACACCTCTACACCTCGTTTCGGGCGGTGCTACACGCTACCATTCTGTATGTAATGGACTTAATGCTTTGACCGATGCTAAAGCAACAGACATTGTGCTGGTGCATGATGCTGTGCGACCTTTTGTCTCTACACACTTGATAAATAGGGTGATAGCAGCTGCGGCAGCACATGGTGCAGCCATACCTGTGGTGCCAGTAGTAGATAGCTTGCGACTACGCCATAGCAATGGACATTCCACTGCACTTGACCGTAGCCATTACTGCGCTGTACAAACGCCACAAGCCTTTCGGTTAGAGCTACTACGCAGAGCTTACGAGCAACCCTTTTGCAAGAAGTTTACAGATGATGCTTCGGTGGTAGAGGCCTTAGGAACACACATTGCCTTAACCGAAGGGGAAGTGCATAACTTTAAGCTTACTACTCCACTAGACTTTGCACTCGCCCAAACACTACTCGCTCAAGAGGATTAACCACACGCGCATACGATGTACGACCTCTTATCACTTGATTTGCAGTACCTCAAAGGTGTTGGGCCCACACGAGCTCAACTCTTAGCTAATGAGTTAAAACTACGTACACTACGCGATCTACTCTATTATTTCCCTTACAAATACATTGACCGCACAAAAACACATCGAATAGCCGAACTTACAGGGGGAATGCCATTTGTACAGCTACGTGGTACACTTCATCGTTTTGAAATTCTTGGAGAGGGGCGAAAGCGTAGACTACGTGCTATCTTTGGCGATGGCAGTGGTAGTATTGAGCTCATGTGGTTTCAAGGTATCCGCTTTATGGAAAAACAACTCAAAGCTGGTACAGAGTATATCGTATTTGGTAAGCCTACGCTTTTCAATCAAAGCGTATCCATAGCTCACCCCGACCTTAGCCCTACTGATAGCGAGCTACCCTATACGCAGGGGCTACAAGCATTTTACAGCACTACTGAACGCATGAAACGTGCTGGCGTAACATCACAAACACTACAAGGCTATATCTACACGCTCTTTGAGCGGCTAGCCTCACAGCCTCCCCAAGAGATGTTGCCAGCACATATCACAAGCAACTTACAATTACTACCACTTTATAAAGCACTGCAACGCATTCACTTCCCACAATCTGCTAGTGACCTGCCCGAAGCCGAACGTCGATTAAAGTTTGACGAACTATTTTTCTTGCAACTCGATATTTTGCGCTATGCTCAGCAGCGTCAGCAACGCTACAAAGGCTTTCGCTTTGACAAGGTAGGTATTTTCTTCAATCGCTTCTACCATGAAATACTCCCTTTTGAGCTAACCGATGCTCAAAAGCGTGTAGTACGCGAAATACGCATAGATATGAATACTGGCCGACAGATGAACCGTCTAGTACAAGGCGACGTCGGTAGTGGTAAGACTATCGTAGCCCTAATGACTATGCTTCTAGCCATAGATAATGGATTTCAAGCCTGCATGATGGCACCAACGGAAATATTGGCCGAACAACACTACGCTAGTATACATAGTTTCGTTGAGGCACTCGGTCTACGCGTAGCCTTACTTACAGGTGTCATAAAAGGCAAACAGCGCAAACAACTATTAGAAGATTTAGCACAAGGCCACATACATATCTTAGTAGGCACACACGCACTTATAGAGCCCACTGTAGTATTTAGTAACCTTGGCGTAGCCATCATTGACGAGCAACACCGCTTTGGGGTAAAGCAGCGTGCCCTATTATGGCATAAAAACACTACTCCACCGCATGTGCTAGTTATGACGGCTACCCCCATACCACGCACTTTGGCCATGACGGTATATGGCGATTTAGATGTATCAGTCATAGACCAACTCCCACCAGGGCGCAAGCCTATCAAAACGCTACACTTCTATGAAGACAATACGGCGGGCTATTTTAATGGTATTCGCCAAGAACTAGCCAAAGGGCATCAAGTGTACATCGTCTATCCACTCATTAAAGAGAGTGAAAAAACCGATATGCAGAGTCTCGAAGAAGGCTATAAAACGATTTGTCAAGCCTTTCCAAAGCACAATATAGGCTTCTTACATGGTAAAATGAAAGCGGCCGAAAAAGAGATAGCTATGCAAGCTTTTGCACAGCATAAAACGCATATTTTAGTGTCTACTACGGTTATCGAAGTAGGCGTGAATGTGCCTAATGCCTCGGTCATGGTCATTCAGAGTGCCAACCGCTTTGGACTTGCCCAACTCCACCAACTACGAGGACGCGTGGGACGTGGAGCAGAGCAGTCATATTGTATCTTAGTAACCAGCTATAAACTCGGTGAAAACGTGAAACGTCGCATGCAAATCATGCTTGAGAGTACCGATGGCTTTGTCATAGCCGAAGAAGATATGAAGTTGAGAGGTCCAGGCGACATTGAAGGTACACAGCAAAGTGGTATCGCTTTCGACCTCCGCCTAGCTAACTTGGCCAAAGATGGCCAACTATTATCCCAAGCACGTGAACAGGCACAAATAATTTTAGCACGTGACCCCGATATGAGCCTACCACTCTACCAGCTACTATGGCAGCATCTCAAAATGACAAAAGCCCACAAGCATAATTGGTCATCAATATCCTAACGATGAGTCCTAAGCTTAAAACACAAAACGTGAACCTACGTGTCTAATTTCCCCTTTTTTGGGGGGCTTCAAATGTTAAATAAGGGCGGTGTAAATGTTAAAACAGTACTTCTCTCTTGGGTTAAAAACCTTCTTGTTTGTAACTTTGCGCCAAAATCTAAAAAATACACAATACCAAAACAACTCATGAGCGAATTAATTCTTACCCCCACTCGAAAAACGATAGTGGGTGTTCAGTATTTATTTGTAGCTTTTGGCGCAACAGTACTCGTGCCTTTACTTGTCGGTCTTAGCCCCTCTACGGCTCTGTTCTCGGCTGGTATAGGCACGCTACTATTTCATTTTGTATCAAAAGGTAAAGTGCCCATTTTCTTGGGTAGTAGTTTTGCTTTTATTGCCCCTATCGTGAGTGCCACCGAAATTTATGGTCAGAGTGGCACACTGTTTGGCCTAATAGGTGTAGGTCTCGTCTACCTCATTATGGCATTGCTCGTACGTACACTAGGCACTGGCTTTATCAAGCGTCTTTTCCCACCCGTAGTTATCGGTCCTGTAATTATGCTTATAGGCTTGTCACTATCACCTGCTGCTGTAAACATGGCTAAGACCAACTGGGCACTTGCTGGTATCGCTTTGGCCACTGCTATCATCGTGACACTCTATACCCGAGGAATTATCAAGCTCATTCCTATATTCATCGGCATTGTAGTAGGATACATAGCGGCTTTGATATTCTTTCCAGAGCTCGTAGACTTTTCCAAAGTTAATGAGGCTGATTGGTTTGCTCTACCACAATTCATTACACCTACGGCAGCCGATATACGCTGGGAACCTATCCTCTTTATGATACCCGTAGCCATAGCTCCCGTTATTGAACACATTGGGGACGTCTATGTCGTCAACAACATTACGGGCAAGAACTTCGTAGAAGACCCTGGCCTACATCGCACGATGGCAGGCGATGGCTTGGCCTGCTGCCTAGCTGGTGCTATTGGTGCTCCTCCCGTAACGACTTACTCCGAAGTAACTGGGGCGATGTCACTGACCAAAGTGACAGACCCTGTGGTCTTTCGTATCGCAGCTGTTACGGCTATCGTATTTTCACTAATAGGTAAGGTTAGTGCCCTGCTATCAAGTATTCCTACCGCGGTTTTGGGTGGTATCATGCTACTACTCTTTGGTACGATTGCAGGAGCTGGTATTTCTACGCTACTTAACAGCCGCGTAAACTTTGGTAGTGCACGCAACATGGTGATTATCTCTGTGACACTTACTACTGGTATTGGAGGAGCTGCCTTACAGTTTGGTAACTTTACACTCACTGGTATTGGTTTATCTGCTGTTGTTGCTGTAATACTCAATCTCATTTTACCCGAAACGGCTGCCGACCGTCTACCCAAAGCCAGCAGCTAGCAAGAACATACCAACCATTTAATCTTAGGTACGCAAAGTATAAAATCATTTATTATTTCAATCAATAAGAAAGTATGAAAGTTATTCATTTCCTTGTCCTTGCAATTGCTACTATTGTAGGTGTCAATATACCTGCCGTAGCTCAAAACATTCAGTTGCACCACGACTTTGGTCGTAGTATCTACGAAACCGACCAAACGCGTCCACGACTCACAACTACGGTCGAGATGTTTCGCCCCGACCGCTATGGCAACACGTTTTTCTTTGTTGACATGGACTATCGTAAAGATGGTGTGGTGATGGCTTATTGGGAAATAGCTCGCGAGTTTAACCTTGGCAAATCTCCCTTTGCTTTACATGTAGAATACGATGGTGGGCTCAACAATAGCCTTTCATTCAAAAACGCCTACCTAGCAGGTATTACCTATACTTGGAATGCAGCTGACTATTCCGCAGGGTTTAGCATACAAACACTCTACAAATACATTGCTCGTAACAAGAAGCGCAATAACTTACAACTCACAGGTGTATGGTACAAAAATTTTGGTCGCAATGGCATGTTTTCGTTCAATGGTTTTGCCGACCTTTGGCTTGATAACGACCATACACACAATTGGGTATTTATAGCTGAACCACAACTTTGGCTAAACCTTAACAAGCTCGAAGGTGTAAGCAAAGACTTTAACCTTAGTATTGGTACAGAGCAAGAAATCAGCAACAACTTCGTCTATGGCTACAACAAGCTCCGCTGGAACCCTACACTTGCACTCAAATGGACATTTAAGTAACTGCCTAAATTATACTCAATGGATATTCTTCGTTATTTAGGCTTTATTCGTGGTAAGCATTCCGTGCGCACTGAGTTGATGTCTGGCCTTACCACTTTCCTTACGATGGCCTATATTTTGGCTGTAAACCCCGACATTCTTTCAGTCACTGGCATGGACAAAGGTGCTGTATTTACAGCTACTGCTTTGGCCTCTGCTATTGGCACGATACTCATGGCTTTTGTAGCGCGCTTGCCTTTTGCACAAGCTCCTGGCATGGGCATCAATGCCTTCTTCGCCTTTACGTTGTGTGGAGCCTTGGGCTATTCATGGCAGGTAGGCTTAGCTGCTGTCTTTATCGAAGGCGTTGTCTTTATTCTTTTGACTGTATTTAACGTACGCGAAGCTATCATAAAGTGTGTACCTACCAACCTGCAATACGCCATATCGGCTGGTATAGGCATGTTTATTGCTTTCGTAGGTTTGAAAAGTGCGGGCATCATTACAGGTAATGAGGCTACATTGGTACAATTGGGCGAGTTTACGCCTACCACACTATTGGCCATGGCAGGTATTGTCATTAGTGGTGCGCTGGTAAAGCGTGGTGTTAATGGTGCCTTGTTTTATGGTATCATCATTACCACCGCGATAGGTCTGATTGCTGGCATTGTTCCTCTCCCCGAGGGTTTCTCTCCCGTATCAGCACCTCAATCACTCGCGCCTACTTTCTTGCAGTTTGACTTCACTCCTTTTTATAAAGAGTTAGACCTCAAACTAATCTTCATTATCTTCATGCTGGTATTTATTGACATATTCAACACACTAGGCACACTTATTGGTGCTGCCTCTAAAGCGGAGATGATTGACAAGAAAGGCAATATCAAGCATGCCAAGCAAGCGATGTTAGCTGATGCCGTAGCTACCAGCATTGGAGCTACAATTGGTACGTCTACCGTAACGACCTATGTTGAGAGCACAGCAGGTATTGCCGCTGGTGGTCGTACAGGGCTTACAGCACTTACTACTGCGAGCTTATTCTTGATAGCCATATTCTTAGCCCCTGTCTTCTTGCTAGTGCCAAGTGCCGCTACAGCCAGTGCTTTAATTATTGTAGGTGTATTCATGATTGACGCTGTACCCAAGATCAAGCTCAACGACATCAGCGAGGCACTACCTGCCTTTATTACGATGCTTTTTATGGTACTTACGTTTGACATTTCGAGTGGTATGGCCTTTGGTATGCTTTCTTATATTGGCATCAAGGTACTTAGTGGTAATTACAAAGACATCAACCTTACACTTTGGATCGTGGGCATCATGCTGGTGCTACTTTACGCATTCAAAGCGCAGATGTAACCTCTCGTTCTGCTTTCTTTATAAAAGGTGTGTCACACTAAGCACATTCTTCTTAGTGTAAGCAAAGTCAAAACTTATCAAATGAGCTAGTAGACGATAAGTATTGCTTGCAGTCTCCAAACATTTGTCCGAAGTCTTCGGACAAATGTTTGGAGACTTTATACAAATGGTTGCTGTCTTCGGGCAAAAGATATAATCGTGGAAATGAAGGTTGGCTTAGGCAATAACAAAAAACTTTGTTGTATCTTTGCAAATAAACAAACTTGTCACTATGCGTATCAAAAGTGCGAAATTCATCATCAGTAATAGCGACTATCGTAAGTGCCCTAGCGATAATAAGCCTGAATTTGCTTTTATTGGGCGTAGCAATGTAGGTAAGAGTAGCCTTATCAACATGCTTACGGGGCAAACCAAACTTGCTATGACCTCGGCTACACCAGGTAAGACGTTGCTTATTAACCACTTTTTGGTCAATGATGCTTGGTATCTTGTAGACTTACCAGGCTACGGCTATGCCAAACGTAGCAAAGCACAGGCCGATAAACTCAAAGAAATCATTGAAGGTTATATCCTCGAACGCGAGCAGATGACTTGTCTCTTCTTACTCATTGATGTAAGGCATAAACCACAGACTATCGATCTCGAATTCATTGAGTGGCTCGGAGAACATGGTATTCCTTTTGCGATTGTATTTACTAAGGCTGATAAGCTCTCGAATGGTGGTACACAAAAAAATGTGCTGGCCTATCTTAAAACACTGCAAGCAGACTGGGAGACACTCCCCCCTTATTTTGTTTCTAGCTCACTGAAAAAACAGGGGCGTGCTGAGGTGTTGAGCTATATTGACGAAGTTATGGCTAGCTTATCGTTAAGCTAAAAAGAACCTAGATGATGTCTATGCTGATGCATTGGGTTAGGCAATGGTACCTCTATCTTGTAGCCATGCTTATAGCGGTAGGAGCTTTGGTTGCTTCTCACCATTTCGTGAGTGATTTGGCGGCTACTGAACGGAGTAACATGGCACTTTGGGCAGAAGCGATGACTACGCTCAATAATGCCGATGAAACGACCGACCTTAGCTTGGTGTTGAAGGTTATCAATGCCAACCAGAGCATACCAGTTATTGTGCTCTCTGAGCAAGGTCAAGTGTTGACACATCGTAATGTTTCTCTCCATGCCTCTACCCATGCAGACTCTATTGCATCTCTACGCTCTAAGGCCGAGGCTATGATAGCACGTGGGTATAACATGCGCATGCCTATGGAGGTTGGATCGCTTACCGTGGCTTACGATGAAAGTGCAGTGCTTAAACGCCTTTATTACTACCCCTATGCTTTGCTGGCTATTATTGCTGTATTCTTTGTTTTAGCTTTTTCGGCCTTTATAAGTGCCAAGCGTGCCGAGCAAAATAAGGTGTGGGTGGGTCTTAGCAAAGAAACGGCACATCAATTAGGTACCCCCATCTCGTCACTCATGGCTTGGGTAGAAATACTTAAAGAAACATATCCTGATGATGCGCTTGTGGGTGAGATGGGTAAAGACGTGGCGCGCTTGCAACTTGTAACGGAGCGTTTCTCAAAAATAGGTAGTGTGCCAACACTTAGCGAGAGTAATCTCGTAGAGGTATTAGAGCGTGTTATATGTTATATGCAGCAGCGTATGCCTCGGCGTGTATGTATTGAAACACATTACGAAGCACCTATACTGTTATGCGCAGTTAATGCCCCGTTATTTGAGTGGGTTATTGAGAATTTGTGTCGCAATGCTATTGATGCGATAGGCGCAGAAGGCACTATTACACTCACAGCTAAACGTGATGATAAGCATATCATAATAGATTTACAAGACACAGGAAAGGGAATACCTCGTAAGTTATATAAACGTATTTTTGAGCCGGGCTTTACTACAAAGAAGCGCGGGTGGGGACTAGGCTTGTCCTTAGCCAAGCGTATTGTAGAGCGCTATCATCATGGACAGCTCTTTGTTAAATATAGTGAAGTCGGGCGTGGTACCTGCTTTCGAATTGTTTTATAAGTCATTTTGGTTACATTGAGAGGTGCTTTTGTACTTTATTTACTCTCTATGCAAGTTTGACTGCCTTAAATCGGCAGTTTTTTCTTATATTTGCCTGCAAATTGAACACTTTACTTCTTTGCGGTGAATAAAAGCATTGATGTAAATGTATGGAAATTTAGGAAAAAATATAAGATACGCATGAAGCATAGACTAAGGAGTGCGTTTAGTACGCAAGGCCGACGTATGGCAGGTGCGCGTGCCCTATGGGTTGCGGGGGGTATGAAGCGCGAACACTTTGGTAAACCAATTATCGCGATAGCCAACTCGTTTACACAATTTGTGCCAGGCCACACGCACCTGCACGAGGTAGGACAGCTTGTCAAACGCGAGATAGAGGCTTTAGGGTGCTATGCCGCTGAATTTAACACGATTGCGATTGACGATGGTATCGCTATGGGGCACGATGGCATGTTGTATTCGCTACCTAGTCGTGACCTTATTGCCGATAGTGTAGAGTATATGGTCAATGCCCATAAGGCAGATGCTTTGGTGTGTATTAGTAATTGTGATAAGATTACGCCTGGCATGCTCTTGGCAGCGATGCGTCTCAATATCCCTACGGTATTTGTAAGTGGTGGCCCTATGGAGGCAGGCACCTATGATGGTAACAATATCGATTTGGTAACTGCGATGGTAATGGGAGCAGATGAGCGTGTGAGCGATGAAGAGCTTGCAACGGTTGAGGCTAGCGCATGTCCTGGGTGTGGCAGTTGTTCGGGCATGTTTACAGCAAACTCTATGAATTGCTTGACCGAAGCACTCGGCTTGTCTTTACCTGGTAATGGCACAATATTGGCTACGCACGTCAATCGTATCCAGCTATTCAAAGATGCTGCAGCTCTCGTTGTAGCGAATGCCTATAAATATTACGAGGAAGGTGATGAGCGTGTGTTACCGCGTAATATTGCTACACGACAAGCTTTTCTCAATGCTATGACATTAGATATTGCGATGGGTGGTTCGACTAATACAATCTTGCATCTTTTGGCTATGGCACATGAGGCTAAGGTAGACTTTACACTCAATGATATTGATACACTGAGCCGAAAAGTCCCTTGCTTGTGTAAACTAGCTCCAAACTCACATCGCTATTCTATCCAAGAGTGTAATGCGGCAGGCGGAATAATGGCTCTACTAGGTGAGCTACACAAAGGAGGACTAATTGACCCAACGTGTTATCGTATCAACGGAAGTACTTTGGGTGAAGATATTGTGCGCTACGATATTTGTCGGGCTGTTATAGATAAAGAGGCTGAGCGCATTTATCGTAGTGCCCCTGGTGGCAGGTTTAGCACTACAATGGGGAGCCAAGATGCACGTTGGAAAATCTTAGATACAGATCGTGTCAATGGCTGTATACGCGATATTGCACATGCTTATAGCCAAGATGGTGGCTTGGCCGTACTTTTTGGTAACATCGCTCAAAAAGGCTGTGTAGTTAAAACAGCGGGGGTAGATGAAAGTATTTGGACTTTTTCTGGACGTGCACAAGTTTTTGACTCACAAGATGCAGCGTGCCGTGGTATCCTAGATGGCACAGTGCAAGCAGGAGATGTCGTTGTGATTACCTATGAAGGCCCTAAGGGAGGCCCAGGCATGCAAGAAATGCTTTACCCCACGTCTTACATTAAAAGTCGCCAGCTAGGTACACAGTGTGCATTGATTACTGATGGGCGCTTTTCAGGAGGCACCTCTGGACTAAGTATCGGTCATATATCGCCCGAAGCTGCAGCAGGTGGTAATATTGGAAAAGTGCAAACTGGTGATATAATAGATATAGATATTCCTAGCCGCACTATCAATGTGCGTCTTACTGACAAAGAGCTAGCAGCTAGACCGATGACGCCTAAAATACGCAAACGTAAGGTGTCTGCTGCGCTACGTGCCTATGCGTCTATGGTTAGCTCGGCAGATCAAGGAGCTGTACGTTTGATAGATGATGCCGAAGAATAATAAAAAGAATAATTTTCATAATAATAAGCCTATGGCAAAGGAGCTAATTTCAGGAGCACATATCTTGATGCGCTCGCTCATTCATGAGGGCGTTACAACGCTCTTTGGCTATCCTGGAGGGGCTATTATGCCTACCTACGATGCACTTTTTGATTATACTGATAGCTTGCAGCATATTTTGGTGCGTCATGAGCAGGCCGCAGCACATGCTGCTGAGGGTTATGCACGTGTGAGTGGAAAAGTTGGTGTCTGCTTGGTTACTAGTGGGCCTGGGGCTACGAATACGATTACAGGTATTGCAGATGCTCTGATGGATAGTACACCTATCGTGGTAATTGCGGGTCAAGTAGCCGCACATCTACTCGGTAGTGATGCTTTTCAAGAGTGCGATGTCGTAAATGTAGCACAGCCTATCACGAAGTGGAGCTATCAGATACGTTCGGCTAGTGAAGTCGCTTGGGCTGTAAGTCGTGCTTTCTATATCGCGAGGAGTGGTCGTCCTGGCCCTGTTGTGCTCGACTTTACGCGTAGTGCACAGCTTGAACTTGCCGAATATTTACCACAAACGATCAACCACATTCGTAGCTATGTGCCCGTACCTCCGATGTGTGAGGAGGCTATAGCATCAGCTGCGACACTCATTAACAATGCTCAGCGTCCATTAGTGCTTGTAGGGCAAGGCGTAGAGCTGGGTGAAGCACAAGAAGAACTACGTGCCTTTATAGAATTAGCCGATATGCCTGCTGGCTGTACGCTGCTGGGACTCTCTGCACTTCCCTCTGCTCATCCGCTCAATATGGGTATGCTGGGTATGCATGGTACACTCGCAAACAATATAAAGACACAAGAGTGTGACTTACTTATAGCCGTAGGTATGCGTTTTGACGATCGTATTACTGGCAAACTTGACACCTATGCAAAGCAGGCTAAAAAAATCCACTTTGATATAGATCCTGTTGAGATTAACAAAAATGTTAAGGTAGACGTGGCTGTGTTGGGTGATTGCAAGGTAACACTTCCAGCGGTAACACGTTTACTCAAAAAGAAAGACCATCGTGTATGGCGTGCTAGCTTTGAGCCTTATCATGAGCGTGAGCGCATCAGAGTTGTAGAGCCCGAACTCTTCCCCACAACAGGCCCTATCAAAATGGGCGAGGCTATCCATCGCATTAGCGAAGCTACGGGGCACAAAGCTGTGTGTGTGACCGATGTCGGGCAAAATCAAATGATGGCAGCCCGCTACTTTAAGTTTAGCCAGAAGCGTAGCTTGCTCACCTCGGGTGGTATGGGAACGATGGGCTATGGACTCCCAGCAGCTATTGGAGCTACATTTGGAGCTCCCGAGCGCGACGTTATTCTTATGGTCGGTGATGGAGGTATACAGATGGTTATCGAAGAGTTTGGCACGATATTAGAATATGGTTGCCCTGTTAAGATGGTGCTACTTAACAATGAGTATCTTGGTAATGTACGTCAGTGGCAAGAAATGTTTTTCAATCATCGCTATTCGTTTTCTCCGATGCGCAACCCTAACTTTCAGCTCATAGCCGCAGGATATGGTATCAAGAGTCGTCGTGTGACCGAGCGAGAACACTTAGATGAGGCCATCGCAGAGATGATGTCGACCGATGGAGCTTATTTACTCGAGGTTTGTGTAGAGCAAGAGGGAACAGTGATGCCGATGTGCTGCCCAGGTAGTGCAATTAATGATATGATACTCGAAATAAAGCATACATAACACCATGGAAACTACGCAAAATAACTATACCATCATCATCTTCTCAGAGAGTGGTGCGGGTGTACTCACACAGGTAGCCCACGTCTTTACACGCCGTATGCTTAGTATTGATAGTATCAATGCCTCTACTTCGAGCATCTCAGGTATTCATCGCTATACAATTACTACACGTACCGATGAGGCTACGATACGTATCGTCACGAAGCAAATTGAAAAGAAAGTAGACGTGCTACAAGCGCACTATTTTGAGCAAGATAAAGTTTTTGTGATGGATACAGGCCTGTTCAAAGTAGCTACTAACAAGCTAACGGATTGCCCTGAAATATCTAAGGCTATCCGCCTACATAATGCTAGTATCATAGAGGTCAATCAAGTCTATGCTATCGTGACACTCTCTGGCCTTAGCGAAACGATTGTGTCGCTACATG
The DNA here is from genome assembly GCA_030528715.1 of Bacteroidales bacterium. GTDB lineage: Bacteria > Bacteroidota > Bacteroidia > Bacteroidales > Bacteroidaceae > Alloprevotella. The sequence continues at coordinate 12,242 of JAUMYJ010000014.1, read as the reverse complement.
AAGCACTTAAACCTTATGATTGTGTCTTGCAATACGTGCGCTCGGGAGCAATTGCTATCACCCGATGTCCCGAAGAGCCACTCGAAGATTTCTTAGCACAGCGAGAGCATGTCCGTCAGTCACTTAACGATTAACAGACTATGGACGAGAAACAAGCCAAGCAAGGGCATTATACCTTTGCTGTAGAGCCTTTTCAAGAAGATGCCACAGGCCATTTGGCCGTGAGCGTGCTGGGCAATTTGCTACTACGTTGTGCCAATGTGCATGCGGGTAGTGTAGGTTATGGTTATCGCGATATGATAGCACATGGCAAAGTTTGGGTGTTGGCGCGTTTGCAAATAGAGCTAAATATAATGCCAATGACACACGAAACTTACGATATTCATACGTGGTTTGCCAGCTGTTATCGTCAGTTTTCAGATCGTCATTATCGCCTTACAGATAGCCGTGGCGTGGTTTTTGCTCGTGCACTTACGGTATGGTCGCTCATTGACACAACTTCACGCTTGGCTACTGACCTATGTGCTTTTGACCAAGGGCGTATGGCTCAATGTTGTGTGGCTCATGAGTGTGCACTACCCAAGCCAGAGCGTGTGCGTGTACACAAGCAAACACCTGTTTTTAGTTTAGCAGTACGCTTTTCTGATCTTGACATCAATGGGCACGTCAATAGCATTCGCTATATTAGTCATGCCTTAGATTTTTTTGATTTAGACTTTCATCGTACATATCAACTTACGCGTTGCGAAGTGGCATATAGTGCAGAAGCCTATTTTGGTGATACGCTTCACTATTATCACGAAATGCCTGCACCGCTCACACACCACTTCGAGGTACATGCTATGCGTAGCGACCATACCACTGCGGTTGTCTGTCGTATCTGCTTGGTCTTCGTAATGCATAATACGCATAATCTGTAAAAAAAACTGATACTTAATAATTATGGCGCAAATTAATTTTGGAGGTACACTCGAAGAAGTAGTTACCCGCGACGAATTTCCTCTTGAAAAAGCTCTTGATGCACTCCGTGGTGAGACGATTGCTGTGCTCGGTTATGGTGTGCAAGGGCCAGGTCAAGCTCTTAACCTACGTGACAATGGCTTTAACGTCATCGTAGGGCAGCGTGCAGGTGTGACTTATGACAAGGCGGTGGCCGATGGTTGGAAGCCTGGTGAGACGCTCTTCTCTCTTGAAGAGGCGGCTCAGCGTGGCACTATCATCTGCATGCTCCTGTCAGATGCGGCTCAGATTGATGCTTGGCCTACTATTAAACCATACCTCACAGCAGGTAAAGCCCTTTATTTCTCACATGGTTTTGGTATTACTTACAAGGAGCGTACACACATAGTGCCTCCTACTGACATTGATGTTATCCTAGTTGCGCCTAAGGGCTCTGGAACGTCATTGCGCACACTCTTTCTCGAAAAGCGTGGCTTAAATGCATCGTTTGGTGTGTTTCAAGATGCTACGGGGCGTGCCACCGAGCGTACGCTAGCATTGGGTATTGGTATTGGGTCGGGCTATATGTTCCGTACTGATTTTAAGCGTGAGGTATACTCTGACCTTACGGGTGAGCGTGGCGCACTGATGGGCGCTGTACAAGGCTTGTTTTTAGCGCAATATGAGGTGTTGCGCGAGCATGGCCATACCCCCTCGGAGGCTTTTAATGAAACGGTAGAAGAACTCACACAATCGCTAATGCCGCTTATAGCGGCCAAAGGTATGGACTGGATGTATGCTAACTGCTCTACTACCGCTCAGCGTGGTGCACTAGACTGGATGGGGCCTTTTCACGATGCTATCAAGCCCGTGATGCAGCAGCTTTATGCAAGTGTAGCCTCAGGCGAAGAAGCTCAGAGAAGTATTGATAGCAACTCTCAGCCAGACTATCGCGAAAAACTCGAAGCCGAATTAACGGCTTTGCGTGAGAGCGAAATGTGGCAAGCTGGCCGTGCTGTGCGTAAGCTACGTCCAGAGAATAACTAGGCTAATCTCTTTATATGGCGAGCTATGAGCCCAACGTGTGAGGTGCCAAACGCATTTATTCGAGAGTTTTAAGAGACTAAATGTAAGTATTAGCTAGGTTGTACAATAAGCTACTATTGTGTTGTATTTCCTTTTACTTACTATGGCCATACTTAGGGCTAACATGGTGTATCGTGTTAAGGCACAATTGTACCCAGACTGAAAACAAGTGTACCATAACGTGGTACACTTGTTTCGTGTCGTGGCACAATGAATGGAGCCTAGCTTATGTGTCATAAGCCTCTTCTTATTAGGCTAAGTATGTTAACAACTTTGCTCGTGAATATACGTTGTAAAAGTCGCTTGTGCTTAAAAAGCCTTAGAGTAAATGCACGATTGCGCTTGCTTTGTGCTGTGTTCTAAGGTGGCCTCGCTTAAAATCGCATTTTCTACAAAAAAAATGGTCGTAGAGTTTGGTGTTTTCAAAAAAATGCGTAACTTTGCATCGCAATCGAGAAAACGACTGCTAGCAAGCGGACACAATGGTGTTTTGTGAAAATGCGGAAATAGCTCAGTTGGTAGAGCACAACCTTGCCAAGGTTGGGGTCGCGAGTTCGAGTCTCGTTTTCCGCTCACATGATGAAGCAATTCATAAGCGTAAAAAAAACGCCCAGGTGGCGGAATGGTAGACGCGCTAGTTTCAGGTACTAGTGTCAGTAATGACGTGAAAGTTCGAGTCTTTTCCTGGGCACTAATTATGCTTTGAACTATGAATTGCAAACAGTAAAATTGGAGAGGTGGCGGAATTGGTAGACGCGCTACTTTGAGGGGGTAGTGTCAATTGTGACGTGGGAGTTCGAGTCTCCTCCTCTTCACTTTGCTGCGGAAATAGCTCAGTTGGTAGAGCACAACCTTGCCAAGGTTGGGGTCGCGAGTTCGAGTCTCGTTTTCCGCTCAAAAGGAGACGATTGTTCGTCTCCTTTTGTCGTTTTGAGCTAAGGTTAAACACAAACTTGCGCATGAGGTAGGCTTGATACTCGTAGCATAAGAGGCCAAGCACCAGTAATGATGAAAAGATAAGGCAGTGCTAGAATATGAATCTTTACATTAGATATTTTAATCACGAAACTCTTGTATCTTCGCTTGAAGAGGTACGCGATTTTTTGCTTAGTACAGGTGAAATAGAGGTCACTGATACGATGATGGCTCAGATAGCCAACTATCAGGTGAATGGGGGAGCTTATCCACTCCGCTATAAGGTAAGTGCTAAGGTCTATTTTATCGTGATAAAGACTGAGGTGCAGAGCTTGGCTGAATTTAAAGCGTATAGTGAGAAGAAAAAAACTTCAACTGCTACACATATACCTAGTCGTAAAGAAACACGCGCTATGGCACTGCTTAATGAGGCCTTTGGCTGGTATGAGGGTACACTGACTTTTAAGCGTGTTATTCCCATAGCTACGACAGGTAAGTTTCAGTATCGTGATACACGCTTTACAGCCTTTGTTAAATGCAACTCGGCTATGGAATGCTATGAGCGTATTGTAGAACACCTCAAAGAGCGTCAAGATGTAGATTTACGTAGCCAATTCCCCTCTGCTAAGGGCAATCACTTTGTATTTGTCTATCATGGGAAAACCTTACCTAACGACCTCTGTTTGGTTGAAGAAGAGGAAGAATAACCAATCCATTAGCGAGTATTACACAGGCAGAGCCAAAAGTGTAATACTCGCTTTTATGTTAACGATGAGCAATGCATTGATGCGCTGTCTTGTACTATTGGTTTTATGGTGCTGGTGTACTAGCCATTCGTGGGCACAATTTACTTATAGCTGGGCTCAGTTTGAGGAGGACTATCTCTATAATGCCAATATAACCGAAGATAATAGCGTAATTGATGAAGACCTTTTGCGCGAACTTTTAGCAAACCCGATTAACCTTAATACTGCTGAACGCGAGGAATTAGAACAGCTCCCCTTTCTTGATGATGAGCAAATCTCTGCACTCTTGGATTATCGTCAATATAATGGACAGATACTTAGTTTAGGTGAATTGCTCTTAGTGTGGCGTATGGATTGGAAAACACGCAATTATCTTTCACTTTTTGTCTATTGTGGCAAAAGCAAAGGTCAATCTATTGCAGCTAGTACGTGGCGTGAGCGTTTATTGCAAGGTAAGCATGAATTATCAACACGCATAGACATACCATTATACACGAGGCAAGGCCAGCGTCGCACGGCAGAAACGGCTGCGCACGCTCGTACGCAGTGGTATCTAGGTAATAAGTACTATCACAACGTGAAGTATGGCTATAATTACAAAAATCAATGGCGTTATGGTTTTCAGATGGAGAAAGATGCGGGCGAGCCTTTTGGGCAATGGGGTAATAAGGGGTTTGATGCTTATTCTGTGCATGCTAGCTATAAAAGTTATGATGGTAAGTGGCAGGTTGCGATAGGTGACTTCCGTGTGCATCTAGGCCTTGGCTTAGTGGCGGGTAATGGCTTTATGCTTTCAACGAAGAGCTTTGTGCAAAGTTATAATGGAGCAACATTGCGTCTTTCTGCACATACGAGTACGAGTGAGAGCAATTATTTGCGTGGTATCGCTCTTGCTGTAAAACCTAAGCCAAAGTGGCAGGTATTGCTGTATGGTGCAGTTAATGCTGTGGACGCCCTTTTAGATAGTACTGGGCATATACTATCATTGCCTACGTCTGGACTACATCGTACCTATTACGAGTTGCAACGCAAAAATGCTACTCGTGTGAGTACATTAGGTGCTGCTGTGCAATATGGCTATCAGAGGCAGAAGGTTTGGGGTGTTACAGCCAATACGATACATTATAGTCATCCTTTTGCAATACGCTTGCTGCCTTATCATCAACACTATTCAGCACAAACACATTTTAACTTGGGGGCATACTATCTCTATAATAAGCCGCGTTGGCAGCTTGGAGGAGAGCTTGCAGTAGATAAGCAAGGGGATATCGCTTTTTTGCAAACGGCGCAAGTACGTATGAATGAGCTTTGGCGTGTGCAAGCGATAGCGCGTTACTATGCTGAACGCTATCAAGCATATTTAGCAAAGGCAGCACAGAGTGGAGGACGTGTACAAAATGAGTTAGGTATGCGCCTTTCGCTCTCGGGAGCAATAGCACCATACCTCATGCTTGATGTTTATGCCGATGGTTACTATCAGCCAGGGCAAACGACTTTGGCCGCGACGGGTGCATACGGGGGGAGCTGTGGTGTATCTCTTGACTGGAAAGCCACTGAGCAATGGGTATGGCAAGTGCGCTACGCTTTGAACACACGTCAGCGCAACGTGGCAGGTACAAAAGGTAAAGTGCAGGCACTTCACACTACACAACAATGGCGTATAAAGGTGGGATATAATGTGCCCCCTCACCTTACATTTCAAAGCACAATGAGCGTACGGGCTTATCATTCACCGCTTAATGGATTAAGCTGGGGAGTAGGCTGGAATACTTATGGTAATTGGCATACAGAGTGGTGGCGTGTGGCAGTTAGTATGGCTGTGTTTAACAGTGAAGATGGCTATACACGGTTGTCTGCCTATGAGCCTGCGTTACGCTATACTTCTGGATTTACATCGTTAAATAACAAAGGTGTAAGGCTAACTGCGATGTCAGAATATCTGTGGCACAAACGTATAGGAATAGGTGTGAAGTTGGGGTGGACACATTATTGGGGAGCAAACACAATCGGTACGGGTACACAGCAGATTATAGGGAGAAATAAAGCTGATATATCGGTGCAGCTACGTGGACTATTTTAATATGTTATGACGCCTTTGGCTCTCTGTAAAGAGCCAAAGGCGTCATAACATGATATAGAGAGGGTTTAATGTGCTCCCTTGAATTGTTCTAGAAAACGCACATCGTTTTCAGAGAATAAGCGCAAATCACTAACTTGGTATTTTAGGTTGGTAATACGTTCTACCCCCATACCGAAGGCATAGCCTCTGAAACGTTTGCTATCAATACCATTGGCTTCGAGTACGGCAGGGTCTACCATGCCACAACCTAAAATTTCGACCCAGCCAGTATGTTTGCAAAAACCACAGCCTTTACCACCACAAATATTACAGCTTATGTCCATTTCGGCTGATGGCTCAGTAAAGGGAAAATAAGAAGGGCGGAGGCGTACTTGTGTGCTGGGTGAGAACATCTCTTTGGCAAAATTGAGTAATACCTGTTTAAGGTCAGCAAAGGATACTTTCTCGGCAATATACAGCCCTTCTACTTGGTGGAAAAAGCAGTGTGCACGAGCACTAATGGCTTCGTTACGATATACACGACCAGGACAAATGACACGAATGGGGGGGGCTTGGTTGGCCATCACACGACTCTGTACCGAACTCGTATGTGTGCGCAAGATTATGTCGGGGCGTGCTTCAATAAAGAAAGTATCTTGCATATCGCGTGCAGGGTGGTCGTCTGCAAAGTTCATAGACGAAAACACATGCCAATCATCTTCAATCTCTGGGCCATCGGCTAACGTAAAGCCCATTCGTGCGAAGATATCTATGATGCGTTGTCGCACGATAGAGAGTGGGTGTCGTGTACCTAAACGTATCGGGTAGGGGGTACGTGTAAGGTCGAGTGTAGTGGCCTCGGCTTGTGTTTTTTGCGCAAAACTTTCGCGTAAACTATTGATGTGTTCTTGGGCGAATTGTTTGAGTTCGTTAATCTTTATGCCTACTTCTTTCTTTTGCTCTGCGGCAACATTTCGGAAGTCAGCCATAAGATCATTTATTTGTCCCTTTTTGCTGAGGTATTTAATGCGTAGGCTTTCTACCTGCTCTTCGTTAGTAGCCGTCTGTGCTTTGATTTCCTGTAAAAGTGCTTCTATCTTTGCTATCATGCCATCTATTCTTTGTATGCAAAATTAACGAAAAAAAATGAGTTAGCCAAGGGGAGCTTAGCCTAGTTAGACTTAGTTTAGGAATGTCCATGAAATACCTAATTGTAAGCCACGAGGATTGAGAGGGTTGTGAGGTATCATAAATGGTCGTCCACCATTGCTGTTTTGGTTTAAGTGGGTGTAAGCGATATAGAAACGGCATTTACTTAGGTGGAAGTTTGCGTAGGCATTGAGTACAGGGTAATTGCCTACTTTAGTACGATAGTTAGCATCTTGTGTTGCAAATTGCCCAATAACTGGAGTATAGGTTGGTGCATAGTACTTTGTAAAATAGCTACCATCGATGCCCAATTCTACGCCTAAGACCTTAGCTAAGCGAAAGCGTAGATAGAGGTTGGCATAGGCTGTGAGCTTTGGCAAAGGAAGTGCGTCTTGGTTTGAGGAGGTTTGGTATGTAGCATTTAGCTCTCCATGGAGCATACGCCAGTCGAATTGTTGCTTGATTGTAAAGGCTATAACTTGCAGGTTTTTGCTGCTTTGCTTTACACTAATAGCGGTAGTATAGCCCCAAGTATTGCCACTATTGGGTGTCGCGGTTTCAGCAAAATAAGTGTAGTTTTGCAGGCTGTGTATGTTGAGACGTAAGGTGCTCTTCTTGTGGCTGATAGTTCCTCCAAGTTGTGAGGTAAGTATGTTGTTTAGGTGAGTGTTGTCCCACCATGTGTAGCGACTATGGTAGTGCCGGTAGTAAAACGTGGGAATTTCATTAGCCAAGCGTGCAGAAAAGTTAGCTGTGAGTGTGTCGTGAGCTAGTGGTATGCGTAGAGTGGCTTCTCCTTTGAGGTTAAACATGCCCCAAGTAGTGCCGTTGGTAGCGAGCTCTCCCAAGGCTTCAAACCGAAAATAATGGCTCTGCTTGCGATAGAGTAGTGCTCCTAAACTTAGTAAGTTGTCATTATAGCGTTCTAGCTGAGTAGCGTTAGTAGGGAGCTGGAATGAGCGCAAGTCGTAGCGTATAAAGAGTTTCATTCCTGCTTTTACCCATTTGTTAAATCCTTCAATGACCTCAATGCCAAGTAGGTTGGAGAGTCCTAAATACTCTGTCTTATCATTGCTTCCTGAGCCTGCTGGATAGAATTCAGCGTTAGTATAATAGGCATTAGGTGTAGTGTTTTGTGTGAATTTACGATAGCTTTTGTCAAACTGAAAAGTATGAAACAAGCTCATAATAGGTGTGAACTGTCGTATGTATCTGGGAGAGTTTGAGCTCTCATCACTACTATCTATAGGTGTATGAGGTTGCGGGAGAAAGGGTAAGTGCTGGATAGAGTCAATCGTTATTATTTGATTGCTGTCAGTAGGTTGTGTCAGCTTTTTGCTAAAAGCGTCTTTTTGCTCTTTGACCAATGTTCCGTTGGGTAAATAAGTGCGGTGAATACCTAGAAGATAGCGATGGCTAAGATAGGTGCGGAATAGACCTGTGCGGTTCCATGTTTGTGTCAGTCGAGTTGGGTAGTCAGACGTAGAATAGTTAGCTGAGTAGTTCTGTGGTGTGATGATATACCCATCGTCTTCTAATCCACCATTTTCTGCCATCTTGGTATAGTTAGATTCGACAAAGAAATGTGCGTGATAGTTCTGTCCGAGATATGAGCCATGTAAGCGACCGCTAGTTAAAGACGTAGCTTGAGAGGCATAATAGCCACGACCATAGATGTAGTCTACGTCTACACCAAAGCCTAAGCGTTTGTTGATATTTGTAGCAAAGCGTAGCTTGAAATGGTCGTCTCCTGTAATGCGGTTTCCACGCGAGTGATAAGTAATGTTGGTGAATGGAGACTTGGTGTTAGTGAATAAAACGTCACTCGGCTTCTTGTAGAAGAAGTCGTAGGGCTGCGTAAAGATGAATGGGGTGTGTAGTGTATTTATTGCCTTAAATAGGCGTGATAGGCGTGGTGCGCCAATATTGCCCGTATGGCTGTATTGCATTGTGGTGCCAGCCGTGTAGTTGCTATTAGGGAAATGGTGTGTTAGTGTGTCTGGCGTGTCAGAAATTGTGTCACCAAAGTACTCTGAAACGCGCCATACATAGAGGCCTGTGGGAATACTTTTACTATCAATAGAGTCACTAGCAAAATGGTTGTGGACAGAGTCAAGTGTATGGCCATCTTGTGTAATAATACGTTGAGCTATGAGTGGTATGCTCATATAATACGACAAGACTATGGTGCAAAGGATACGAATAAACATAATAGAGGTTTTTAGTCAGGCCAGTTAAGTTGAAGTGTGAGTAGCAGAGGTAAATGATCTGTAAAACCATCCATATAGCGAGGACCTAAAAAAGTGCGAAATGGTGTGACACCACCATCGCCTTGATCAGGTTTGAGTATAAAGGGAAACGCCATGATTTGGCAAGCATCGGGCTGAGTATAGATGTTCTCATTAGGGTCAAAGAGCGCACCAGATACTATGATGTGGTCTATTTGTTCCCATCTTCCTTGGTATTTATAGGTTCCAGTAATGCCTGGTGCTGCTTTTAGACAATGGCTCATGAGATAGAGCTCGTTAGATTTCCAAGTATGGCCACTCTTAATAGGTATAGCTCCTAACCCTCTACGTAATGTGGTAGAGGTAGGAGTATCGTTAAAATCTCCTGTAATAATTAGCTTGGCATGTGGATTACAGCGTAAGATACTATCAGAAACCTGTCGTATACGTTGGGCTACTAGTTCACGATAAGCATTTGTCTCGGCAATACCGCCACGCTTGCTAGGTAAGTGTGCTACAAAGACGTGTAGTGTGTCACCTGTTGGTACAATACCCCAAGTATGCAATACATCTCTTGTGGGACGTTGGCGTTTAGGAGGGGGTATGCGTAAACTTTGGTGGCCTAGATAACGAAAGCGTAAAGGGTGGTAGATAAGTGCAACGTCAATACCACGAATATCTTCTGAGTTAGTCATAACATATTCGTAGCCGATAGGGCGTAGCGGATAGCGTTTTGTGAGGTGGGTCATTACACTATCGTTTTCTACCTCACATAGTGCGATGAGATCTAAGGGTTGCTTATCGCTCGCTGCCGCAATTATTTTGCTAGTACGTCTCAGTTTACGTCGGTAGCGAGATAGAGTCCACTTACGACTCCCTGTGGGAGTAAACTCTAAGTCATCTTTGCCCTCATCATGTGCTGTGTCAAAGAGGTTTTCGACGTTGAGCTCGAGCAGCCTAAAATAGTCAATCTTGCTGCTATCGGTAACTACTTGTGCAGATACTATGATGGAGTAGGCTAAGAAACATAAGACTACTAAAAAAACTCTATTCATGATGGTAGGGTTCGCCTTTAAGAATAGTCATTGCACGATAGAACTGTTCTGTAAAGATGAGGCGTATCATTTGGTGTGAAAAGGTCATACGCGAAAGAGATACCTTTTGCTTTGCTACTTTATATACCCGTGGTGAGAAACCATAAGGGCCACCTACGACAAACATCAAACGCTTGGGAGCAGCTAGCATACGTTTTTGTAAAAAGGTAGCAAAGTCTACTGACCCAAACTCTAATCCTCCTTCGTCAAGCAATACCAACCAATCGCCTGCTTTTACTTGGTCAAGTATCAAGTCAGCCTCACGCTCTTTTTGTAGCTCTACTGTGAGTGCTTTGGTGTTGGTTAGCTCAGGTATGGTCAGTATTTCAAACGGTACATAATGCTGTATGCGTTTGGTGTACTCATCGGTCAAGGCAATTAAGTGTTTGTCTTTTGTCTTGCCTACCACTAATAATGCGGTTTTCATCGGTGTGATTATTTAAGTGTAGGCATCTGTTTTACTCAATGACTTTTTTGAGCTCGGGTGAACACCATGTTTGTGTGTTGCCCTGTTTGTCTTCGTAGATGATAAACGCTTTGAGATCGGGGGAGTGATCCAGTATCTGTTTGGCGCGGTCAAATCCCATTACCATAAAGCCCGTAGCATAGCCGTCGGCCATGGCACACTCTTTTGTGATAACTGTTACTGATAGTATTGAGTGTTCTACGGGATAGCCAGTATTTGGGTCGATGGTATGTGAGAATTTTTTCCCATTATCGTAATAGTAGTTACGATAATTCCCACTAGTTGCCATAGCTGTATTCGTGAGATTGAGTTTAGCGTAAATTTCATTTACAATACCAGTAGAGTCTTCAAGAGGACGATTGATACCAATGCCCCAAGGGCGTTGCTTGTCGTTGTGCCCTTTTACGATGATTTCCCCGCCAATCTCTACCATATAGTTCTCAATACCCATTGTGTCTAGGAGCTTAGCCACTGCATCGCAACCATATCCCTTGGCAATAGCACTACAATCCAATAGTATGCGTGGGTCAGACTTAATAATTTGTCGTCCTTCGAGTCTTACTTTTTCCCAGCCTACGAAGTGCATGATACTATCTACCACGTGTTGCTCTATACTCGCTTTTTTATGGCCAGTATAGCCAAAGCCCCAAGCATTTACGATAGGAGCAACCGTGATATCAAAAGCTCCTTCTGTACTTTGTGAGATTAGGCGCGCTTTGGTAAAGATACCGATGAAGTCGTCACTTACTTGAACCGGTTCGTTACGATTGATGCGCGAAATCTCACTTGTTGAGTCAAATGTTGAGAATACGCGGTTTACCTCAGATAAGCGTTGCTCAATCAGCCCCTTGACATCTCGATCATGAGCATAGATAATATGATATTGTGTACCAAAGATCTTGCCAGTATTGGTGTGATAGATGTTTTGAGAGCTACTTTTGGTAAGCACCCATACTGTCCCTATAACCAAGAAAAGTAAGAAGGGGATTTGCCAAAATAATTTATTACGTTGTTCTATTGTCATAAAGTGATGTTAGGTTATAAGTCGAAGGTAAGGTTAAATGAGCCACCGAATACATGCCCACTATTTTTGCCATAGCCTGGTACGTACCAAGCTTGTCCAAATGCAGGCAAGCGCTGTGTGATACGCTTACGATAACGTCCTGACCAGCCAATGTGGAAGTTTTTCCAAATTTTTGCTTCTAAGCCAAATACAAATTCTCCCCAATGCATCGTACTACTTTGTCCACGATAATCAAGAGGAATACGTGTTTGCCAGATTGGATCTATAACGGGTGGTCCTGTGAGGTCAAATGTAAAGCTTGTCACACCATAGCGTAGACCTAGAAAAATACGATTACCCGATTGCTTGTCACGTGCAATGTTTAGATCTGCGCCTAGGCGCAAATAAGGTGCACGTGTTTTGAAGTGTATCTGTGTTGTTTCGTGATGTCGGTTACATACACCAACCCCAACCTCTATGGTGGGGAAGTAGATTTGATATAAATTTAAGCGTAAGGCTGTTTCATAGTTACCATAGCTTGATACGTTGGCCAGCAA
>JAUMYJ010000003.1 GCA_030528715.1 Bacteroidales bacterium | reverse complement strand
CACCAACACCACAGCATCCTCCGAGGCTTCTAGCGTAAAAATTTCACCTACATTATCAAGCTTAGCCAGGTGGTTAAGTGGTAGCTCAGTAGAACCATTTACACGCACATTACCCTCTATTACGAGTAACAACGTATTGTAGTGTGCAGGGAAAGCAAAATCAGCCCTTTCACCTGCACGTAAGCGTGCATTGAGCAGGGCCATAGGTGTGTGTGTGTGTGTGTGTGTGTACTGGCAGGGCCTTGTGCATCTTTATAGCTACCTGCTATCACTTCTACACACCCACCTTTATCTAGAACATAGCGTCCCATTTGAGTTTTTTTCGATGGCTTGATACTTGGGTGCACCCATCTTATCCTTAGCAGGGAGATTTACCCACAGCTGCACCATTTGAAAAAGACCGCCTACTTTAGCAAAGGCTTTTTCGTGGTATTCCTTATGCAATCCCCCCGAGGCAGCCGTCATCCACTGCACATCGCCCTCGCCAATAACACCGCCGCCACCTGCCGAGTCATGATGCTCCACACGCCCCTTGTAGACTATTGTGACAGTCTCGAAGCCACGGTGTGGATGCACTCCTACCCCCTTAGGTGTGTGCCCTGCTGGCACTTCCATCAAGGCGTTATAATCCATCATGATGAATGGATCCGCCTCCTGCATACTTAAACCTGGCTGGCTAGGGATAAAGTTGTGTACATGAAAGCCATCGCCCACCCAGTGGCGCGTAGGAGGTGTAAGGACAAATTGGGTGTTCTTTTGTGTCATAATTGTTTGTTTTAATTGGTAATTCATTAAATATACTACTAGACCGTCCAAGGATTTTCCACAAAGTGGTATATCGTTTTACGACTATCATATACTTGCTGTGCAAAGCCAGCAAGCGTTTGTCGGAACGACTCAGCTTCTGCAAAATTGACACGTACTGCCAAAGCCTCAGGCTGCTGTAGCTCTATGAGGCGGAAAAGCTTGGTAAGATCCTCACGAGGCAGGTCTATATCGGCCAACACAACATCAAAGTCAATGCCTTGTAAGCGTTCAATAGCAGCCTCTGCTGTAGAAGCTGTCACTATGCACAAGCGCAAATGATCTAGCGTATCAGGAGGTACAATCACCTTATCGCTCACACAGAGCACATCAACTGAAGTAGTAGCCATAAAGCATGATATTATTAGATGAAACGCGCGACTAGCCGCACACCTTCTACTATGCAAAGCTTATGCCACAACACATCAGAGTAACGCTATCGGACAAAAGCGACAAATAAACTAGACACACCACACGCTTCAACAAGACAAACTGACAAAAGCAAGGCTAAAACTCTTAAATATCTAAAAGTTAACACGTCAAACAAATTCACCTCAGGCAGCCTCTATGGGGCATCTATCAAGCCGTACTATATGCCAACACAATACATTTTACATCTGCTCCAAACAAAGAGTGTACAACCCTCTGATAACGTAATACAGACACATAATAGCTATATTATAAGGTTAATCTATTAGAAAACACAAAGCTACCGCCCAAACGACTATCACAAGCGCATTAAGGCAGTAAACAAATAAGTAGCATAGCAACCTTTTACCTCTGTCGTATAACCCATAAACCCAAAGCTGTAAGTGCGCCATTGAGCAATAAGAGTTCGTAGCCAAAGGTATAGCCTGTAAAGTGTGGCACCAGAAGGTTCAAGCCATAGCACAGCAAAGGAGCAGCTAAGCATACCCAAGGAACGTATTGGTCATAAATGCGCCTACGGGTCATCAAGCCAAAAGCAAAAAGCCCTAAGAGTGGGCCATAGGTATAACCCACAAAAATATATAATGTATCAAGCAGATTGCCCCCAGCCAAAGTACGAAAAAAAAGTGTTATACTTAAAAAGGCAGCAACAATAATAGCGTGAATACGCTGTCGCAAGCGCACCGATACGCGTTCAGAAAGCTTACGCTGTTCAACATGCAACAGGTCTACACAAGTACTCGTAGTGAGAGCAGTGAGGGCAGAGTCTACACTCGAAAATGCAGCACTCACAATACCTAACACAAAACACAGCAATGCCGTAGTACCTAGTACACCACTATCAATAAACATGGGCAGAAGGTCGTCTGTCTTATCAGGCAATACCATACCATGCATAGTAGCATAGAGATAAAGCAGTGCCCCAAGCATAAGAAAAAGCCCATTGATAGGCATAAAGGCCAACCCATAAGTACACATATTCTTTTGCGCTTGGCGGAGGCAAGGCGTCGTGAGGTTTTTTTGCATCATATCCTGGTCAAGCCCCGTCATGACGATGACGATAAACACACCCGAAAGAAACTGCTTAACAAAATGCTGACGACTTAGCCAGTCATCAAAAAAGAAAGTGTGACTATAATCTGACGCACCTACCAGCTGTACAGCCTCCCACGGCGTAACACCAAGCGCCCACATAGCCATCACAAGCATAGCCACAAGAGCAATAAGCATAAATGACGTTTGTAATACATCAGTAAAAACCAATGCACGAATACCCGCCTTACGCGTATAGCCCCACACCAAAGCAAGCATGAGCGACACCGTAAATACAAAAGGGAGTCCTAAGGCATCAAATACAAAGGTTTGCAAAACGGCACATGTCACATAAAAGCGTAAACTCGCCCCAAAGAGCTTACTGAGTATAAACAACACTGCACCTGTACGATGGCTTACATGGCCAAAGCGCTGGGCTAGATAGGCATAAATAGAGGTCACCCCTAAACGATAGTAGAGTGGTAACAACACCATAGCAACGATGATATACCCCACAAAAAAGCCCATACACATTTGCAAATAGCTCATCTGGCTACTCGCCACCATACCTGGCACGGACACGAAGCTAACTCCCGTTATGCTCGCCCCTATCATGCCAAAAGCTACCATGCCCCAAGACGACTGCTGCCCTCCACGAAAAAACACAGCATTGTCACTCGTAGTTAAGCCACGACGCGAGTAGTTTGCGACAGCCCAAAGCAATATAAAATAGGCTGGAAGAATGAGCGCGATAAGCCATGCCTGAGACATTGTCCTTGCCTTTGAATAACACTATAATACAATCAAGCGTAACGCTTTGTCTTCCTCACCCTCCATCACTTCTCGCTGACCTGGACCTTTATCGTCAATGCCACAAAGGTGGAGTACACCATGAATGATAACACGATGGAGCTCATGCAGATAATCTACTCCTTGCTGTATGGCATTAGTGCGCACTGTATCAAGCGAGATTAGTAGATCTCCTGCTATGGTTTTACCCTCAGTATTATCAAAAGTAATAATGTCAGTATAATAATCGTGGTCGAGAAACTGGCGATTGACCTCCAATATCTTTGCATCATCACAAAAAAGATAAGTTAGCTCGCCCACACGCTTGCCGTAGGTTTTAGCCACACTACTTATCCACCTACGCACCAACTCTTGGTCAATGTTGGGAAAGTCTACGCTCTCGCTATAAAAGTGTATCATGATAACTTTGTGCTGGGGTGTATATTATGAAAAGAGATCTCCCATTTGGCCAATATCATAGCTCACACCACGCTGCCGCCCTAAGTGAGCATAGGCTGCATCAGTCACTTCACGGCCACGAGGCGTACGACGAATGAAACCTTCTTTGATAAGAAAAGGCTCGTAAACCTCTTCGACGGTACCACCATCTTCACCTATGGCAGTAGCAATAGTGGTAATACCCACAGGGCCACCCTTAAACTTGTCAATAATTGTCAGCAATATTTTATTATCTATTTCGTCTAAGCCATGCTGGTCAATGTTGAGAGCTTCAAGGGCATAGCGTGCGATAGCCATATCAATGTGGCCATTGCCTTTTACTTGCGCAAAATCACGCACACGGCGCAACAGCGCATTGGCAATACGCGGCGTACCGCGAGAGCGACGTGAAATTTCACCAGCCGCATCCGTATCAATACCTATGCCAAGGAGGTGTGCTGAGCGCACTACGATGTTTTGTAGCGTAAGGGCATCATAGTATTCAAGATGCATATTGATACCAAAACGTGCACGCAAAGGCGCAGTCAGCAAGCCACTACGCGTTGTAGCCCCAACAAGGGTAAAAGGGTTAAGATCTATCTGAATGCTACGTGCTGACGGACCACGATCGATCATGATATCGATGCGATAGTCTTCCATGGCCGAATAAAGGTATTCTTCTACCACGGGCGAAAGGCGATGTATTTCGTCAATAAAGAGTACGTCGTTGGGTTCGAGCGAAGTAAGCAGGCCAGCGAGGTCCCCAGGCTTATCTAATACTGGACCAGAGGTCAGCTTAAAACCTACCCCTAGTTCATTGGCAATAATATTGCTCAAAGTCGTTTTGCCTAAGCCAGGAGGACCATGTAGCAACGTATGGTCAAGTGGCTCGCCACGGTATTTTGCTCCCTCCACAAAGACACGGAGGTTTTCCACCACCTTAGCTTGACCACTAAAATCCTCAAAAGTCAGCGGACGTAAAGCGTTTTCGTAAGCCTTGTCTGTGGTCGGAGTGCGCTGCTCAGCGCGTATATCAAATGTTGCGTCTTCGCTCATGGGCTAGATTTACAGCATATCGGTTAATAAAAGGAATGATAAAAAGTGCCTTATCAGCCTAAACATTCTATCGCTTTGCCTTGCACCACAATAGCTTGATGATTTGCCATCAAACACAAGGGTAAGTGACTGAAATGTTGCACCATACTTTGCGTTACAGCTACAAATGGCCACTCATTATAATGAGGTACAGGATAAAAGTCTATAACTTCTAACCCCTTAAAGTCACGAAAGTTAGGAGTAAGCTTAGCATAGTCGTCCATCAGCTTAACATAATCCACACAAGGGGCACAAATCATAGCACCGGCCGACTCCCCTATATAGAGCTTACCCTGCCTAATATGCTCCATGATAGTTATATCAGCACATTTCCTGCGCAGCTCGTTTAAAAGAAAAAACGTATTACCACCTGAAACATAAATAAAATCACAGCTATTGATTGTCGCAACAATATCGGCAGACTCACGGAGCGACAGTTCTACTTCCTCTATTATAAGCCCTAAGGCCATCAAAGCGCACCGAGCTGCCTCAACATAGCCTACATACGCCTCATGAATACTTGCGGTAGGAATAAACGCGACACGCTTGCCTTGCAGCGCAGTATAGTGCTGTGCAAATAAATCAGCCGTGTCAGCAAAAGAAGCGCATAAGAACAACTTTGTCATAGCTACAATAGAATTACACGACAAGAGCCAGCCAATGGAGGCGAGCCCCACCCTACAAGACTCTTAATCAAGCAAAATTACTAAAATTATAGGAGATATACACCATCTATAGCAAAGAGAGGTACTACACTTCACCCATGAGTCATTCTAAATGCATTGCGGCCACTCCTCACAGAGTGGCCGCAATGCATACGTTTATACAAACGTTAGTTCACAATCACACAGTCAAGATACTCGCTAAAAATACGCTCAGCACGATCAATTTGTTCGGGCGTATTTTGCTTTACATCTTTCATTTTATACTCCAAGCCCATGACCTCATACTTGTGTATACCAAGCTGATGATAAGGCAAAATTTCGAGACGCTTAACGTGCTTGAAATCTTTTAAGAAATTGCCTAGACCTCGCAAGTCATCTTCATCATCATTCCAGCCAGGTACAAGTACATAGCGCACCCACATATCACAGGCGTTGGCTTCAAGCCATTCGGCTGTACGAAGGGTTTGTGTATTTGGACGAAGGGTAATTTTTTCGTGCTTATCATTATGAAAAGCCTTAATATCAAGCAATACGAGATCTACGAGTTTGAAAAGCTCGCGTACATGATCGTTCATCACAGTGCCGTTAGTGTCAATGCACACGTGCATGCCAGCAGCTTTTAGCTGTTTAACGAGTGGCACCAAAGCCTCGGCCTGCATCGTTGGCTCACCTCCTGAAAAGGTAATGCCACCTTTTTTGCCATAAAAAGCTTTTTGGCTAATTGCCATTTCAAGGATTTCCTCGGGTGGTGTCATCTTAGACTCGTCGCTCTTGTGGTCAATCGTGTCAGGATTAGCACAATAGAGACAGCGAAAAGGACAGCCTTGCAAAAAAACAACAAGGCGCAGACCAGGGCCGTCAAAAGTACCCATACTCTCGTAAGAGTGTACGTTGATGTTCATGTTCGTAGTGTTGGCGTGGGAGTGCGGTATGCAGTATCCCACGAGGTTATACCTCTGTTAAAAGTTAGAGGTACAGCGGGCTATAAAACCCACTGCACCCTAACGTATAGAGGCTGTTTATCTGTAAGTTGTGGAGTTTAGCCCCACAAATTTACATGCTTTGGTGGAATGAACGTGAGATTACCTCCAACTGATGTTCACGGCTGAGACGCACGAAGTTAACAGCGTAGCCAGACACACGAATAGTAAGTTGTGGATAGTTCTCAGGGTGTTCCATAGCATCTTCGAGCATAGCACGATTAAGCACATTTACATTGAGATGGTGTGCACCCTTGCTGAAATAGCCGTCCATCATGCCCACGAGGTTGTCTACACGATCCTCATCTGTTGGACCAAGTGATTTTGGCACGATAGAGAAAGTATTAGAGATACCATCTTGAGCTTCTTCGTAAGGCAGCTTAGCTACCGAGGTCAATGAAGCGATAGCACCCTTCTTATCACGGCCGTGCATTGGGTTAGCACCTGGTGCAAAAGCTACACCACTTTCGCGACCATCAGGCGTAGCACCCGTTTTCTTGCCATACATCACGTTAGACGTAATCGTAAGCAGAGAAAGCGTTGGGCAAGCATTCTTGTAAATAGCGTGCTTTTTAAGCTCAGCACTAAAGAAGTTTACAAGTTCTACACCCATTTGGTCTACGGCATCTTCGTTATTACCAAAGCATGGGAATTCGCCTTCGGTTTCGAAGCCTTCGGTCAAACCAATCTCATTGCGCTTAGGTGTTACCTTAGCAAACTTGATGGCCGAGAGTGAATCGATAGCAATAGAAAGACCAGCAACACCATATGCGAGGTTGATAGCAGGGTTTGTGTCAATGAAAGCCATCTGAGCCTTTTCGTAGTAGTACTTATCGTGCATGTAGTGTATGATGTTCATTGACTCATTGTACACACGAGCTACTTCTACAAGTACCTTCTTGTAGTTGGCCATCACTTCGTCGTATTTCAATGGACCTTCTGACAATGCAGGAATACCAGCTACAACGAGCTTACCAGTCTTTTCGCAACGACCTTCGTTAAGAGCAAGTAGCAGTGACTTAGGCAGGTTGGCACGAGCACCAAAGAACTGTATCTGACGACCGATTTCTTGGTAAGACACGCAGCAAGCGATACCATAGTCATCACCCTTGCGTATATCGCGCATGAGGTCATCATTTTCATATTGCACAGAGCTTGTATCAATAGATACCTGAGCACAATAGCGCTTAAAGCCTTCGGGCAGACTTGGACTCCAAAGGATAGTCAAGTTTGGCTCTGGACTAGGGCCGAGGTTATAAAGCGTTTGAAGGAAGCGGAACGATGTCTTCGTTACCTTCGTGCGGCCATCGTTAAAGTTACCACCGATTGACTCTGTCACCCACGTTGGGTCACCAGCAAAGATATCGTTATAGGCTTGCATAC
Source organism: Bacteroidales bacterium (assembly GCA_030528715.1). GTDB lineage: Bacteria > Bacteroidota > Bacteroidia > Bacteroidales > Bacteroidaceae > Alloprevotella. The sequence goes on along the minus strand of JAUMYJ010000003.1, from coordinate 125,110 downwards.
GCAAGTGACGCACCATACGCAACTTCATCACGAAGTGGTCAATGAGCTCTTGCGCAAATGTTTCGTCAATCAAGCCCTTGTCAAGGTCGTACTGGATATATACGTCAAGGAACGAAGATACGTTACCCATAGACATAGCAGCACCATCTTGCTCCTTAATAGCAGCAAGGTAGGCCATATAAACCCATTGTACGGCCTCTTGTGCAGACTCGGCAGGACGGCTTAGGTCAAAACCATAATATTCGCCCAAGATTTTAATATCTTTTAAAGCGCGAATTTGCTCATTCACCTCTTCACGCAGACGGATTTTATCTTCGCTCATAGGGCCTACGATGCCCGCCAAATCAGCCTGCTTAGCTTCGATCAAGCGATCGAGACCATAAAGAGCCAAGCGGCGGTAGTCGCCAATAATACGGCCACGCGCATAGTTATCGGGCAAACCTGTGATAAAACCGAGTGAACGGTAGTTACGGATTTCAGCTGTGTAAGCATCGAATACGCCATCGTTGTGTGTCTTGCGGTAGTTGGTAAAGATATCGCGTACCTTTTCAGACACTTCGTAGCCGTTTTCTTCGCAAGCCTTGGCTACTACATTAAAGCCACCAAAAGGCTTGATAGAGCGGCGGAGCAATTCGTCGGTTTGCAAGCCTACGATAAGCTCATCTTCCTTCTTGATGTAACCAGCCTTGTGTGAAGTGATGGTAGATACCGTTTCGGCATCGAGGCTACGCAAGCCACGTTCACGCTCTTCTTTAAGAGCATCAAGACATACAGCCCACAAACGCTTGGTACGTTCCGTTGGACCTTGCAAGAAAGAGGCATCACCTTCGTAAGGCGTTACATTGGTACGAACAAAGTCAGACACATTGATCTCTTTGTTCCAAAGCCCAGGGATAAATTTTTCGTTCATAAATTTGGTTCTTTGAGGATAGGGTTTATGATTATGGTGCAAAGATAAGGAGAAGTTTTTAAATTTGCAATGTACAGATAGCAGAAAAATGCCACTTCAAGCCACAAAAACGCATTTTTAGGGATTTTCCTACACAAACAAGAGCAATGTGTGCTATTTAATTAAGACATATAACGCCTACACCCTCACACATACCACCCCCAACACTTATATTATTTATAAAACACAACACATATAATATAGCACCTCTCTTACCATCAAGCAAGTGAGTGGCAAGAAAGGGAGCTATATCAAAAAATGACACTTACCCCACGAGGAGCATATCTTATTCAAAATTCAAAGCGTTTGATTACAACAGCGTCAAGTTTGTCGTCATAGTACGCCCAAGTGATTGGCCTACCGGACAATACTATTACTCCAAAATCACTATAAGCATGAAAACATGGGGATTTTAGGGGGCTATACAGCAGCAGTAACATTGTATTAGCGAAATGCAAGAAAACGTCTCATCAGCCTCATAATTAAGACATTCATGCGAACTGCACACGTCCTACTCTATCTTCATTTACAACAACAACTAGACTTTTTCTACATATTAAGTGCAAAATAAAGGCTCAAAATTTGGTCAATTCACAAGAATGTACTAATTTTGCATTGCAGAGCTAACATAGCTACCTGCGATGGGCTTTTAGCTCAGTTGGTTAGAGCAACAGACTCATAATCTGGAGGTCCTTGGTTCAAGCCCAAGATGGCCCACACCTCATTTCGCTACGCTATATCAGCGTAGCGATTTTTTTATTTCATGAGCTGGCGCATTTATGCGTTTTTTATTTACCTTTGCCCCATACTTAATCTCAAAGCTATCATTATGGCCTGTCACCTCCATCACCACCATCACTCAACTCACAACCATACCACCACAGCCGAGCACAATATCTCAACGGCCTTTTGGCTCAACGCAACCTTTGTCATTATAGAAATCGTAGGCGGCTTATGGACTAATAGCATAGCCATACTTTCAGATGCCTTACACGATTTTGGCGACTGCCTCTCACTACTAGTGGCGTGGCTCTTACAAAAGAAAGCAGCACAACCAGCCAATACAACCTACTCGTATGGCTACAAGCGTTTTTCGCTGCTTGGTGCTATTTTTTTGGCTGGCGTCTTGACGGTCAGCTCGGTATGGATGATTACAGAGAGCGTGCAACGCCTCTTTGCGCCACAAGACGTGCACGCCACAGGCATGCTATGGATAGCCATAGTGGGCATTATTATCAACGGCATAGCTGCCTTACGCGTAAAGAATGGCACAAGCATTAACGAGCGTATGGTCTACCTGCACATTCTTGAAGACGCCCTAGGCTGGGTGGCTGTACTAGTGGCTAGCATTGTAATGCATTTTGTACACCTACCAATACTAGACCCTCTGCTCTCGCTTAGCATTAGTCTATGGGTGCTATTCAATGTGCTACGCGGCCTCAAAACAACATTTAGCGTGTTACTACAAGCTGTGCCCAAAGGGCTCTCTACCGATGTACTCACCAAAGAGCTCCTTGCCATCGAAGGCGTGGAAAGTATCCACGACCTACACGTATGGAGTCTTGATGGTGAAAATCACGTCATGACACTCCATGCTGTAACACACACCCACACGTTTTGCGAAGTACGCACTGCTATCCACCATGTAGCCGAAGGACATGGCATTAAACATTGCACCATTGAGGTTGAACAGCCCAACACACCCTGCCCCTATGCCAATGGTTGCTAATCCACTTCATAAGCATCACCAATAGCACCTATCGCGTCACGAGAAACCTAGGCTATATTACCACATAGCATTGTCCGAAGTCCTCGGCCATTTGTCCGACGTTCGCAGTCAAATGGTCAAGGACTTCAAACATTTGTCTCAGAACTTCGGAGAAACAATAGCCCTTATCAAAAGAAAAAACACCAATAAAGTGCATTTTTTTCTCGAAAAATTTGGAGGTCTCGATTTTTATCCGTAATTTTGCATCGTTATTTAACGATAGCACCTCAGTTTGACCTATGGTGTAATGGTTAGCACTAGGGTTTTTGGTACCCTCAGTCATCGTTCGAGTCGGTGTAGGTCAACTTAAAGCATGCTGAATGCCTTTGGGTATTCAGCATGCTTTTATTTCAAACAAATTCGTCTTAAAACAAGCATCAAGGCTGCACTATAACAATACCAATGTTATTGTGCAGCCTTGATGTGTGTGTCTTGTATAGCTTAGCAGCCATTGAGATGTGAGGTGCTAATGGCAAGCATGGCAAACAACCATGTAGGTATGCCTCAAAACAAGCAGCAGTAGCTACTCTCTAGCTTGCCTCGCAGTGTCTACACGCCAGCTTTGGCTTCATTGCGCTAGGATACTCCTAGGAAGACAGCCTAAGACCCAAAAACCATGCTTATACGCTATGTGCAGTCGCACTAGTGGCAGTAGATGCCTTATTGTCTACTTAACACTACAACTGCTTCGAGCAAGACTAGCTGCTATCTGCATGGCCTAAGCGCGGCACTCCGCGACAAAGGGTAGCGTGTATATCAACATAGCTATTAGATAAACTAAGGGGCGTAAACTTTGTACATGCAAAGTTAAATACAAGAGCCTTAAATAGGCGTGCTCTAATGAGACAAAAACATGCGCTAATCAGACATTTCACGACAAAAATGCCTCTAAACGCCTACTTTAATCAGACAGAAAAACAACACAAAAAACTAATAACTAAACATTTATAAAAAACCACCATGTCTGAGCAAACAAAAAGAATTACTACTATCTAGATACGTATTTTATAGCTCTTGGTTATGGCTAAATACACATAAGCACACCATAATTGCCTAAGACCATACTTCTCAAAGGTGTGACCAATAGGAAGCTAAACGAAAAAAATATACTTTCAGAGCTTTTTTTGTTATAATTTAGATGTATCTTTGCTTACAATTCTAGGACAACACACCTTTAATACGCTTTTACACGGATTTCACCTCACTATACTTATGGCATCAATACATCTTTCACAATGGCGTTTATCTAATACTATATGTGCGTATGCTGTGCTGCTATGGCTATGCGTGGCTATGTACTTACTACTAGCCGTGAGCTGTGACACCAATACCACCAATACTAATCTAGAAGCAAGAGTGGTGGCCGATAGTTTAGTGAAAGCAGCAGATAGTGACAACGCTCTAGATAGTCTAAAAAAAATCTTTGCTAAGCAAGGCAATATACTAGGACAAGCCAGAGTACTTCGCGAACAGGGACGCCGTGCCCGCAACGAAAGCCGTTTTGACACAGCCTTACAGCTACATAGCCAAGGGCTTGAATTGGCAGAAGCCGCTCGTGACACCTTAGAAATCGTGCAAACCCTCAATAACATTGGTACCAACTACCGCCGGCTTGGCATTCTAGATGCTGCAGCCGAATACCATCAGCGTGCACTCTACCTGAGCGAAGAGCAAGGAGACACTACCACCATAGGAAAAAAGAACCGTGTCATGGCACTCAATGGCTTAGGCAATGTATATATGACACTAGGCAACCATGAGCGCGCCGATAGTGTGCTACGTGAAGCCCTCAAAGGCGAAAAGCAACTCGGTAGCGCCACAGGCCAAGCCATAAACTATGGCAACCTAGGCAACATCTACGAGCAGCAAGGACTATATGATAGTGCTTGGTATTACTACCGATGCTCAATGGCATACAACCGCGCAGCCAAAAACACCCTAGGCATTGCCTTATGCCACACCTATTATGGCTCACTCTACGAAAAAGAACAACACTATGATAAAGCCATTGCCGAATACAATGCAGCAGATAGCACCCTACGTACTTCAAAAGATGAGTGGCATATACTCAACATACAGCTGGCACTCGCACGTGTCTACATCGCCACACAGCAACCGAGTGCAGCCCTACACCACCTACACACAGCAGAGCAAGTAGCCAAGCGCATCAAATCAACCGAACATAGCGCCGAGATACACCTACTCTACTATCAACTACATCAGCAACAAGGTAACTACCAAGCTGCACTAGCCCACCACGTACGTGCTACGGCTCTACAAGATAGCGTAGTAGACATGAATAAGCTCAATCACATACAGCATCTTAGTCTAAGTATTGAGCGACGTCGGCAAGCACAGCAAATTGAGCTAGCCGAGCAACGCATCGCGCAAGAACAACGTACCAAACGCACCAACTTTGTAACCTTTCTAAGCATTACCCTAGCAGCCTTAACACTCACAGGGCTACTCATCTACATCTTACGACTACGCACACGTAGCCACCGCGCATTAAAGCAGCTGAGTCAAATGCGCGAAACCTTCTTTACCAACATAACACACGAGCTACGCACACCACTCACCGTGATACTAGGTTTAGGGCAAGACCTCGTGCAGGACAAGGCCGTACCCGAAACCATACAGACCAAAGCACACAACATCGTGCGACAAGGCAACATACTTCTAGAACTCATCAATCAACTCCTAGATATTGCTAAACTCAAAGCGGCTATAAGCGAACCTGAGTGGCGCCATGGCGACCTTGCGGCATACGTTGCCATGATAGTAGAAAGCTATCAAGACTATGCCAACAGCAAGCACCTTACACTAAGCTATGAAATGCAAGATATGGTAGCTATGGACTTCGTCCCAGACTACATCACCAAAATACTCAACAACCTCATATCTAATGCGATTAAATATACCCATGCCTATGGCAGTATCTGCATACGTATCGTGTGCCATGATGAGCGTGCTACTATTAGCGTAAGTGATACGGGCATTGGTATTGCTCCCGAAGCACTCAAACATGTCTTTGAACCATTCTACCAAGTCAATCATCAAGGACAGTACCTAGGTACGGGTGTAGGGCTAGCCCTCGTACAACAAGCAGCATCGGCTATGGGGGGCAGTGTACAGGTCGAAAGTAGCCTCGGAGTGGGCAGCACGTTTAGTGTATCACTACCCATGAAATATGGCCATAGTCAATGGCCAGCCCCAAAACCTTTAACACACTGGCTACATCGCTTAGCTAAACATGAGGCAGCACCTACCGAAAGCCTAGCAGTAGAAGCGAATACTACACATAGAGGTACAGCGAGCGACTCAGATAACGAACGCCCACGTGTACTCATCATCGAAGACCACCACGATGTAGCACAATACATCGGCAGCCAACTGACAACCGCCTACGACGTATGCTACGCTTCTAATGGACAAGAAGGACTCAACATTGCCCACGAGAACGTACCCGACCTTGTTATAACAGACCTCATGATGCCCGAACTTGATGGGCTAAGTGTATGCCGCGCCCTACGTGGCAATGAACTAACGAGCCATGTGCCTATCATCGTTGTCACAGCCAAAGTAACTGAGGCGGATCGCATTGAGGGTTTACGAGTAGGGGCAGATGCCTATATGGGCAAGCCTTTTAATGGCGATGAGTTGCGTATTCGTGTTGCCAATCTTCTAGAACAACGCCGCCATCTACGCGAAAAATACGCTCAAGCTACACAGCTCCTCCCCAGCACACAATCACTAGATGCTAACCAGCCACTCAGTGATACCCAGACACGCCACACAGCTACTAAGGCCGAAGAACTTTTTACTGTGCTTGACCATCAATTCCTAAATAAAACGACAGATGCCATTTTAGTGCTTATGGAACAACGTAGCCTCAGTGTAAACACGCTAGCCGAACGCCTATGCATTAGCCAGCGACAGCTACACCGCAAACTCATAGCTCTAACGGGAGAGTCGCCTACGGCTTATATTCTGCGCATCAAAATGCAACGTGCCAAGCTACTTATCGAGAAGCCAAACCAGCTAAGCATTGAAGAAATAGCGGCTCATTGTGGCTTTGAGCATTACTCGGGCTTTTACCATGCGTTTAAAAAGACTTATGGTGTCTCACCTACGACCTATAAGAAACAACTAGAAAACTAAACAGACGCCCCCTAATTATAAACATTTTCCCTGCCCGATGCACAAGACATCAGGCAGGGAAAATGTTTATAATTGGCTTTGTCTAGCCTATCAATCTGTAATCAATACCTTTTGGCCATTGATGATGTAAACACCCTTAGTGGGACGCTGTACACGGCGGCCTGTTAGGTCGTAGATAACAGCAGACTCTACAACGCTATCTGACGTAGTAGCCCCATTTATAGCAGTAGTAAGCCCAGCATCAATGTGCAATAAGCGTGGGCTGCCCGATACTGTGGTTGCAGGAATATAAACACGATTAGCAGGCAACATACCAGCTTCCGTACGCGCAAAGACCACAGAGCCATCAACCAAAGCCAACACGTAGCTATCAGCAGGTATGGTTTTAGGAGCAAGTACACCTTGCAAAGGAGCACTAGGCGTAGTCCATGATGGTGTAGCATCATCAGCCAACACACGCATAGTGTAGCTACCTCGTGAAAGAATGGTAGCCGTATGTTTCGGTATAGTAATGCTGCCTGTACCTAGTGGCTCAATGGTAAGGCTACCTGCACTATTACGCACGGCGCGATAAGCATTTTTACCGACACCCTCTACACCCGAAAGATCCTCCATCTCAACTGCAAAAGGATAATAGAATGAGCCGTATTGATTTGCCACTTCGGCTGAAACCTCTGTCACAGGTTCGAGGTAGTAGCCCGAGAAATGATACAGCCTCTCTAGGCCAAGGCTGGCGTTACGATAGAGGAAATTGTAGGTGTCATTATTATGAGAACGATATGATCGTTCTCTACCAGTCGTCTTTGTACCATTGCTATTATAATACATCGCAAGCGTATAGTTAGCGTTATCCTTATAACCATTGAGCACGATGCGCATTACACCTGGATGCGTAGAGGCATTGATCTGAGCCATCGTAGCCACTTGTGAGAAGGTCGCTGCTGCACTGCTATGGTTAGCCTCACGCAGTGTAAAGCGATTGTGCGTATCGGTTGGCTCAAAGTAGAATATTTCAGATAAACGCGTCTGTGGTGTTTGCACACTATTGATGCCCCAGAACAACTGAGTCATGTCATAATCATACCAAAATACGGGGCGTTTACCGTGATGTGTCACAAACTCTGGAGCAGCCGAGCGCAAGCGATAGGGCTGATTAGGATTGAGTGCTAAGCGTGGCGAAACATGTGCTGTAAGCAAAGTGCGTAGCAGTGGTGCAGCACCTGTTGTAGTGTTGGCCTCATAGGCCGTTTTAGCTTGCGCGAGCATGGCTCCTGCTTCACGCGAGATGCCACCAACAAAACCTGCACTATTGATGTATTGCTCCACGAGTGGTACATCGGTTGTAGGATTCAAAGTAGGTTCTACCTCGTAAAAGAGCCACACTGAAGCACCAGCTATGTAGTCGCGGCCATTGATGGTAAAGTCAGCCAGTGTCAAGTCATTGGTTTCGCGCGAACCACCATTGCCATAGTTTTGCACACCACCCGAAGTACCTGCTCCATGCCCATGGCCACCTGCATGTAAGTGTGTATTATCAAATTTGATATCGTAATAGCCTGGATACTTAGCTGTATGTATCGGGCGGAAATCCCCCTTCGCTTCGAGGTCGAAAGCAAGGCCAGCATTGGCACGTACGTATTGGTTATAGTTAGCCAAGTTGGTAAGCCCTACTTGCTCACCTTTTGAAGCTACCAACCATTGTGCAGCGCGCTGTGTACCATCGTAGCCCACAGCCCAACGTATGCCAGCATTGTTAGCGTGAAGCAATGGAGCTGGCTTGTTGGCAAAGCCGATATGCGCTAAACGGATATTATACACCTTACCAGCTTGTGGTGCAGGTACACGAGCAACAGATGCATCGGTACGCAGACGCTCTAACTCCTGCACAAGCGCGTGGTGATAAGGCAGCTTTTCACTAGCTGTGGCTGTGGTGTAAGCTTGATAGAGGTTGGCCAAAGTTTCGGTCTCGGCTAGCGTATAAGCACCAGCAGCACCTCGGCTATGGAGTAGCAAGCGAATGTCAGCCAGTATTTCGGCTGTAATCGTAGGATATTCTAGCTCAGCTACTGGCATCAACAGCCATGCTGCTTGAGGAGCAACATAATCGTGTCCATTGATAGTTGCACCATCAAGCGTAAGGGCGTTGGCAGGGCGTGTAGCTGTGTTGGGAGCATGAGCAAGTGTACCACTGGCTGCTGTACCCATAGCTGTGAGATACTCGCTACCGAAGTGTAGTAGGAACAAGCCAGGATATTTTTGACTTACCATACGTAGCTCACCCGTAGCAGTAGTAGCCATACTCGTCGCGGCCGTAGCACTTACGATGCGCTGGCCAGTCGCCAGGTTAACCAAAGCATATTGACTACCAACGCGCTGCAATTGCCAATACTCATAAACATTGTCCATCTCATACGCTTGCCAGCTAAGTTCACCCGAAGGCGAGCTAGTAATCACACGATCTGTTTGACCAGAAAAAGCAGGATTAGCATTTTTAAGACGATACACCTGACCTACCGCAGGGGCTGGGTTGTGCGTGGCTGTTGACAAACGTAACATCTCGCTACGAATGCGCTCGGCAAAAACGACCTTATCATCGCCAGTAGAAGTAGCGTAAAGATTAAGATACGTCGCAAGGCGCTCAGCATCGGCTGGCAAAAGGCCAGAGGCAGCTTGTGTCGAAAGCAACATGGCACGGAGGTCTACCTCCTCGCTAGGCGTTAGCAATGTTGGTGGCGTAGTGAGCGCCAAGCGCCACGAAGCGTCGGCATCTGTGCGAGCGGCTAACGTAAGTTCAGGGTCACTCGTCCATTCCCAAGCAGTACGTGCAGCAGCAGCTGTGTTAGCCGTGGCAGCAGGCAGAATGTCTACTGTACTTGTAGTAGCCTCATGCTCTACTTGCCATAGGCTAGCCTCACCCTTAGTGGCTACGAGTGTTACACGCACGGGGCTTGTATTGAGGTCGGTATGTGCAAGCCATTGCCCCGCAGCTACATTATAGATGTAATAGTGCCCTTTGGTCGCACTAGCATAAAAAGCAAGCTGTGCCTTATTAGCCTCAGTTGCAGGAGCTGTGGTGCTACCGATGTAGCGTGTATCATGAGTCGTTTGACGTAGTGTGTAGGTGTACTCAGGCGCACCCTCTACCGTTGCTACCAAGATGGGCACGGCAGGTGTGTAAGGCGCAAGCACCTCGCCATCTTTCATAACCACCTGCTCACTACCATCACCACCACCTACTTTGACTGTAATTTTAGTAAGGTCTATACTCTCTGGTAGTGTAAAGGTGTGGCGGTTGGCCACGAAGATAAGGCGGCCTGTCTCATCATAAACTTTATAGCCTACGGCAGCTTCTCCCGTCACACTGAGCGTGCGACCTACGAGGCTTACCACGGCAGGCGTAGCAGGCTGTGCTGTTGCAGGGGCATAATCTGTGTACATGCCCACATCACCTACGATACTAGGGTTGCCAGGCGTTACGCCACTGCTATTAGTAAAGCGCATGGTGCCAGCAGGAGCATCGGGGTTGGTAGCTGGCGTTTGCTTGATACGGTCGTCAATAAAAAACAAGCTGCCACGCTTCTTAGGATAGCGCGCCAAATAACGCTTCGTCTCGTCTATCTCCTCTTGTGTAATCGTGAGATATTGCTTGCCATAGCCTCCTGGGCCATCATAAAAACCATCTCCATAGAGCATGAGTACGGCTGTACCCGTCTCGCTAAAAAAGCCGTGAAACTCAAAGAACTCCGTTAGGTCTTCTTGTGCCACATCGGCACAAAAGCGCGCAAACTGCAAGAAGTCTGTTTTAGCCGTGCTGGGGTTGGTTTGATGGTTGCGATACACGAGTGGCGTTTCGCGAAACTTATCAAGTAGCTCTTTAAAGAAAGTAGGCTTATGGCCGAGCTCTACATAGTATTGCCACAGCTGATAATACATGCGGAAGCGGTCTTCGATGCTACGCTTAGACCATGGCACATTGTTATTAAATTTGTCAAACTGGCGTTGCAATGCAGAGCCACGACTCACCATCGTACCCATACGCCACATAGATATGTTGGCAAAAAGGTTGTTAGAGCACTCCAACGTGCCAGCTGTGGTAAACAATTGCTGGTAGTGGTGCCCTATTTCGTGAGCTATCGCCCACACGTTGCCACCATTATAATTGTTGTTGCCATAGTATAGGCCGGTATACGAGTCGCGTGCAGCACCTCCCATATACACACCATAGTTGGTGGCATAGAGTCCCTTGCTTTCGTCCACGAAGAGTATACAATTAAAGCGGTCGGCATAACGCTCTACCGAGAGCATATTGCGCTGCTCTTGGTGAATGTTATCCCATAGTTTAGTCCAGCCAGCGAGACCCTTGTTCTCACCACGAAACCACCACTTCTTTTGATCATCTGATTGGATAACACTATTGCGCACGAGGCTAAATAGTAGTGTTTCCGACTTAACAAAAAACACAGGCTCAGCCAAAAAGCCATGAGGCATCAATGCACGCATATTTGCCCAGTCGTCTTGCGTATGCTTCTTTACATCAAAGTAACCATTTACCTTACCACCCTCTACGTGAATTTTCACAGGAGGTGCTTGGTCAAGGCGCATACTAATGTTATCAATGTTGTAATAGATAAAGAGCTGCGCATCGCTGCCTGCATAGATCGCATTGAAGCCCTTACGCAGGCTATACTGGCGACCAGTTGCTGCATGCCCCGAAACCAGCTCTGCGCGTAGCGTAGTACCAGCAGGCACATCGCTCTCTACAAAAAGGTAAAGCACTTGGTCGGCTGCTACGCTAATACCCGTAGGATTGGTTAGCTGAGAGTAACGAAAGCTCGTAACCATTAGTTTATTAGAAGGTCTAGCCCACTGCTCAGGGTCGCTATATGCACCATAGCTAGCAATACGGAAGTTGCGCTCATACGTATTGGCCATAGCATCAGTGTGCCACTGATTGTTTTTAACACGTACAGCCACTTCTTGCAACTTAGCACTTAGCCCCTCGGCAGCTAAGGCACTACGCAGTGCCTCATCGCTAAGTGAGCGGTAAGCTGGCTTGAGCGTAGTACAAGCATAATCTTCAAAAAACACAAGGAGCTTAGTCGTAAATGCAGAAGCATTAGTCTGCTCGGCTAATATATCAGTATACTTTTGCTTGCCGGTGGCAATTTGCTCAGGCGTCATCGTAGAAGGAATTGCCTTCCAATGTGAAGCTGGCCCATCATTATACCAGCCCACAATCGAATAGCCTTGGCTCTTGGAAGCATGAACACCTAGACTGCGGCCTTGAAAAGCCAATGTACCGAGTGCTGCATCGACAACCGATACGGTAAAGCCCTCGGGCGTATCGGTAAAACGAATGGTGGCAGAGGCATTAGCACCCGTAGAGAGGTACTGCCCCGTAGCCACGTTTTTCAAGCCCCACTTGGAACCTATGGCTACGGCCTGCCACAGCTGTGCGACATCGTTTGGACGCTCAAGAAGCGCATGAGCTTCGGGAGTGTCGCCAGCAAGTAATATCGTAGCCCAGCGGTCAGGATAAGCTACATTGTTAAGGTGATAATACTGGCCGTCTTCGAACTGCGTGACAGGTGTTTGTGCCATAGCCACTAAGGACAAGCACAAACCTAGACACAGCATAAGACAGCGTGCGAAAAAAGTAGAAATACGCATGCGTTATCGGTTATGAAATATAAAAAATAAGGGATAAAAAGCGTGCTAAAAGACGTTATATCACAGCCTACATAAGTAGCTATAAATAACGTTCTACAAAGATACCAATAAAAATATAAGTAGACATAAAAACTATCCCTAAAACACCTCATAACAGCACAGCATAGAGCCAATAGTGCAAGTCAAAGGGGATAGCGAACATAAAACGCGCCCACACTCCTCCTTACACTGCCACTAAGTCACATCAGTTAAGACCAAATCTTTGTGCCTCGTCGTGATACGTTTGTATCGTGACGTGGCACAAGTGTATCACGACACGATACAACACATTGAGCCAAGCCAACAACAACACTACCGCCTACCTCGACAAGCGAAGTAGACGGCAGAGATAATTAGGTGTAAAGTAAGCGTACTTACTTGTCAGCAGGACGCATAATAACCGTAGCCTTATGGTTGTCGCGCAGCAATGCTTGTGCCACACGCTGTACGTCGGCAGAAGTAAGCTGCTTGACGAGGGCTTCGTAGTTGGTATAGTCGTCTTTATTATAACGAATATACTCTACAAGCGTGCTAGCCCAATAGCTATTGGTCTTTTGGTCATCAGCAAACGATTTGAGCCAATGCTCTTTGACCTTAGCGAGCTCTTCGGCTGTCACACCTTGCTGTGCAATGTTCTCTACCTCGGCATTGATTATGGCTAGGGCAGAGTCGGCCTTGCTAGGCGTTACACCAGGGGCTTGTACTTGGAGCGCAAAGCGGCTCTCGTCATAAGCCTTACTTACGCCACCACTAGCCCCGATACTATACACATAGCCATGCTTCTCGCGAATGCTTTCGAGGTAGCGGAATGAGAGAATGTCGCCCAAGGCAGCTGCTGCCACTTCATTGGGTTGTGTATAGTCGGCCTTAGCAAAACGGAAGTGCATTAAGATACCTTGTGGGCTCTCCATCTCACGCTGGAAGTCTACATGGCGTTGACCTACAAACTTTGAGAGTTTGGGGTCGGTGTAGGTTTCGCGTTTCTTAACACCTGGTAGTGTAGCAATGTAGGTCTCGGTAAAGTGACGGAGCGAGTCTACATCAAAGTCACCTGTAAAGACGAAATCGAAGTCGCCAGCCGAGTTAAAACGCTCTTTGTGCAAACGCTTGATAGCAGCATAATCTGCCTGAGCTAGGAGCTCGGGAGTGAGCTGTGCGTGACGAGGGTTGTCGCCATACATCACCTTGCGCAATGAGTCACCAAAAGCCTTGGTGGGGTTTTTATTGATATTTTCGAGCATCACAGCAGTAGAGGTACGCCACTGCTCGAAGGCTTGTGGGTCGTCTTTTACTGGGCCAAACTGCAAGTTAATGAGCTCAAAGAGCGTGCGAAGGTCTTTCTTGGCAGCAGAGCCATTGAGTGTCTCGTAGAGTGAGCCTATATTGCTAGCAACTTCGGCATCGATACCAGCAATGCGCTTAGTATACTCTTCGGCAGTAAAGTCACCGATACCATTGCGCTCCATCACACCATCGTAGAGAATGTAGCTTGTAACGTCCTTGTCGGCCACACGTGACAAGCCACCTTGACTCATGGCGTAGAAAGCTAGACGCCCCTCGGTAAAGTCGGTTTTGCGATAGAACACACGCGCACCATTAGGCAGTGTCCAAAGCGTATAGCCAAATTTGGTAGCCTCTTCCTTCTTAATTTTCTTGGGGGCAGGTATTTGGGCTATAAATGGGTCGGTCTTAACATTGTCTACATAGTCGGTCAGTTGTGCTTTGGCAGCATCGGCAAAGGCATTTTCGAGATCCGTTTGGGTAGGGATAGCCACACCTTCATTTTGTGGGTACATGGCCAATACCACGAGATTGCTATCGGTCTGCTCGAATGCAGTCTGCACCGTTTGGTTGATAGCTTCGAGTGGTATCATAGGCATAAACTGCGTGTATAAACCATAGCGCTGCTCTACACTCATGATAGGCTCGCCTTGTGTAAAGTGCTTGACGTATTCGCGAGCGTAAGTGTCGTTGTAGCGGCGGTTGCGGTTGTTATAGCTATTTTCCATAGCCGTGTTGCGCTCACTCTTATAGCGAGCAAACTCACCAGGCTTGAAACCAAACTTTTGCACACGCAAGACTTCTTCTTGTACAGCTTGTAGCGCAGCTTTTTCTTGGCCAGGCTTAGGGCTCACAATAACAGAAAATGCGCGTTTAGTAGGACTTACGAGGAAGTCGCCAAAGTCTACACCAGCAAAAACATAAGGACACTCTGGCTTGCGTGAGGCCTCCGTGAGACGATTATTGAGCATCGTAGCCACGCTGTTTTCGATCAAGTCACTGAGGTAATAAAGGGTATTGGCCTTAAACTCGCGCGAAGGCGCTTCGAGCTTGCGCATGGCCATGATAAGCGCCGTCGTTTGCTCCTTGTCGCTATCAATGGCATAAATGGGCTTAGCATTGTCTTCTACGGCAAGGTCAAGGCGTGGAGCTGGGTTAGCAGGCATCTTAATATTGCCAAAGAGCTCTTTGATTTTGGCCTCGATATAGTCTACATCTATATCGCCAACGACTATGATACCTTGCAAATCGGGGCGATACCATTTTTCGTAGTAGTCGCGCAAGGCCTGATGTGGAAAGTTTTCTACCACGTCCATCTTACCAATAGGCAAGCGCACACCATAGCGACTATCGGGATAGAGCTTAGGTAACTGACGCTCGTAGATACGCATTTGTGCAGTGCTACTCATGCGCCATTCCTCTTTGATAACGCCACGCTCTTTCTCGATTTCCTCGCCTGGCAAAGTAAGCCCATCAGCCCAATCGCTCAGAATGAGCAGGCACGAGTCAATAGAGCCACGTGAAGCGGTAGAGACCTCGTTAATGTTATACACCGTCTCGTCAAAGCCAGTATAGGCATTGAGCTGCGCGCCAAACTTAATACCGATGCTTTCCAAATACTTTATGAGCGAGTTGCCAGGGAAGTGGCGCGTGCCATTAAATGCCATGTGCTCGAGGAAGTGCGCCAAGCCACGCTGATTTTCTTCTTCTTGCATAGACCCCACACGCTGAGCGATGTAGAAATTAACGCGCTCCTTAGGCCATTCATTATGACGAATATAATAAGTCAAGCCATTATCGAGCTTGCCTATACGCACTTGATCGTCTATGGGCAAGTCGGGCAATTGTTGCGCACGAGTAGCCCATGGCAGCATAGCTGTGATAGCCACAGCCGTTACTACGAGTAATTTGCGAATTTGCATGGTTTTGTGAGTTTTGTTGTATAAATAGATCGTAAATTATTGCTTTTGAAAAGCGTTGAGACCTGCATCTAAGAAGCGTAAATAATGGTCTACACGCTCGTCATAAGTGTAGCTACCAGTCAGTGGCCGCCCTTGATGGTCTAGCAACACGTAAAAAGGCTGTGCATTGTAGCCAAACTTGCTACTCTGCAAATAGCTCCACTTATCGCCAATGGTGCGTAGCGTACGCTTTTCACCCCCTTGCTCGACCTCTATCGGTTCGGGCAATCGTGTTTTGTCGTCCACATAGAGCGATATTAACACATAGTCTTTATTAAGCTTTTGAGCCACATTAGGGTCTTGCCACACACTGGCTTCCATCTTGCGACAATTAACACAGCCAAAGCCCGTAAAGTCAATCATGACAGGCTTGCCCACCTGCTTAGCATAGGCCATACCTGCCTCGTAGTCTTTGAATTGTGGGTGCACAGCCTCATCTACGACCTTGAAATCTTGCGTACTCATGGGCGGTGAGAAAGCACTCACAGCTTTGAGTGGTGCCCCCCAAAGGCCTGGTACGAGGTAGATGGTAAAGGCCAATACGATAACACCCATGAAATAGCGAGGCACACTTACGGCCGTTGGCGCATCGTCGTGAGGGAAACGCAACTTGCCTAGCAGGTAGAAGCCTAGCGTACCAAACAATACTATCCATAAAGCCAAGAACACCTCACGGTCGAGTATTCCCCAGCCATAAGCCAAGTCTGCCACAGACAAGAATTTAAGTGCAAAAGCAAGCTCTAAAATACCAAGTGACACTTTAATGACGTTCATCCAGCCACCACTTTTGGGCGCTTTGCTAAGCAACGAAGGGAAGAGTGCAAAGATGCTAAATGGCAAAGCTAGTGCGACTGCAAAACCAAGCATACCCATCGTAGGGGCTATCATCGTGCCAGTAGTGGCTACCTCAACAAGTAAAAAGCCTATAATCGGGCCTGTACAAGAAAAGCTTACCAAAGCCAGCGTAAAGGCCATAAGGAAAATACTCAAAAAGCCCGTAGTAGCCTCTGCCTTGCTATCTACCGCTTGTGTCCACGAAGCAGGAAGCGTTATTTCAAAGCCCCCCAAGAAGCTCGCACCAAACACCACCAACATCAAAAAGAAAAGAATGTTGAAGTAGGCATTGGTTGATAAGTCATTGAGCGCACTAGGCCCCCAAATGCTTGTGACAATAAGTCCTAAACCCACGTAAATGACAATAATTGACAAGCCATACACCACGGCATCGCGTATACCTTTGGCGCGATCTTTCGTGCGTTTGAGGAAGAAACTTACCGTCATAGGGATAATAGGCCAAACACAAGGTGTAAACAAGGCTAGCAAACCACCGCCAAAGCCCATCGCGAATATAAGCCAAAGCGAGAGGTTGCTCGTAGTGTGAGCGGCATCACCACTGAGTGCTTGCAGCTCATCGATAACAGGCGACCATAAATCGGCCATTGCAGGAGCAACCTCGGCAGAAGATACCACAACTGTATCTGCCAAGGCTGCCACACTATCGGTGGAGCTTAAAGTAGCAGCTGAGGCTGCCGTTTGTATGCGCGCATCAGGTTTGGCTTCAACAGCATTAGGCAGTGCAGCGGTCGTAGCAGAAGGCCCATCACTCCCTTGGAGCGTAACATCAACGGCCGTAGGTGGTAGGCACTGCGCATCGTCACATGCGCCATATTCTAAATAACCTTTTAGCACATAATCTTTGGCCGTGAGCTGCACGCGCTGTACAAAAGTAACACTCCCTTCATAATAGCGCACATTCATAGCAAAGAGCTTGTCATATTTAGCCTGCTCTTTGCCTTGGCCTTTGAGTGTGCCTACGAGTGCTACGCCTTGCTGCTGGTCGATGTTAAAGGTGGCTTCGGTAGGTCCTTGGTTGCCTAAGTTGGTAGAATAAACGTGCCACCCCGCCGCAATTGTACCACTAAACACAAGGTCTACCTCGGTAGGTGACACACGCTTTTGGCTCACTTTAAACTTGACAGGGTTAAGCCCCTGTGCCATGACCGCTAGGCTCAATGAGAGCAACAAGAGCGGCAGTACAAAGTATTTCTTCATAAAATCCATATGTTCTATCGTATTAGAAATAGCAAAAATACAAAGAAACTATGAGAAAGCGCACAAAATGCCAGCAAATAATATTACAAAAGACTCAAATCGTGTGCAATTTGTTAATGCCTCTGTATGCTTCTTACGCCTTAAATTGCTAACTTTGCACACTGCAACAATGTATAGCCCCTCGCTCTATGGAATACCTTTTACAGCTCACATGGTATTATCGCCTATTCCCTCTCGCACCTTTGGTAACCACAGAGGGGAAGACAGTAGAGGTGCTACACGTAGGAAAGCCAAATCGACACGCAGGACCTGACTTCGAAGGTGCCCACCTGCGCATTGGCAAAGAAGAGTGGATCGGAGCCGTAGAGATACACCTTAGAAGTAGCGATTGGAGACAGCATCGCCATCAGCACAACCCTACATACAACAACGTAGTACTTCATGTCGTGACCGAAGCGGATAGCCCAGTCTATACAGCCAACAGACGATGTGTACCACAGGTTGTAATCCCCATAAGCACGTTTGTTTTAGAACGCTACGAGCAACTCGTACATACCGAGAACTACCCACCCTGCCATGAAGCACTAGCCTACCTATGTGCCAACCAACTCGAAAGCTGGCTTGACCAGCTACTGACCGAAAGACTAGAAGCACGCGCTGAGCGCATACGTACATGGCTCACCTACGCTGAGGGCGATTGGGAGCGCGTAGCCTTTATTGCTTTGGCACGCAACTATGGCTTTGGTGTTAATGGCGATGCTTTTGAAGCCTGGGCTAAACAAGTGCCATGCTCTGCCATTGGTAAGCACCGCGACCAGTTATTTCAAATAGAGGCCATGTTTCTAGGGCTAGCAGGCATGCTTGACTTATCACAGCTCCCTCAAAAGATGCGCGCTACGGCTCAAAGCAATGAGTACTTTCTCCGTCTACAAGCAGAGTACGCCTACCTCGCACGTAAATTTAGCTTTACTCCAATGGGGGATATTCCGTGGCGTTTTCATCGCTTACGACCAGCCAACAACCCCATTCTACGCCTAGCACAGTTCGCCGCTTGGTATCACCGGCATGACGCTGGCTTTACCCGACTCATAGAGGCAGATACACTAGAACAGCTCTATGATGCACTCTCTACCACGGCGAGTGGCTATTGGGCACAGCACTACGGCTTTGGTGTAGCGAGCGCATTGACAGACAAGTCTTTGCCATCTACTACACTTGACCTACTTATCATAAACACCGTAACACCTCTACTCTACACTTATGGTCAGGAGCGTAATCAGCCCATACTCTGCGATAAAGCAAAACGATTACTACGCGCCATCAAAGCTGAGCGCAACCACATTACTCGCGCTTGGGAAGTAGCTGGCTTACGCCCTGCTAATGCAGCAGAGAGTCAAGCCCTCATACAGCTACATTCTCGGCACTGCGACCGACGTGAATGTTTGCGCTGCCGTGTCGGGAAGCAATATCTTAATGGTAAATTTCCAAAACACGCGCTTTCATCGCCATAAAACACAATTTTAATTTTGAAGTTTCCTTAAAATAAATACGATAAAAACGAGCAGACACGAAAGAAATCCCCGATTTTATCGACTAAAACATCACAAAACCAACACTAAAACCACGATGAATTACGTTCACGAGCTATCAATGAAAGTGCGCGACTACGAGTGCGACCTACAAGGCGTAGTAAACAATGCCAACTACCAACACTACCTCGAACATGCGCGTCACGAGTTTCTATTGGCTGCTGGCATTTCCTTTGCCAAACTCCACGAGCAAGGTACCGATGCCATGGTGGCACGCATCACACTAAACTACAAAACACCACTACGCAGTGGCGATGAATTCGTCTGTAAACTTCGTGTAACACATGAAGGCATACGCTACATCTTTCACCAAGACATCTTCCGTAAGAGCGACAACAAACTGTGCCTACGGGGCAGTGTAGAGGCTGTATGTGTAGTCAACGGTCGCTTGGCTGCTTGCCCTGAGCTTACAGCTATGCTAAGCAATTACCTCACAACACCCTAACCCAGCACGCCACTATGACCGAAGCACACGCCTTACTCCTGCTACACCTAATGCCCATAGTGGGCTACACTACCAAGACAGCCTTGTATGCCTTGGCGGGTAGCGAGGCAAGGCGTGTGCTTGCATGCGACTTTGATGAGCCACCTACACCCATAGCCCTACGCAACTTACAGCGTGCACTAAAACAGGTATCGGAGGTAGAAGAGCAAATTGCGAAAATCCATGCTTTCAACGACAAAAACAACGTCCAAACACTCACTATTGCTGATGCTGAGTACCCTCAGCGCCTACGCGAAGGCTACGAACCACCCTTCGCACTCTTTGTACGTGGAAACGGCTACAATCTCAATGCGAAGCACATCGTATCGGTAGTAGGCACAAGACAAATATCTCCGTATGGACAAGACCTTTGTCGCCATACGATGAAAGCACTTGAAACATTAAAAAACGATGTGCTCATCGTATCGGGCTTAGCCTATGGCGTAGATATCTGTGCACACCGCGAAGCTATAAAACACAGATTGCCCAATATAGCTGTACTGGCACATGGCCTTGATCGCATTTACCCGACCTTACATACTACAACTGCAAACGAAATCGCGGCACATGGTGCTCTCCTTACAGAATACCCACCCAACACGATACCAGATAAAGGACGCTTTGTACGACGTAACCGCATCGTAGCTGGTTTGTGCGATGCTTGCCTTGTCATAGAGAGTGCCGAACGCGGTGGAGCACTTATTACCGCTCAACTAGCCTTTGACACAAATCGAGAACTACTAGCGTACCCTGGACGTACCCTCGACTCAACTTCACAAGGATGCAACAAACTTATTGCTCAGGGTAAAGCACAACTATTACTCTCAGCCGACGAATTACTTACCCACATGGGCTGGGATATTGACAAACAAGCAAAAAAAGACGCTTCCACCGCACAAACGACACTCTTTGATGAGCAACTTCCCCTCACCGAACAGGCTATTTTATGTGTCTTAGCCAATAATAGTGAAGGCTTATCGCTCAATCAACTCGTCAGCAACACAGGCCTATCTATTGCCACCATCACAGCTGCTGCTATCAACCTCGAAATTATGGGGCGCGTGGTAGCTATGGCAGGCAACGTCTACCGACTTTTACGCTAACACACGAGCCCATGAACAACACAAACTCTAACGTACAGACAAACCTTACAAGCGAATCACTCAAACAAAAAACAGCACGTGGCCTATTATGGGGAGCGATAAACAACGGAGGACAGCAGCTTTTAGGTTTACTTTTTGGCATAGTCTTAGGGCAAATACTCTTTCCAGAAGACTATGGCATGATAGCGATGCTTTTAGTATTTTCGGGCATTTCCTCGGTACTTCAAGAGAGTGGTTTCATCGCAGGGTTAACACAAAAAGATGAGGTCACACAAGCCGATCTCACAGCTGTCTTTTGGTTTAACGTACTATGTGGTGGTGCACTATACAGCCTACTTTTCTTTGCAGCACCACTCCTAGCACACTTTATGAACGAACCAGCCCTTACGCCCTTGGCACGTGTGTTCTTCTTAGGCTTTTTAATATCTAGTTTTGGCATTGTACCACGTGCCATACTTTTTCGCGAATTACGTACAAAAGAAAATGCAGCAGTAGGCATATTAAGCCTTGCCCTATCGGGTGCTATCGGCATAGCTTTGGCTCTGACTGGGCTGGGTTACTGGGCTTTGGCAGGCCAAACGCTCACATTTTGTGCAAGTGTAACGCTTTCATCGTGTTTTTTTGCTAAATGGAGGCCTTCACTCTCGTTAAATTTCAGACCACTGCGCCCCATCTTTGCATATAGTAGTAAACTCTTACTAACTGATATTTGCCAACAAATCAACATCCATCTCATGGCTTTTATCTTAGGGAAATACTACCAAAAAAATACTGTGGGCTACTACGCACAAGGTAGCAAGTGGACTAGTATGGGCACACAAGTCATTAGCGGCATGGTGCAAGGCGTAGCACAACCTACGTTTGCTCGTCTACAACACGAGCCAGAACGCGCACAGCGCGCCTTAGGCAAGCTAATGCGATTTACCGCTTTTGTCTCTATGCCTGCCCTGTTTGGGCTATGCCTAGTTACTCCTGAGTTGATTGGCATAGTATTTCCCGAGCGCTGGCTTCCCGTGGTACCTTATATGCAGCTATTATGCATCGGTGCAGCCTTCATGCCTTTACAGCTACTTATGGGGCAATTTATAACAGCTCAAGGCCGCTCAAACATTTACATGTATTGTACGATTGCTCAAGGTATTCTCCAATTACTCTTAATGCTAACACTTATGCGCTACGACATTTTGCCCATGCTGATAGGCTACGTTACACTCAACATTGCCTATCTCATCGTATGGCATCACCAAGTACGCAAGCTATCGGGCTATACCCGTCGCCAAATGCTACGAGACACTTTACCATTTACTTTCATCGCTGCCATAGCCATGGCATTAGCAGCTTTCATCGCTAGTTTTACGACTCACCTTTGGGTCAGCTTTGTACTCAAAATGCTCATAGCCGCAGTTTTTTACCTCGGCACGATGAAGCTCCTACGCGCCAAAACACTAGACGACTGTATAGCCTATTTAAAGCAACGAGCGATATAGTCTCATCACGTTAGCAGCTAAATCACAAAGCCACTGCAAGCCTTATTTGTTGCTTGCAGTGGCTTTGCCCTCATAGCATATCCAATAAAGGTAATACCCAAAATGAGAGAAGAAACACCAGAGAACATACGAAGCATACGAAACTAGCAACTAAAACATAGCTGTACTAACGATGCGGCCAAAGCCACTGTCTGTTCGCCAAATGCATTACTTTTATAGCAGTCTAAACTCCATCGACCATAAGTTCATGTAATACGCCATAAGTGCAAGAACTTTGAAGCTTAGATACTTCGAGAAAAGCTATCTATAACTGTAGATGGCTCACTTCTAGGAATGTACCAACAACTTACATAGACATCACTCAATCTAGAGTGATGTCTACCCTGCAATATACATAAAATAAACATGCCTTCCAAGCAAAGCCTTTTAATTCGCAGTTGCTGGAGGCATGTTTATATAGCTAACCCAAAATTACAGACTAGTTAAGGAGTGGCGATAAAAATACACCTGACCAGTCTACTGAGGGACGATGCATCAAATGTGGGTTTAACGGCACATAGCAATACCTAACCCTTACAAGTATTGGAGGAGACACAAGCTCACATCCATAGCTAATAAAGTTACGCAGTGCATATAAGCCTGGCTTATCAAAACTCATGTTAAGTGTCGATTGGGTAGCATTCTCGAGTGCAGGGTGTTCTTCCCAACGATAAATATATTCTTCATCCGAAGTCCCTGTAAGGAAATCTGGATTTAGAGTTCGTGTCCTCGCATATTGCCAAGAGATTGAGGCCTTAGGCTCTGTTGTCGTAGCGCCCTGAATAGCTATACTCTTACCTACACACACTGTGTATTCTGTGGTGGAAGGAATAGTACCATTGACGGCGTTGGTTACTTCTACTTTAACTTGATTTGTTACAGGCGTACCACAACCTGGCAGCGTAAAGACAACTGAATACATACCAGCTTTAGCAGCAGTTACATTGACAATTTCTCTGTCTACCGAGCCATCACTACTATTTATCGTACGTCCTTGCGGGTCTCTCCATAGTGCTGTGGCCTGGTTTCTGAAAACCTCAGGACCAGCCATACGCAAGTTTACGGTACCACCACTACACACTCGCGATGGGACTGCATAAGCTAATTGCAAATCATTCACATTAAGCATGCGTATTTTATACTTTTGGAGACTACCACAAGCATCAGTATAACGCACATAATAAGTTTGCCCCATTTGGCCATACTTAAAATATACTGCACTAGCACCCGTCTCTTTCACCTCGCGTCCATCAGTATAGCGAGCAGGTTGCTGATAGTCGGGATCAAGAAATAGCTGATAGGTATAAGGGCCAATGCCACCATGTGCTTGTATGTAAATATCACCTAACACATTGTTGGCACAAGCATAGGCGAGAGTGCGCGTAGAGTCAATATTAAGCGAAGGTGTTTTATAGATAATCGGGATATCTACCAAACGATAATCTTCATAATCGGACTTATTTAAATAATTAAGATAGCTTTGGTACGTCCAGTTAGAAGTCGAACGATGTATAACAAGACTGATGGTATACTCTCCTTCTTTACTCAGTGTTATTGTTTCTCCTTCACGTGCGACAACATTTTGAACTGCCTGATTTTTAGGGTGTATAAAGAATGCATATTCATTATCGCCTAAAAATCTATTGCCTAATTTCACCTTAGCACGAGGACGGATGTGAGCTAACCCACAACCATAAGTTATATCATAATCAAAGTCTTCTACTTGATAAAAACCTGGATGATCATAAGTTGTGGTAACTGTCTTGCCATTACAACTATTGTAGAATTTTACCGTGTAAATGCCTTTAGGAAGATGGCTCTCAGGCGATTTAAAGCCAGTAGTTCCACCTCCAGAGGATCCTACAAGAATAGTTCTACGGTAAGAATACCCTTCTGGTCCAGTTATCGTGAGATAACTATTGTCACCAGAAACTCCACCAACAGTAACATATATACTACCATAGTTGAGTGCATGCTGACTTCGTTCACCGGTAGCTCTTAAGACATTATTAATACTCGCATTTTCACGTTCAACAATCACCTCTTTAAGCTTTTGGTTGCCTTGCATATAGTGTAGATAGTAGCGCTTGCCCCACTCCAAACCGTTAATAGCTGCAGGTGCCGGATACTCACCAATCAGTTGGCTACTAGAGTTATACAATCGAACTGTTAAACCACAAAGAAACTCTCTATTTAAGTTAAGCTCTTTATTGAATAGATAACGAGTAGTTTTCACCCCATAGGTAGGGCTACATGCCTTTTCTGTAGAAAAAGATAGTGGAAATGTCTCTGTCACCGATGAGGTTTGCATCCAAACAAGTCCGTTAGCATCTGTAGCTTTAAGATGAATTTTAAGAGTTTCTCCTTGTTTAGGCATTGGTACATTGTCAGGAATAGGGAATTGTGGCGACCATTCTGAGGGGGTTTGACTTACAAAATTTCCCACCAGCACATTAAGACCATTAATTTCTACACGTAGTTCGTAAGTTATAGGAGCGCAGTAAATAGCTTTATTATGCATCTGTACCCTTAAACTTGGTCTGCAATTTTCTAAATTTAGAAGATCTACATGAAAATAGTCATAATAATGCACGTCTATTTTTTGTTGAGTGCGCACCGAAGGACATGGTTTTAAGCGCGTAATCAAAGTCAATTTATCAGTATAATACCCCCTACGCTCACTATCGGTAGCCCCCAAATTTCTATAAGTACCAGCAACCTCTTGACTAAGTTCATACAAACTTTTGGGCGCAACAATGGAAAGAGTACTTGAGTTTGAGAGAGTATGCCAAACTATATCAGCGTCAGATTGACCACGAAAAGCATAACCAATTTCGTATAAACCAGCTTGCAAAGTTTTGCGATGTCCCTCTATCTTTAGTTGGAAACCAGACA
The DNA here is from genome assembly GCA_030528715.1 of Bacteroidales bacterium. Taxonomy (GTDB): domain Bacteria; phylum Bacteroidota; class Bacteroidia; order Bacteroidales; family Bacteroidaceae; genus Alloprevotella. The sequence continues at coordinate 99,632 of JAUMYJ010000003.1, read as the reverse complement.
ACATCTTCAATGTTCTACAATCCTGGCTACTTACACCCAAGTAAGATCCTCTAACATTGGGTATTTCGGTTATCTCTCCCACTACGACATCAAATGCAAAGACGTTGTTACACTCATCGGTAACCGCAATTCTATAAGTTCCAGGCTTCCAATCTTCGTAATCAAGCTGATATTCACCAGTAGATACCACGGTGTAAGGTATCGTCTCGCCCACACGCATCGGGCCATTGGCTATACGAATGGTATACGTACCTTTACCCTTGCTAAGAGACACCACGATACGCCCCGTACCACAAGCATAGGCATCGCGTGAAAGATCTTGATTATGCCCACCTATCATAGGGACATAGGTTGTGGTCACATTTATGTCATTGATACTCTGTGACGAGGCACTACCACCAGCACACTGTGCAATAACCTCTACGCGGTAGCGACCAGGTACCAAGTTGGTAAATGTATATGAGCGCTCCGTCGTCCTAATTGTCGTAGGGTCGCCACCTGCAGTTATATTAAACAAAAGGTATTGAAACTGCGTACTCGTTGGCGCAGTGGTATTGATAATATCAACCTTGATAGCACCATCGGCCGTACACACGCCAGGCGTCATAGTATGGCTAATACTAAAACTACAGTCTTGCGCCCAAGCCATAGCAGCCATTGCCCAAAGCAATAGAAGCATGGTGTAGCGTCGAATGGCACTAAGGCCAACAAAGCGAAGATTATTCATAAACACTCTATCTTAAAATACCAAAAACTCTGAATTATCTAAAAGTACCTTTACTTTGAGCACTTTGAGAAGATATACCTATACATATAGCGCAGGCTATGCAAAGTTAACAAAAAAAACAACGCAAACAACACTTATCACCCATACACAAGGCCACCTAACAACACATTTAGGAAGTTTCCGAGTCATGCCGGGGATTTCCCCATTACATCAAAAGGCACTACACACGTATCATCTACGTGTGTAGCACCCTAATATTATCATTATCCATCACCAGCTCTCAAACTCTCACGCTAGCATCGCCCCTCCACATGGCCAGAATGATGGCGACAGAGGTCTATACGATCTACACCATAAAGCTGAGTGTCAACACGATAAATATCCGTAGCCAAACGCTCTATCCCATGAGGGTTGTGTGTTACCAAAACAATCGTGCAACGCTTAGCATAGTGTTCTAGCAAATGCGTAAGCTGTGTTTGAAACGTATGGTCCAGATACGTATCCGGCTCGTCTAAAAACAGCACATGCGGACGCGCTACCACAGCACGCGCAAAAAGCACACGCTGCAACTGCCCACCACTGAGCGCGCTTATAGGGCGATCTTTGAGTTCAGCCAAAGCCAGCTCATGAAGCACTGCTCGCACATGTTCACGCTGCTCGGCCGAGAGACGGCCTAATAGTCCCGTACGAGAGAGTAAACCCGACTGTACCACTTCTTCTACCGAAATGGGAAATTGCCTATCCATACGCTGGTATTGTGGCAAATAACCCATCAGCAACCGTGGCATGCGCTCAATGCGCCCCTGCGTAGGCTGCAACAAGCCTAAAAGTAGCCGCACCAAAGTTGTTTTACCGCCACCATTAGGCCCTGTAAGTAAAATAAATTGGCCAGCACCGATACTAAGGTCTATGCTCTCTAAGGCCAAAGCCTGCTCAAAGCGCATGCCTAGACCATGTATTTCGAGGTATGGCGTAACAATTGTTGTCATGGTGTATCTTGTTGCAAAAAGCCAGCAATGCGCAGCATCTCTTCGTCCCATGCTGCCGACAAAGGGTTAATCACCTCAGTACGCGCACCTATCTCCTTGGCGAGCGTGGTGACTTTACCTAACGGAAATTCACGCTGTACAAAGATTACCCGCACACTATCGCGCTGGCAAGCATTTATCAACTCTGCCATACGAGCCACAGAGGGTTCACGGCCACCGTCTTCTACGGCTAGCTGACGTAGACCATAAGCTTTGGCGTAATAGGCCAGTGCTGGATGATAGATGCCAAAGGTGCGATGCTTTACGCCTTTAAGACGTTGGCGCACTTGGGCATCTACATCGTCTATGTGCGTCAAAAGGCTATCAAGTCTATGCTGATAGTAGGCTGCACGAGCCGTGTCAAGCTGCTGTACAAAGCGTGCAATGTTTTGAGCGATGATACGCGCATTGCTTGGCGAAGTCCATACATGGAGGTCATACTCTGCATGCGCATGTTCATGGCCAGCATGATGGTGTGTATGGTGATGGTCTACCACATAGGCCACTCCTTCAGCAGCATCGAGCGTAGGCAATTGAGGTAAAGCCTCGGCCATACGCCTAAGAAACGTTTGCTCAAAAGGCAACATACCCACCCGAATATAAGCCTTGGCCTCATGCATACTCACAAGTTTATCGGGTGTAGGTTCATAGGTTTCCGGACTACTACCAGGTGGCACTAGTGTCACCACAGCATAATGTTCGCCCACAATAGCCTCTACAAAATAGCGCAATGGCTCAATGCTAACGGTGAGTATTGGCTTAGTAGATACGATAGGCTTACGCACGCCACAACCTGCAAGCAGCATTGCTAAGACGCCAAGCGTTAGTACTACAATGCATATACGTTTTTGATGCATAGTCTCTATATTACGGGATAATCTTGTATTAGGCTTTTAGAGGGCTAAATCTACGGCAAACATCAAGACGGCATAGCGCACAAACTTACCGATGGTTATCGTCAGTGTCGTCAGTGGTATGGGGCATCGCGCTAGCCCCATAGCCAGCGTGAGACTCTCCCCTAAAAAGGGTATCCACGCTAGAAAACCAGCCCATACACCATAGCGACGCACCCAGCTGGTAGCACGTGCCATCTTCTCATCGCTCACCTTAAATAGGCGTGCAATCCAAGCTGTTTTGCCCAAATAGCCTAAGCCATAATTAAATAGGCTTCCGAGCGTATTACCTAGCGTTGCCACAATAACAAGTGGCCAAGCTGCTACACCTGCAGCTTGTAAGCCAGCCATTACCAGCTCACTACTAAAAGGCGCTATACTCCCTGCCAATACGGCCGAAAAAAACATACCTATAAGGCCATACTCTACAAAAAAGCCCACAAACTCGTCCATACGCGATCAAAGAAAAATGCCGCAGCGACAATAAGCACCACGATATAAAACCAAAGGTCCGTCAATGGGTGTCGCGACAACACCAAATGATGAGCTAGCAGCGGACTGCTATTGACAGCTAGTAACGGCCACCATACGGCCGAAGCACTAGGCAATACGGCTGCCGCGCCCAGCAATACAATCTGTACGATGACAAAAGTAACAAAAGCAGCACGCACCTGTGGTTTGTGCTCAGCCGTATCCATCACAGCATGCAGCATGGCAGGCAGGGTGGTAAGCAAAACACAAGTGTATATAGCAACATGGGATACATCAACGCCACTATAATCTAGCCACGGTAAGCCAAGCAGGGGCAGCCATACCACACGCCAATAAGCTACACCCCATACAGGCCACCAAGTCACCGCAGCCACTACTACTAGCACTGGCACTAGCAGCCCTATCAAACTAGCACTAAACGCACGTACACTCAAACTGCGAAAGCTCACTACTAAACTCACATAAACAGCAGGTATCAACACTGCTGCTAATGGAGCCATAAGCACGAGTAGTCCTAGCCACATAAAGGCATGAAACACCGCCACTTCGCTCCGCCCATCTTTACCAGCCGACAATAGGCTAGCATAAACTAAAATCAGCAACAATGGTAAAAACGCATGTGCCGTAAAATGCGTCGTATCGCTCACGAGCGTCAGCAGCACAAGCATTGCTGTAGTGGTCAGGCGACTTCGCACACGTATCAAGCCATAGCGATTGACGAGATAGAGCATAGCATAGGCTGCAACCAACACAGCCCCCAGCGTATAATAGCTGTCGGGCTGTACCCAATACGGTAGCTGCCACAGCCCCACCGTCAGCCCCAAGGCCACGATGAGTACCGTATAGCTCGTCACAACACGCTGGCGAAGCGAAGTATTGGCATACATAGCAGCAGTCGTTAAGAGAGCGATTAGAGGTCAAAACCTATATCTGTACGGTAGTATTTCTTATCGAAGAAGATGCTTTCGGCACTTGCCATTGAGCGCTCCAAAGCTTCAGCACGTGTTGCACCATAGCTACTCACGGCTACCACACGTCCACCAGCTGTCACTACCTCGCCCGCAGCATTGTGCGCTGTGCCTGCATGAAACACGATGCTATCTTTCACACCATCTAAGCCAGTTATGGCAAAACCCTTAGCATAGTCTTGTGGATAACCACCAGATACAAGCATCACACATACGGCAGCACGCTCGTCAAACGCCAGCTCACGCGTGTCCAAATTTCCTTGAGCCACTCCCTCCAAAAGGTCTAGCAAATCGCTTTTCAAACGCAGCATTACAGTTTCTGTTTCGGGGTCGCCCATGCGGCAGTTGTACTCTATCACTTTGGGCTCACCTGCTACGTTAATCAAGCCAAAGAAGATAAAGCCCTTGTAGTCAATACCCTCCTTGGCCAAGCCTTCAACCGTGGGACGTACAATACGCTCGTCTACGCACTGCAACCACTCTGGCGTAGCAAATGGTACGGGCGAGATACTACCCATACCTCCCGTATTGAGACCTGTATCGCCCTCGCCAATGCGCTTATAATCTTTGGCCTCGGGCAGTATTTTATAATGTTTACCATCGGTCAGCACAAATACCGAGCACTCTATACCGCTCATAAACTCCTCTATCACCACACGTGCCGATGCTTGACCAAAAGCACCATCTAGCAAATGGCGAAGCTCGGCCTTGGCCTCATCAAGCGTAGGGAGTATCAGCACCCCCTTGCCAGCACAAAGGCCATCTGCTTTAAGCACATAGGGTGGTGTGAGTGTTTCGAGGTAACGGCAACCCTCTTCTACCTGTGTGCCATCAAACGTAGCATAGGCAGCCGTAGGTATGCCATGGCGCGACATAAACGCCTTAGCAAAATCTTTACTCCCTTCGAGCTCAGCACCAGCCTTCGAAGGGCCTATCACGGGAATATTAGCTAGCGCAGCATCGGCCTTAAAATAGTCGTAAACACCTTTTACCAAAGGGTCTTCTGGGCCTACGACGACCATATCTATTCCCTTATCTATCACAAAGGTGCGGAGTGCATCAAAGTCAGTCGCCGAGATAGGCACATTCTCGCCCACGCCTTGCGTACCAGCATTGCCAGGAGCTATATAGAGGTGTTTCAAACGGGGGCTTTGCGCCAATTTCCAAGCCAAGGCATGCTCGCGGCCGCCACTACCCAAGAGTAAAATATTCATAACGTATTGCGTGATAGGGTGTGAGTAGATATGATGTATATACGAATAATGCAAAGATACAAAAACCCTTGCACATAGCCAAAGGCCACTCCCTAGCACAAAAAACGATTTGAGCGCATTGAACACATGTTATATCACTAATTTATTGTATCTTTGCACCTAATTATAATATGTATTAACGCTAACTTCAAGACGATACATCCGCATGATGACAGCCAACGAAATACGCGAAGCCTTTGTAAGCTTTTTTGAGCGCAAGGAGCATCTCATCGTACCCTCTGCCCCGATGGTAATCAAAGATGACCCCACACTGATGTTTACCAACGCTGGCATGAACCAGTTCAAAGATATCATTCTCGGACATCGCGAGCCCAAAGCACGCCGTATCACCGATTCTCAAAAGTGTCTGCGTGTGAGTGGTAAGCACAACGACCTCGAAGAGGTAGGTCACGACACCTATCACCACACAATGTTTGAAATGCTAGGCAATTGGAGTTTTGGCGATTATTTTAAGAAAGAAGCCATTGACTGGGCTTACGAGTTTTTGGTAGGCGAGCTAAAACTTAACCCTGCCGATCTCTACGTGAGTGTGTTTGAAGGCTCAGCTGATGAAGGCCTTGCTCGCGACGACGAGGCTGCCAGCTACTGGGCAGCCTACTTCCCCGAAAGCCACATCATCAACGGCAACAAGAAAGACAACTTTTGGGAGATGGGCGATACAGGCCCTTGCGGACCCTGCTCAGAAATCCACGTAGACCTCCGCACTGCCGAAGAAAAAGCAGCTACCCCTGGTGCCTCACTCGTCAATAAAGACCACCCACAGGTTATCGAGATTTGGAACCTCGTATTCATGCAATACAACCGCAAAGCCGATGGCTCACTCGAAGGTCTACCAGCGAAAGTGATTGATACGGGCATGGGGTTTGAGCGTCTCTGTATGGTCATGCAGGGCAAAACGTCTAACTACGATACTGACGTTTTTCAAGGCATCATACAAAAGATAGCTGAACTCTCGGGCATAGCCTATGGTAGCGACCCCAAGGCCGATGTAGCCATGCGCGTCATTGCCGACCATCTACGTACCATCGCATTTAGTATAGCCGATGGCCAGCTGCCATCAAACGCAAAGGCTGGCTACGTCATACGCCGCATCTTGCGCCGTGCTGTGCGCTACGGCTACACCTTCTTAGGTCGCAAAGCAGCTTTCATGTATACCCTCGTGCCTACTCTCGTGGCACAAATGGGTGCAGCCTATCCCGAGCTGCCAGCACAGCAACAGCTCATCACACGCGTGATGCAAGAAGAGGAAGAGAGCTTCCTGCGCACACTAGCCACAGGCATACACCGCCTCGAAGGCGTAATAGACAAAACCCGCGCTGCTGGACAAAACACCATCGCAGGCGAAGAGGCTTTTACACTCTTCGACACCTTTGGCTTCCCGCTAGATCTCACACAGCTCATCTGCACCGAGCAAGGCATGATGGTAGACGTAGCAGCCTTTGATGCTGAAATGCAAAAGCAAAAAGAGCGTGCACGCGGTGCTGCCGCGCAAGAAACGGGCGACTGGGTCATCTTACGCGACGAGGAGTCGCAATTTGTAGGCTGGGACTTGACCGAAACAACCTGTCATATCACACGCTACCGCCAAATCACGCAAAAGAAAAATACCTTCTTTGAAATCGTACTAGACCAAACACCATTCTACGCTGAGAAAGGCGGACAAATCGGCGATCGTGGTGTGCTTGTACGTGAGGGTGAAACGATTGACATTCTAGACACCAAGACAGAAAACAACCTCAACGTACACTACGTGGCTCAGCTTCCCACCGATCCCTCAGCAGAGTTTATGGCTTGTGTAGACACCGACCTGCGCCATGCCACCGAGGCCAATCATACCGCCACACACCTCCTTGACCAAGCCTTACGCGAGGTACTAGGCGACCACGTAGAGCAAAAAGGCTCACTCGTTACAGCACAATACTTGCGCTTTGACCTTTCTCACTTCCAAAAAGTAACGAAAGAAGAGCTGCGCCAAATTGAGCGCATCGTTAATGGTCGCATTCGTCAAGACATACCTTTCCAAGACCACCGCGATGTACCTATCGAAGAAGCCAAGCAAATGGGTGCGATTGCACTCTTTGGCGAGAAATATGGCGACCGCGTACGTGTGGTACAGTTCGGTGACAGCATTGAGTTTTGTGGTGGCACACACGTCAAGAGTACGGGTCGTATCGGTAGCTTCCATATCGTAAGCGAGAGCAGTGTAGCGGCTGGTGTACGACGCATCGAAGCTGTGACAGGCGAAGCAGCCGAGGAGCTCTACTACAACATGCAGGACTCACTGGCCGACCTGCGTGAGCTCCTAGGCAATAGCAAAGAGTTGCGTACAGCGATTGAAAAAATGCTTACCGAAAACGACAACCTACGTAATGAAGTGGCAGGATTTATGAAAGAGCGCGTAGCTTCACTCGTAGACACATTGGTTAAAACGGCTCAAACCTTTGGCGACATCAAGCTCATACGCACCCACCTCAACATCACACCCGACATGGCCAAAGACTTAGCTTTCCGCGTGAGTGCCAAGCTAGGCGATGGTGCTGTGGTATTCATTGGCAGTGTGGCCGAGGGCAAACCACTACTTACTGCCATGATAGACAAGCCACTCGTAGCTACACGTGGCCTCCATGCAGGCAACCTCGTGCGTGAAGCTGCCAAACACATTCAGGGCGGCGGTGGCGGTGCGCCACATTTTGCCACAGCAGGCGGTAAAAACCCCGATGGCCTCAACGCCGCACTTGATGCACTCGTGCAGTTAACAGGCTTGTAAATCCACCACATAGCAACCCTCAAAACGTCTTCGCCTATCGGGTACGTCCCTATATCTAAAAAGGGCACGCTCGATAGGCGAAGACGTTTTGAGGGTTGCAGTACAAGTGTTTAATATGCTGCTATGAAGTTTTTAGCACGTCTCAATAGTATTCGCTAGCTGCTTTGGTAATGTAAGGGTGAAATGGCAATAGAGGGTAAATCGTCACTGAGATAAGGTGCCATTTCATGCCTAGATATGATAAAATAAGGCAATGGCAGAGAGACCATACAGGTAGGTGTAATTGACAAGGACGACTGCATGGGATACTACAAATATAGTCTTTTATATATACGCACCATTGAGGGACAAAAAATGCCTCGCACACGTTTTTCGTAGGCGAGGCATATATTAAATGAGAGTGGGCACAATTACTTCACAACAACGAGGTAATAGTTTTTCTTACCGCGCTGCACGAGGAGGTATTTATTGTCGATCAAGTCGGCTTCGGTAATGAGGCGATCGGCAGCTTCGAGTTTTTCTTTGTTGAGGCTTACGCCACCACCTTGCACAAGTTTGCGCATTTCACCTTTCGAGTTAAAGCATTTGGCCTGCTCTGCAAAGACATCTACGGCCTGTGCACCAAGAGCTGACTCACGTGACACTTCAAAGGTGGGCACACCTTCAAAAACGCTAAGGAAGGTCTCTTCATCGAGTTTCAAGAGGCTTTCTTTGGTAGCTTTACCGAAGAGTATGTTTGACGCTTCGAGAGCGGCTTCGTAGTCGGCACGGCTATGTACCATACACGTAACCTCCTCACCCAAACGCTTTTGAAGGACACGCGCTGAGGGGTTTTCAGCATGCTGTACTACAAGCGCAGCTATCTCTTCTTGCGTAAGCGAAGTGAAAATTTTGATATAGCGTTCGGCCTCATCGTCGCCCACATTAAGCCAAAATTGGTAGAATTTATAGGGCGAGGTATAACGGCGGTCGAGCCATACATTACCACTCTCGGTCTTGCCAAACTTCACGCCATCGGCCTTGGTGATGAGTGGACACGTGAGCGCGAAAGCCTCGCCACCAGCCTTGCGACGTATGAGCTCTGTGCCTGTCGTAATATTTCCCCATTGGTCAGACCCTCCCATTTGGAGCTTACAGCCCTTAGTTTGATAGAGATGTAGGTAGTCATAACCTTGGAGTAGCTGGTAGGTAAACTCTGTAAACGACAAACCATCACGTGCTTCGCCCGAGAGACGTTTTTTCACGCTATCTTTGGCCATCATATAGTTTACGGTGATATGCTTGCCTATCTCGCGCGCAAAATCAAGAAATGAGAACTCGCGCATCCAGTCGTAGTTGTTTACAAGCTCAGCAGCATTTGGCGCACCCGAATCAAAATCTAGAAACTTAGCCAGCTGTGCTTTAATAGCCTCTTGATTATGGCGTAGCGTAGCTTCGTCTAGCAAATTACGCTCAGCACTTTTGCCCGAAGGGTCGCCAATCATACCCGTAGCACCACCAATAAGTGCAATGGGCTTGTGGCCTGCACGCTGCAAATGGCGCAACATCATCACACCACACAGGTGACCGATGTGTAGCGAATCGGCCGTAGGGTCAATACCCACATAAGCCGACACTTGCTCTTTCTCTAAGAGTTCTTCCGTGCCAGGAATATGCTGATGGAGCATGCCGCGCCATTCGAGTTCTTTTACAAAGTTCATACTGTATTATTTTATTTTTTATCTGCGTGTTTGCTGCAAAAGTACGATTTTTTGCCGTAGTTGCCAAATTTAGACCAAGGGAAAATCAAGCCCACGTCTGGTATCAGCTGTAATAGCATAAAAGTCAAAGCCTTTTAGGTTGCATCGTTGCATGCACGACTACACGCCTTCCCACATTCTAATCGGTTACAGAACTTTAAGAATTAAAAGTATATCTTGCGCTTTACATTACTGTTTTATGGCTATCTTTGCCTACCAAATTATTGCTTTTAGCATCACTTACATCACTAAAACAAACACTTAAACAGACTACAATTATGAAACTAACGCTTTTGGCATTAGCCCTCGGGTTGGCCAGTGTTACTACAACCGTAGCTCAGCAGCCTGTAACGCTGCCTGCCACAGCACAACAATTTATTAGCAAGCACCACAGCAAAGCTAAGGTAAGCCACGTACAGCGTGACCGTGAAGACGGCCAACGCACTTACGAGGTGTTTTTCGAAAACGGCGACTACATTGAGTTTGACGCCAAAGGTCAATGGCTCGAAATCAAATGCCGTGGCAGCCAAGTGCCAGCTAGCATCATGCCGACTGCTATGACACAACACCTTAAAGCACAGCACCCTAATGCACGTGTGGTGAAAATTGAGCGCGAGCGTCGCTACCTCGTAGTAGAGTTGGCTAATGGCATCGAGCTCATCTACGACCGCAACGGAAACTTTAAGCGCTACGACGACTAGACACTCGCTACGCTAGCCCACAACACCACGCCCCACCCTTGGCCATTGTGCCTAAGTGTGGGGCGTAGTGCCATTTAATAGGCCAATTATTTACTTCATCGTGATGAGGCACGTACGCGATAGCGATGGTCTGGGCACGCCATCACGCTGAAGCATAAAATCAGCCGCTACCAAATACTTTGATAAGCTACCGCGTATCCTATGGTACAAGCCGTACGCACTGGCCTTGATAGAAGCTGTTGCCTATCAAGGTATGGCTTTATACTTACGCTTAGCCTCAGCACGCGAAATACGATTAAAGTGCCACCACTCTGTACGTAACACCGCAAAGCCTCCCTCGGCCATCACTTCGCGCAAGAGCTGGCGATTGGCTTGAGCCTCACGTGTGAGCCTGCCTTGGCGTACCAGCTCTTCCTCACGATCGGTATGTGACAACACACCAAGATGGTCTATCAACGTACCCATAGGCAAGGTATCTCCCGTAGCAGCATAGCAGAGTGTAAGGTCTACGGCCATACCATAGTTATGCAAGCCACCACCATTCGCAGGATTGCTCACATAATGAGCTTGTGGCGTGCCTTTTACCACATTCCACATGCGCTTCTGCACACGCATCGGACGCGTAGCATCATAGACTTTTAGACTGAGGTCAGGCCTACGCTGTCGGAGCGCAGCTTGTGCTTTTTGCAGTGAAGACGCAGCCATAGGATGCAGATAGGCTCTCGTGAGGTCGGTATAGAGCACACGCCCCGTAAAATTATCGGTGCGTGTATACATCAAGCTCACTTGAATGCTACTATCCAGCGTTTGAACATCGACTAAACCTGCGCGTACCAACTGGGCTTCGAGTATAGACAGCGGTGTAGACTGAGCATGCAAGAAAGAAACCCATATGCCAAGCATTAAGATGACACATAGAGAGACACGTAGCAACCTTGTCAGAACATGTTTGAAAGCCATCATAAATAGTTTATCGTTTGCGTAGACCATCTAGGCCTTAATGGATAGAAACAGCGTATGCCTAAGGCAACAACACAAAGGTACAAAGAAAAAGCACATACCACTACTTCACAGCCTAACTATTATTTGGTAGAACGCTAACAAATTACTATCTTTGCTAACCGAAGGCTTCGACTGAGGCTACTTTTGGTACATATCTAGCCCATTCCAGTACGATAAGACAAAATACTAACACCACACAGCAACGATGAAACACTTGCTCCGCCTCCGTAGCATTGCGCTTGCTTGCTTCCTCATGAGCCTGCTACCGACACAAGCACGTCAGGTCACGATAGACCTTCAACAACGCTATGGCATTCATAGTCAACTTACCTCTCCTGGCGAGCTACAAGCACGCTTGAGACAAGCCATCAGTGACATTAAAAAAACACAGCGCGACGGCGATACTATCACGCTACGCTTTGCCGCAGGTCGCTACCTATTTAGCCCTATGGGAGCAGACAGCGTGCAGTGCTACATCTCTAACCACGACCAGCAAAACACACCGCGTGCCGTAGGCATCTACCTCAATGGGTTGCGCCATGTGGTACTTGATGGTGCAGGTGCCAACTTTGTGTTTGGGGGACGTATGCTACCCATCATCGTCACTAATAGTGCAAACGTCACACTACGACACTTTACCATCGATTTTCAAAACCCACACATTGCCCAAGCACAAATTGTAAAAAACGAGGGAGCTAAGGGCATCACTTTCGAGCTATCGCCAGAGGTGCAAGCAGAGCTTCAAGATGGGCACCTCTACACTAAGGGGGAAGACTGGCATGCAACACCTGTGTGGGGCATTGTTTTCGAGCGTGAAACTAAGCGTATAGCCTACAACACAGGCGATATATTCTTTGACCTAAGACAAGGTGTAACCTCTGTGGGCAAACATCGCTATCATGCCGCCCATTGGCAAGACAGCCGTCTAGCTCCTGGCAGCATCGTTGCGATGCGCACATGGGCACGGCCTAACCCTGGCATTTTCTTGGCAGACAACAGCGACACACACATCGAAGATGTCACCATCCACTATGCCGAGGGTATGGGAGTATTGGCACAAGCCTGCCACAACGTGAGCCTCACTAAGCTACGCGTAGCCCCTCACACGGCACTAAATCGCTATTTCAGCACACAAGCCGATGCCACACATTTTTCTGGTTGTAGTGGCCATATTGCCGTAACCAACAGCTACTTTGAGGGTATGATGGACGATGCGCTCAACGTCCATGGCATGTATCTCAAAGTGACTGGCCGCAAGAACGATCGTACCGTCACGGCACGCTACATGCACGACCAAGCGTGGGGCTTTCCTTGGGGTAAAGTGGGCGATCAGGTACAATTTGTCAATGGACAAACCGTAGAAGTGATAGGACACACCAATCGTATAAAAAGTATTCGCCCCATAGACCAGCCATCTACACTTGGTGCACGCGAATACGAAATCACCTTTCACCACAAACTTGACAAGACTATCACGCCAGCACTAACCATCGGCATCGAAAACTTGACACGCACACCCAGCGTAGACTTTTGCAACAACACCGTGACCAACAATCGTGCACGTGGTATTCTTATCAACACGCCACAGCATGTAGAGATTAGCGAGAATTGGTTTGACCACGTATCAGGCACAGCAATCTTATTTAGCACCGACTGCGGTGTATGGTGGGAGTCTGGTCGTACCGCTAAGGTACGCATCGCACACAACCGCTTTACCAACGCACTTACGAGTCTCTATCAATTCACAGATGCAGTCATCGCTATCAACCCCGTAATACCCAAGCTAAGCCAACAGCAAACACCCTTTTATGGCACAGGCCGAGCCGAAGACATTGTGATCGAAAACAATCTTTTTGAGACGTTCGACCTGCCAATGATTTACGCTAAGAGCGTAGATGGCATGACCGTACGACACAATACCGTACAATACACCAACAGCTATCCACGCTACCACTCAAACACTCAACCCACACGCTACGAAGGCTGTCGAGCCATAAATAGCCAAGCCATGAATGGCACAGACAACGCACAGCACAATACCGCCCAACAACACTTGTAGAACTCAGCCTAAAATACTACTAAGCCAATTATGAAGACAAGCATATTCCTTGCTGCCCTCACAGCCACAGCTATACCTGTTGTTGCCCAAGTGCCTAGCTACAAAGCAGGACACCTCTACCAACTACAACCACAAGGTACCACCGAGGTAATCAGCCTAGACGAAGGCACACAAGTGCGGCTAGCGGCTAGCGATGGTACGGCCAGCGCACAGCATTTTACCATCACTGCACTCTCAGGCAGTTTGCGCTTTATCAACCCATTTAACAACAAAGCCCTGCATATCAACGACAATGCCCAGCTTGCAGCTACCGAAAACAATGGTAGTGATGAGTCTCAATTGTGGCGTATGGAGGCTGTAGCCAAGGGCTTTATCCTCATTCCTGCCAACCGCACCAACATGGTACTGGTCCGACTAGCCGATGGCACTTGCACTATACGCCCCAAAAGCGAGTGGGCTAAACGCAGTGAGGCAGTATTTACACTACGAGAAAGCATACATCGTGGCTTTGACGAGGGCGACAGCTACCGCATCATAAGTGCAGCAAGCAGTAAGCAAAAACAAGTACTTGGCACACAGGGCAACATGGACAATGGTGCGCGCCTCGTAGTCGAAACTCCCGATAGCACCAATCGTGGGCAGTATTGGAGTATCAAAATGATTGATGTAAGGCAACGTGCCATAACTAATAGCTACTATCCACAGAGCTTTGATGATGGTGGTAACAACGCAAGTATCAACTACCTCTTGCAGTGGCCAGCAGCCTATGGCCAGTGGACCAACGCTCGCTTCTATTTCCTCCCCGTAAAAGGTCGCAAAGACGTATTCCAAATCGCCTCGGCACAAAAGCCTGGCGAAGTTTATGCCGTGGTCGATGGTCACATCAAGCGTATCAAGGCCGAGGGTGCAGGTGCCTCATCATGGTTTACATTTGAGGTCGTAGAGAAGCCTAAATTTGCCTCTAACCTTTGGGAAGACGAGACCATCTTTGCCGAGCACAAAGAGCGCACCATAGCAACGTATCTGCCCTACCCTAGCGCACAGGCTATGCTAACTGACACCGCCTTTTACACACGTCCTTGGGAGCAACATCATAGCCCCAACGTGCGTTCACTCAATGGGCAGTGGCGCTTTAACCTCGTGAGCGAGCCCTCACTACGACCTACCGACTTTTATAAGCTAGACTTTGATGCCTCACAATGGGACGAAATACCCGTGCCCTCGAACTGGGAGATGCAAGGCTACGATAGACCGATCTATGCCAATGTAGAGTATCCACACGCCAACACACCACCATTCATCAAGGCACGCCCTGGTTACAACGATGGTGGTAAAAACTATGGTATAAACCCCGTGGGCTCATACATTCGTGAGTTTGACGTACCCACTACTTGGCGCGAGGGGCGTACTTTCTTGCAGTTTGGTGGTATCTACTCAGCAGCCCTCGTCTACCTCAACGGTCACTATGTGGGCTATACCCAAGGTGCCAACAACACGAGCGAATTTGATATAACCCCCTACCTCCAAGCCAACGGACAAAACAAACTGGCCGTACAAGTATTTAGATGGAGCGATGGTAGCTACTTAGAGTGCCAAGACATGTTTCGCATGAGTGGTATATTCCGCAGTGTCAATGTCTACAACGTACCAACAACAAGCGTACGCGACCATGTGATAACCAGCACACTCACACCCGAGTCGAACTTCCGCCACGGCAAGGTAAGCGTAACCCTAGAAGTAGACAACCGCGACCGCCAAGCTACCACCAAACATATTGAGGTACAACTCTACACACCACAAGGTAGCAAGATAGCTTCACAGCTAGCAGCTGTAACCCTAACGCCCCAAGACACGCTACACCACCTTACCGTAGACTTTGACGTACAAAACGCCATGGGCTGGACAGCCGAAACACCTCATCTCTATAAGGTACACATCATTCAGCGCGATGCCACAGGCCAAGATGAGCTAGCATTTAGCACCTATACAGGCTTACGCCACTTGACCATCAAAGACAAGCAAATGTACATCAACGGTGAGCGTCTCTTCCTAAAAGGTGTCAACCGACACGATTCACACCCACTCTACGGCCGTGCTGTACCCATTGAGTCTATGCTAGAAGATGTCTTGCTCATGAAGCAAAACAACATCAACCACATTCGTACGGCCCACTACCCCAACGATGCACGCATGTATAGCATGTACGACTACTTTGGCCTCTACTGCGTAGACGAGGCTGACCTCGAAGACCATGCTAACCAAACCATCAGCGATATGCCAACGTGGATACCCGCCTTTGTAGACCGTGTAGACCGCCTCATTCGCCGCGACCGCAACCACGCCTCAGTCGTTATATGGAGCTTAGGCAATGAAAATGGCAATGGTAGCAACTTTGATGCCGTTTACAAGCACGCCAAAGCCCTAGATCCCACACGCCCGCTACACCACGAGAGTACACGTCTTAACAAGTCGTATGGTGGCAACCTTTATAGCGACATGTACTCTAAAATGTATCCAGGCATGAACTGGATGCGAGAGCATCACGATGCATTTGACAAGCCAATGTACGTCTGCGAGTTTGCCCACGCCATGGGCAATGCCATTGGCAACCTACCCGAATACATGCAAGCCATGTGGGACAATACAGCTGGTTTAGGTGGTGCCATCTGGGACTGGGTAGACCAAGCCATCTACGAGCCCAAAGAAATCAAAGCAGGCACCTACCATGGGCGTATACGTACGGGGTACGACTTCCCTGGGCCACACCAAGGCAACTTTTGTAGCAATGGTGTCATCACCGCCACACGCCACTATACACCTAAGCTCGCCGAGGTCAAAGGTGCATTTCGCTACATCTATGGCCAAATAGCAGAGGTAGATACAGCCAAAAGTATCGTAACACTTAACGTACGCAATGGCTATACATTTACGTCTCTCTCAGCTTACAATTTGCATGCCGTAGCCCTCGTCAATGGCTACGCCGTAGATAGCACAATCGTAGCCTTGCCACACATCTTGCCCACACAGAGTGGCCAAGTACGCATCGCTTTGCCAAAAGCTGCCAACCTACTCCGCGCAAAGCGCAAAGGACAAGAGGTAAGCCTCACGCTACGCTACGTACTCGCTACCGACCAACGCCATGCTGCGGCAGGCCACCTCGAAGCCATTGAACAAGCCGTATTACTACGCAAGAGCGAGGCTAAGCCACTACGTGCTGACAAGGACTTAACCATCAGCCAAGATAGCAAGGCCATACGCGTGAAAAGTAAACGCATTGATGCACACTTCGATGCAAGCACAGGGGGACTCACTGCCCTTGCTTACGATGGTCACACCGTACTGACCGACACGAGCTTCGTATTCGACAATCATCGCTTTACCGAGAACGACCGCTACCGCGATACCAGCAATAGCCTTGAAGCAACGGCAAGCATCACAATCACCGACAATACCATTACTACCATACGCAAGGGTGCCAAGGCCGACCAACACACCACCTATACCTTTGGACGTGATGGCATAGTAGATATCATGGTAGAAATCACTCCACACACCCCTCAACTGCGTAGGGCAGGCGTATCGCTACGTGTTGATAGCACACTAAATCACGTAGACTACTACGCCCTAGGCCCATGGGAAAACTACAACGACCGCGAGGCTGGTGTAACCCTCGGCCGATACACATCAACTGTGACAGGCTTTGTAGAAGACTACGTAAAACCTCAAAGCATGGGCAACCGCGGGCAGCTGCGCGAATTGACCTTTGGCAATGGCCGTGGCCGAGGCTTTGTAGTCGAAGTGCTCTCGGGTGATGTGAGCTTCTCTGCTCTACCCTATACCGATGCTGCTCTCATGCGAGCTAACCACTTGTGGGAGATGCAGCCCGAGGCACACACTATACTCCATCTTGATGCCGAGGTGCGTGGTGTAGGTAATGCTAGCTGCGGTTACGATGTAGACACCCTACCCGAATACCGCGTACCACAACAAAAGCACACCTACACACTCCGCCTACGTCCATTAAAATAGGCCCAGAGCAACGACACATAGAGCACCAGCCTTGTTGCAACACATAAGCGACAAGGTTGGTGCTTTTTTCTTACGTCACACCTCTTGATATATTAGGGTCGAAAGTACTAAAATATAACCTTAACAAAGGTGCAAAGAGTAGCCATAGCTATGTGAGTGCTAAATCTTTGTCCGTAGACAGAGGACAAAAGGCTCATATCTACTGACAAAGGACTGACGTCCTCGTACGTTTGTCCGAAGTTTACAGACAAACATTTAGCCCTACCATTTGACATCGATGGTGGCATAAGGCACAACATAAAGCAAGGCATCTGCCTACACTAGGAGTGTAGGCAGATGCCTTAATACAAAAAACATTTGGCTACGGCTCTGGTTTATTCTTCAAGGTAAGTATAGCCATACAACCCCGAACGGTAGTTATTGATAAACTCGTGGCCTTCCTCCTTTGTAATGCGGCCTTCTTTAACAGCACGTGCAGCCCAAGTTTCTAGGCGACGTACGAGCTTCTTACTATCATATTGCACATAGTCTAGCACTTCGGCTACTGTCTCACCGTCAATGATTTTGTCTATGCTATACGACTTGCCGTCTATTGAGATATGTACTGCGTTGGTGTCGCCAAAAAGATTGTGCATATTGCCCAAAATCTCTTGATATGCACCTACGAGAAACACACCAAGATAGTAATTTTCTCCCTGTTTTAGAGGGTGTAGTGGAAGATAGTTGCTACGCCCACCATCGGCCACATAAGTCACGACCTTACCATCGCTATCGCACGTAATGTCGTGCAACGTAGTCATACGAGTAGGCTTCTCGTCTAAACGCTGGATAGGAATGATAGGGAAAAGCTGGTCGATACCCCACGAGTCGGGCAAAGACTGAAAAAGCGAGAAGTTACAAAAGTACTTATCGGCCATCAACTTGTCAAGCTGTTGTAGCTCTTCGGGCACATTTCTTTGGTGGTGTACTAGCTCGTTGATATCACGTGTAACACTCCAATACAGGCGTTCAATATGTGCACGCGTTTTGAGGTCTATCATGCCGTGGCTAAACAACTGAATGGCCTCATCGCGAATGTGCTCGGCATCATGCCAATCTTCGAGCATCGTAGCAGGCTTAATTTTATCCCATATTTCGGTAAGCTCACGCACGCTTTGGTGGTCTTCTTCGGTCGCTACAAAATGCTCGTCCATAGCAGGGTTGCAGGTCGAGTCTATGACGTTAAGGATAAGCACTGCGTGGTGTGCAGCCAGCGAACGTCCTCCCTCTGTAATGATATTTGGGTGAGGAATACCTGCCTTGTTGGCAGCCTCTACAAAAGTATAGACACAATCGTTTACATACTCTTGTATTGAGTAGTTTACCGAGCTGTCGCTAGTGCTTGATCGGGTACCATCGTAGTCTACACCTAAGCCGCCGCCTGTATCTACAAACTCTACATTAAGCCCCATAGCATGTAGTTGTACGTAGAAATGTGAGGCTTCGCGCAGTGCTACTTGAATGTGGCGAATGTTGGTAATTTGGCTACCAATATGGAAGTGTATCAGGCGAAGGCAGTCTTCCATACCCAAGGCCTTAATTTGATCTATCGCTTCAAGCAATTCGCTAGCATTGAGGCCAAACTTACTTGCATCACCACCGCTCTCTTGCCAACGGCCAGTGCCACAAGTGGCTAGCTTTATACGTACACCAAGGTTGGGGTGCACACCAAGTTTACGTGCCACACCTGCTATGACTTCTAGCTCATGTAGTTTTTCAATGACAAGAAACACACGCTTACCCATCTTTTGTGCCAAGAGGGCAAGCTCTATAAACGAGGCGTCTTTGTGACCATTGCATACAATAACGCTATCACTATCCATATTAGTAGCTAGCACAGCGTGAAGCTCAGGTCGTGAGCCTGCTTCTAGGCCTAAATTATAGCGTTTGCCGTGGCTAATAATTTCTTCGACCACGGGGCGCATTTGATTGACCTTAATGGGGTAAATGATAAAGTGTTCGGCCTTATAGTTATAGGCCTTAGCTGCTTTTTCAAAGCAGCCTGCCGTTTTCTCAATACGTGTATCAAGAATATCGGGAAATCTCAGTAGCACAGGAGCCGTAATGTCGTGGCCATCGAGCTCATTCATTAGCTCTACGAGGTCTATTTTCACATCGTCTTTACGAGGTGCTACGTAGGCATTGCCTTTCTCGTTGATGCCAAAATAATTGATGCCCCAACCGCGCACGTTATAGAGCTCTTCGGCATCCTTAATTTTCCATTTACCCATTCTGGTGTATGTATATCTAAATGTTGTGGTTTATGTTATTCATTGGGAGGATTGGTGCGCAGAGCTACTTCGCGCTGCTGCACCTTATGGGCTATTTCTTGGGCTATTGTATTGACCTTATCAAAGCCATCAAGTAGGCGTATCTCTTGCACGAGGTGTGCCTGCTCGTAATAGGGTGTGCGTACAGCCAGCTGGTCGTGTACAAACATGGCTAGCTCTTCGGGTGATTTGCCCGCAAGCAGTGGACGATTGCCATGCGACATACCAAGATGCGACAAGATGGTATCGGCATCGGCTTTGAGGTACACGGTGTGTGCCACACGATTCATGTAAGCCATATTGTCGGCAAAAGTAGGTGTTCCGCCACCACAAGCCAACACAATATCTTCAAACTCTGCCACCTCGTGTAGCATACGCTGCTCTACATCGCGAAAGGCTGCCTCACCCTTCGTAGCAAAAATATCAGCTACGGTCGTATGGTAGCGCTCCTCAATATACCAATCTAAATCGTAGAAACGTAGCCCTAGCTGTTTCGCTACGGCACGTCCAAGGGTAGTCTTACCCACACACATATAGCCGATTAAGAGGACTGCTCTCATGATAGGTTAGGCTTTAGTAGATTGGCGTGATGTAGTCGTTTTCTTGGTTGTAGTGGCTTTAGCCTTTTTAGTATCCGACGCCTTGGCCTTAGTCTTTTGGCCAGCAGTGCGTTTGCTGCGTGCGGGCTTACCCTCTTGACTCGTCACGATAGCCACACACTGCTCTAACGTGAGTGTATGAGCCACTTCACGCTGCTCCTTTGTAAGGCGATAGTTGCTACCAGCATAAGCTATATAAGGACCATATTGGCCATTGAGGACTTCAAGCGGCTCGCCCTCGTGCATCAAGGTCTTAATCACACGATTGGCTTCTTTTTCACGCGCTACCATAAGAGCGGCTACGGCTTCGTCGTAGGTCACAGCCAGTAGGTCTGTCCCTTTGGGCAATGAAGCAAACTTGCCATCGTGCTGCACGTAAGGTCCAAAACGCCCCGCGTTGACACGCATTTCTTTACCTTCAAACTCGCCCACTATGCGGGGCAACTTGAACAAATCAAGTGCTTGTGCAAGTGTAATGGTCTCAATGCTCAATGTTTTGGGTATAGAGCTAAACTGTGGCTTTTCCTCTGAGTCAGTGTCTCCCACTTGTACGCAGGGACCAAAGCGTGTAATTTTAGCATAGACAGGTTTACCCGTGTCGGGATGTGTACCTATGAGGCGCTCACCCACACGACGCTCAGTTTTTACACTATCGGCATAGGCTACTTTGGGTTCAAGGTAGTCATAAAAGTCGCGTATCATGCCCGTCCATTCACGCTTACCTTCAGCTACTTCGTCAAACTGCTGCTCAACGTTGGCTGTAAAGTTATAGTCAAGTACTTCTGGGAAATAGTCCATTAAAAAGTCATTGACTACGGCACCAATATCACTTGGCACAAGTTTTCCTTTATTGCTGCCAGCAAGTTCAGTTGCTGTAGTCTTAGCTATGGGTTGTCCTTGTGTGAGCGTCAGCACAGCATAGCTGCGAGGTGTACCCTCTTGCTCGCCACGGTAAGCGTAGCCACGGTCTTGGATCACTTTGATAGTCGGCGCATACGTTGATGGACGGCCAATACCTAGCTCTTCCAGCTTGTGTACGAGACTTGCCTCAGTATAACGTGCAGGAGGAGCAGTAAAACGCTCGGTAGCCGTTATCGTATCGTAAGCCAAAGACTGACCCACTTGTACGGCAGGCAGCAAGCTATCGTCGGCCTCACTGTCAGTCTCGACACGATACACACGCATGAAACCATCAAACTTGATGACCTCGCCTGTGGCTTGAAACATGCCTTCTATACCAACAGCCGATATACTTATCGTCGTTTTTTCAAGTTGAGCATCGGCCATTTGTGAAGCTATCGTGCGCTTGTAGATAAGGTCGTAAAGCCGCTGTGCTTGCGTGCTCATACCTGTAATGGCACTGCGCATGGCATCGGTAGGGCGAATGGCTTCGTGGGCTTCCTGTGCACCTTTGCTCTTCGTTGCATAGTTGCGACGCTTATGATAGGCTTCACCCATCGTCTCTACCACGACCTGCCCATAGCTGGCTAATGCAAAGGCAGAGAGATTGACCGAGTCCGTACGCATATAGGTAATCAAACCAGCCTCATAGAGTTCTTGTGCCAACCGCATCGTGCTAGACACAGAGAAGCCCAAACGACGCGCAGCCTCTTGTTGCAGCGTACTTGTGGTAAATGGCGCAGCAGGACTACGCTTGCTAGGGTTGGTCTTAATATCTTCAACGTAAAAGCTACTTGTACTGCATTGTAACAGAAAAGCCTCGGCCTCAGTCTCCGTAGGGAACGTACGTCCATAGCGTGCGCGCAGCAAGGCCATACTACCATCAGACTGCATTACAGCAAATTGTGCCACCACGCGATAATCCGCCATTGTAACAAAGGCGTTTATCTCACGCTCGCGCTCTACCAACAAACGCACCGTAACACTTTGCACACGGCCAGCTGACAAGCTAGGCTTTACCTTGTGCCAAAGCACGGGCGAGAGCTTGAAACCCACTAGTCGGTCAAGTACACGACGAGCTTGCTGTGCATCAACGAGCGCGAGGTCTATTTGGCGTGGATGTGCTATGGCATTGGCTATGGCAGTCTTGGTAATCTCATGAAAAACGATACGATTAGTTTTGGCAGCATCTAGCCCCAACACTTCGGCCAAATGCCATGCAATGGCTTCTCCCTCACGGTCTTCATCGGAGGCGAGCCATACAGTATCGGCTTTTTGAGCCGCAGCACGGAGTTCCGCCACCACACGATGCTTATCGGCGGACACCTCATATTGAGGTTCAAACGTTTCGAGGTTGATGCCAAAATCTTTCTTCTCTAAATCGCGGATGTGGCCATAGCTCGAAAGCACTTTATAGTCAGACCCCAAAAAGCCTTCGATGGTCTTAGCCTTGGCAGGCGACTCCACAATTACCAAGTTCTTTTGCTTCATAGGCATATTGTCGTTTCCATTTTGCTGCAAATTTAGAAATTTCTGCGGAGATACCTTATATATCAAGGTGTAAGTTTTTCAATTTACATCTATTATAAATAAGCCAAGCATGTTTAGTATAGCCACTCAAAGCACACTTCACTTGTCGCAATGTTATAAGGCTATCCGCAACAAAGCAATTGCTTTGTTGCGGATAAAAGACTAAGCAGAGGTACGATACACTTACATTTCAAAGCTCTCAATGCGCTCACGGCATTGCTCCATGAGCCACTTGGGCGTACTTGTTGCCCCACAAATACCGACACTATCGGTAGGCTTAAACCATGCAGGGTCGATGTTAGCAGGGTCGTCTACCATGTGTGTGCGTGGATTGATGTCGTGTGCCGCAGTATAGAGCACACGGCCGTTGCTGCTTTTAAGGCCACTAACGAAGATAACCACATCGTGCTGCGTGGCAAAGTCCTTAATATTGGGCAAGCGGTTGCTCACTTGACGACAAATCGTATCATAGCTTTGAAACGTCGCAGGTGGCACAATATGCTCATCAATGTAGTCTACGATTTTCTTAAACCCATCGAGTGATTTAGTCGTTTGGCTATATAGGCGAATATCGCGTGTAAAGTCGAGCGAAACAACATCTTCGGGTTTTTCTAGTACGATGGCTTCGCCTCCCGTTTGACCTACGAGACCCAAGACCTCGGCATGCCCAGCCTTACCAAAGATAACGAGTTGTGCATCTTCATGCTTCTCTTCATGCTCTGTTTTGATGCGCTTTTGTAGCCGTAACACCACAGGGCAAGTGGCATCGATGAGGTGAATATTGTTGGCCTTAGCACGTTGGTAAGTTTCGGGTGGCTCACCATGGGCACGGAGTAATACTTTGGCATCGTGCAGCTGAGCAAACTCTTCATGATTGATGATGACTAAGCCCTGCTGACGTAGGCGTTCACACTCGGCATCGTTGTGCACGATGTCGCCCAAGCAATAGAGCACCTCGCCATTTTTCAGCTCTTCTTCGGCCTTTTTAATGGCCGTCGTCACGCCGAAACAGAAGCCAGAGCGCTTATCTATTTCTACTTCTACTTTCATGTAGTGGGTAATGTAATTAAGTTGTTATGTATAACACAGCAGGTTGGTGTTTAGCCAACAATCATTTTGTAGGAAATATAGGCAGCGCAGCAACAGACACACTTGTGTGAGTAGCTACTCCGCTGCTTTATCTTAGGTACATTGCTATGTACAGAAATGGCTTGATTGGGTTAAAACGTAAAGCCACGAGTGTAGGGTTTATGCTCTACAATACGAAAAGGCTCAGTAAGAAGTGAGCGATCAAAGAAGCAAATCTGCACTTTATCTATAATGCCCATAGTTAAGGGCGTACGTGTAGCACTGTGAGGGAAATATACACAAGACTTTCTGAAATGTTCAGATATTGGGCACACACGTATTGCTTTGTAGCGTGTAGCAAAGTGCGGGTTTTTCTGTAAGTAAGTGATAACCTTAGGAAAGCTTATTCGCTTTTCGCCATGTTGTCCTGCCAAAAGCTTTGCAACTTTGATAAACTCATCAAAATGCGAGAGCTTACCTAGCATATCAAAGAGCGCATCGCTATGCGCATCATAAGTAGTTTTTCCGATGACGTAGCCTTTAAGTTGCTTGTGGTAAACTTCTTTGCCCCACCAATGTGCGTCTTCGATGCGTGTGTCCCAAAAGTAATAGCCAGCACCAAGCCAAGGTTCTTTCACGCCTCTTTTAAGCTGACCATTGTCATCACATACATCACAAAAGCAAGGGCCAGACTTTTCTAGCTCCTCTGCATTGCCACGATCTTCTAACGTTTGAAAAATAGTGGTCTGTTCATACACCATTGCTAATCAACTACTTTGGTATTAGCTTCGAGTTCCTCATTCATACTTTCGAGGTTGAGTGTAGGCAGGAGGATTGTAGGCTGCACGTTTGCTTGCAGCGTGAGTGTACTGATAAAGGCGCGCACGTAGGGAAACAAGATGGCCAATGCGTTGAGATAGAAATAGCGAGGTATAGCCTCGTGTGTAGTGCCAGGCTCAAAGCCATAGTTTCCCACACATGCTACTTCGGCAACCGCAGCTCCTGTAACACAATCCGTCACGCGTGTGTCAAAGTGTAGCTCATAACGGGCTTCTTTAGCAAAAAATATCCCATCTAGAGAAAACTTTATGTCAAGTTCAGGGTTAGTAGCCACGTCAAGGTCTATTACAGCCTTTGGAAAATGATATGATAAGAGCGAAAATGCAGCAGCTTTCATCGTGTTAGGCAGCTTGAAAGTAATTATTAACGTATGGTGTGTCTATCGTAGTTGGCACGTTAGAAGCAAAGTCAAAATCAGATGTATAAGTATGCTGTGTTAGCACATAGGCTTCAATATGTGGACGCATGACACGGCCATACTCTAATACATCTGGCCCTATATCGTTGAGGTGAGCTAGCTCTTCCCACTCCTTATCAAGCACCTCTTGCGGTGTTGTTTCGAAGTGGCGCTTTACTGCATCGTAAATGCTCATGTAGGCTTCCTCCATTTTGATATTCTATATTATTAAGTTTTATATATAGACTATATGTACGCAAAGTTACGCAAATATACCCATATGGACGTATATGCACTCAAATACCCCTGTTAAAAAACATAAAAAAACAGAAGTAGTAACCACACTTATGCGTATAGATACTACTTCTCAGTGTCATTTATAGTAGAGTTCTAAACCTCTAATCCTCAAAAAACTGACGCCAATTGTCCTTAACCTCTTTGGCCGTCTTTTGACGTTGAGGGGCTTGGTCTATCCATACTTCGGGGCGCTGCCAGCGGCCGTCTTTAGCTTTGCCAGTACGCGACCTACCACTAGCACCACTACCAGCAGAACGCTTGTAGCCTCCACGGCGTGGACGCTCATTAGCCACGTCATCTGCACGCTCAGCAAGGTCTACCACCACTTTGCGCTGTCCATACGTGGCTTTATTGAGGTATTTCACAACGCGCTCGGCCTCGTCTGATGGCACTTCAAAAAACGAGCAAGCGGGGGTCAAATCAATACGTCCTATCTCTACATTGCCACGCACATGGCGATTGATAAGTCCAATGAGCTCGCGGGCAAAGAAGCGGTCGCGCTTACCAAGGTTGATAAAGAGTCGCGTAAACCCTGCCTCGGGCGTACGGTCGCCACGCTCACGTCCCTTACGCTCGGCAGATGCACGGCCGGCAACAGGCTCTTCGATAACAGGAGCGTTGGCATAATAATCCAAAAAGTGCGTAAACTCTAAGCTCACGATACGCTTGATGAGGTCTTCCTTATCGAGCCATTCGAGCTTACGGAATATCTCGGGCAAGAAAGGTGCAATTTGCTCCTCGTTTACGGCTACGCGTTCGAGCTCGTCCATAACCTTATAGAGCTGCTTGCTACAAATCTCTTGTGCTGTGGGTAGGGTGCCTTTTTCAAACTTTTTGCCAATGACCTTCTCCACTTGGCGCACCTTACCTTGCTCTTTGGTGTGAATGATGCACACACTTGTACCACGACGACCAGCACGCCCCGTACGGCCACTACGATGGGTGTAGTTTTCGACATCATCGGGCATGCCGTAGTTGATAACGTGTGTTAGCTCATCTACATCAATGCCACGAGCAGCCACATCGGTAGCTACAAGTAGCTGCACGCGGTGCTGGCGAAACTTTTGCATCGTCAAGTCACGCTGTGCTTGAGAAAGCTCGCCATGCAAGGCCTCAGCACTATACCCATCTTGGATAAGTTTATCGGCAATCTCCTGCGTTTCGATACGTGTACGACAGAAAATGATGCCGTAGATTTTAGGGTAAAAGTCTACCACACGCTTCAAGGCATGGTATTTATCCTTAGCGTGCACCATGTAGTACACGTGATTGACGTGCTCTGCGCCTTCATTGCGCGAGCCTACTACGATTTCTTTGTGATCGCGTAGGTAGTTTTTAGCAATACGGCTTATCTCCTTGCTCATCGTAGCCGAAAAGAGTAGCGTATTGCGCTGCTCGGGTACACTGGCCAATATTTCGTTAATGCTGTCGGTAAAGCCCATATTGAGCATCTCGTCAGCCTCATCGAGCACCACGTTTTCTACACGATCAAGATGTGCCACACCGCGGTTTATCAAGTCTATCAAGCGGCCAGGTGTGGCCACTATAACTTGCACACCACGGCGCAGTGAGCGTATCTGGCTCTCGATGCTCGACCCACCATACACTGCTAGCACATGCACCTGAGGCATATACTTACTATACTCTTTTAAGTCGCCCGCTATCTGCAAGCACAGCTCACGTGTGGGACTCAAAACGATCGCTTGCGGCGCTACCACATCAGGGTTTACCTTATGCAATAGGGGCAAGCCAAAGGCCGCTGTCTTACCCGTACCCGTCTGAGCCAATGCTACCACGTCGTTCCCCACACCTAGTAGGTAGGGAATAACCTGTTCTTGCACTGGCATTGGTTGCTCGTAGCCCATCTCGTCAATGGCTCGGCAAATGGCCTCATTAAGGCCTAACTCTTGGAATGTTTTCAAATGACTATAAGGATTGCTATTATAATCCACACTGCAAAGTTACACAGAAATATCCAAGTAGCAGCAACTTCACACCACCGATACACACAAACAACACCATAATAATATCTAACGAAGCACACACAAAGGCTAATACCACACCCTAGCATAGTCTATAAACAAGTACACCATGTGGCTATTGACGCGCCCGACACGACACCTTTGCCCAATCAACATCTAGTAGCATAGTGCAGACTTTCTATCACCACCTAAGCACAAGCCAACGCACCAAAATCTGACCGATGTACGTGTATAAAGTTTGAGATGCTATATAACGTACGTTACACAGCTATACAACGCACCTTACACTGGTTATAACGGGCGTTATACAACATTTAGAATCTATCCAGCCTCTAAACACACATGGTGTATATACAGCATGTTACACAGCGGCGCACGATGTGACTTATACTAACGCATCGCACCTGCTACACACGCCATGAAATAATACACAACACTACGAAGTAACCTCACGAGCAATACAATCTAGGCAAAAATGCGTATCTTTGTAGACCACAACGTACACACAAAACTATGCATACCACTACACATTATGACTACGTCATCATCGGGGCAGGCCTCACAGGTTTGTCACTAGTCGCCTTTTTACAAGCACAAGGGGCACGCGTAGCCATAGTGGAGCAAGCCAATAGGCCTGGGGGAAAGCTACACACCGTGACCCAAGCAGGCTACACCTTTGAGAGTGGCCCCAATACGGGTGTTGTAGCCAACGATGCTGTGCTGGCTCTATTCGACCTACTCAAAGGCCACACCGCACTGGTAGAGGCCAACAAAGCCTCGGCCATACGCTATGTGCTAAAAGATGGACGCCCAGTGGCACTCCCTACACGCTTTTGGTCGGCTATTACTACACCACTCTTCTCGTGGCGCGACAAGCTAAATATCCTTATAGAGCCATTTCGCCCCAGAGGTAAGACCACATACGAAAGTGTAGGCGAGCTGGTCAGACGCCGTCTAGGACAATCGTTTTATGACTATGCCGTAGACCCCTTCATCAGTGGCATCTATGCAGGTGACCCCGACACGCTCATCGCACGCTATGCTCTTCCCAAGCTCTATCGCCTAGAAGCCTTGCATGGCAGCTTCATTCGCGGTGCATGGGCACGCCGCCACATACTCAAAGCCGAGAAAGCACGTGGCATATCAAAAGCTATTTTTAGTGTAGCAGGAGGTATGGGGCGATTGATTGAAGCTTTGGTAGAGGTAGTCGGGCGTGAAACACTTACCCTCGGTGCCAAAGATGTGCGCTTGGTGCAAAGTGGTAGACAATGGCAAGCCCACTTCATACAAAACGGCCAAGCACAGCATATCACAGCCACACGCGCCATCAGCACAGTAGCCGCTCAGGCACTCCCAAGCCTCCTGCCACAGGTAGAGAGCAGCCTATTAACGCCCATCACTGCCATGCGCTATGCTCCAGTGGTAGAGCTAGGGGTGGGGCTTGCCGATGACAGCCGCGTGCCACGTGGCTTTGGCCTACTCGTACCGAGCAAAGCACGCGAGCGTGTACTGGGCATACTCTTTACCTCGCAATGCTATGCAGGACGTGCGCCCAAGGGAGGTGCATCGCTCTCGGTGTTTATGGGGGGGATGCGTCAGCCCGAAGTGACCACCTTGTCTGATGAGGCACTAACAGCCATTGCCCTCGATGCCATTACACGCTATTTCGGCTATGACACACCACCGACACCAGAGGTGATACACATCGCAAGACACACACAGGCTATCCCTCAATACGAGGCCGACACGCCCGAACGCCTACGCGCCATTGGCAACATTCAGCTCTCCTACCCCAACCTCTACCTAGCAGGCAGCATCGCCGATGGTATAGGCATTGCCGACCGCATACAACAAGCCTGGCGCTTGGCACATTTTTTTTACGAACAAGACTCAAACTAATCGCTACTACAATGCAACGCTTCAAAACCCTAAGCCACTGCGCTACCCTAGCTACCCTAGCCTTACTCACAGCCTTACCCATCAAGGCACAAACAACAACGACCATGACGACTCCAACCCCAAAAACAATACAGCAACCTACCATTGGCGCACGTGTATTGCTCGAAACCACTGAGGGAAACATACTCGTGGGACTCTACAATGAAACGCCACTACACCGCGACAACTTTACCAAACTTGCCAAAGAAGGCTTTTACGATGGCACACTCTTTCACCGTGTGATAGCCAACTTTATGGTTCAAGGAGGCGACCCCGATAGTCGCGAAGCTAAACCTGGCCAGCAGCTAGGCACAGGCGACCCAGGCTATACCATCGCTGCCGAATTTATACCCTACCTCTACCACAAACGCGGTGCACTATCGGCTGCCCGCACAAGCGACTACGTCAACCCCGAGCGCCGAAGTTCTGGCTCACAGTTTTATATCGTATGGGGACAGACCTTTACCCCTACCGAAGTGACGCAAATGGCACAACGCATCGCCATGAGCACTGGCAAACCCTACACCTACTCACCCGAAGCCGTCAACACCTATGAGACACTCGGTGGCACGCCACACCTAGACGGACAATACACCGTCTTTGGCGAAGTAATCGAAGGCCTTGACATCGTAGGAAAAATACAAGGTGTCAAGACCGACCGCGCTGACCGACCGCTAGAAGACATTCGCATCATCAGAGCTATCGTGCAATAAAATGCTACTATAACCTACGTTTAGCAGCATACTATCTAGTAAAACAGCCCCACACTGCAAACCGCGCGCAGTGTGGGGCTTTATCATAACTTGCAAAATTACTCTTCATCTACACACAAAAGATAACTACACACAACACACTAAAACAGCCACAAACAACACGATATACAAGGAGAAGAAAAAAGACGAGACACATTCCTCCGCTCAACAGCACTAGCAAGCAATAACTAGGTGTCGAGACACTGCCTACAAAAGTACAGCACAATACCCCGTATCAGCCCTTAACAAGTAAGCACTACAACCGCCACACCTTCAAGCACTACGCAAAGCATCGGTAAGATTAACATACTATATTTCAAACAACACAGCCTTAACACAAGCTAAGCATAGCCTTTAACGAGCCATTGCTACAAGAAGAGCTACGTCCAGCACATACATAGTAAGGAAAAATAAATATCTTCCCCCAGCAAACACCATGGCCAACAACAGTAGCACAACCATATAACAACGAGCATAGCACAAATATACGATACATCAACACTCTATAAGCGACCAAACACCATAGAAACCGATAGCACCACACGTGCAAGCGTAATGGAAGAGAGAACGATACTCTCCGTTCACACCGCCCAATAGTCGAAAATCTATTGTATCGCTTATGTATGCGATACACCTCGTGTCAGTATACAACAAGGTGCTGTGCCCTGCTAGGGCACAGCACCTTGGAAAGGTTACGCTTAGTGCAAGCGCTTGTAAGATTTCTTAGGAGTCAGTAGCTTACTTTACAACTACTTTCACACCACCTACTACATAGATGCCAGCAGAGAGGCCTGTTGTAGCAGCAGAAGTTGCTACACCGCGCTTCACGAGCTTGCCATCGATGGTGTAAACGTCTACGGTACCCTTCTTGATGACTACTGCGCTAGCAATGTTGGTGATAGGTCCTTCTACGTCGATAGTAGCTTGGCCAGCTTCGGTTGTTGTCATAACGGCAGGCGTTACGTAAGCCGACATCGTAGGCACTTGGAAGGCCGTAGCATTAGAGATGATCTTACCGCGGTTGAACACACCATATTCAGGCTGGTTGATACGCTTAGCGTTAAACGTACCTTGTACACCACCAGCGGCCGCAACTGGGATAGCTGTGAGGTTGAGGTTTTCCTCGTCAAAGCCGAGTGAGAGCACAGAGTCTACAGTCTCTACTACAAATGGCACACCAGCTGGGTGGTCAAAGGTTGTAGGGTCGGCTACTTCGGCCAATACAAGCTGCGTCTTAGCTTCGTTAAGACCAAGGATGGTGTAAACCTTCACGTCTTCTTGGTTCTTAGTCTCTACAGCTTGGAGCTTATAAGGCACGGTGATGATGTTCTTAACATCTTTCTTGATGTTAAAGTACGAAGTAGCATAGCCTAGAGGCTTGTCGAACTCAGCTGGCTCAATCGTAAAGATAGAGTTGGCGTCATAAGCGTGCCAGAGCACCAAGCTACCCTTACCGCCAGTTTGAGGCTGAGCGTTGGCGTAGAAGTTGCCAAACTTGAAGGCAAACGTACCAGGCGCATCGGTGTATTGGAACGTGAGGTTAGCACCGATAGAGTCGAAGTTCATGCCATGTGAGTTAGCATATACGCTAGGCTTGAGGTAGAGACCCACACCAATGTTTTGGAGTTTGAGCGAGTCGTCGTCACCTTCTACGAGCTGCCAGAAGAACTCATTGCGACCGTCTACGACATCGTTGAGATAACCATTTTCGAGGTTGGTCGTGTCGTTACCCGTCCATCGAGCATTTAAGCCACTTGGCTCTATGTCGGCCTTGATGTAGCTATTACGTGGTGTATGAGCAAACGTTGTGTTGGGCGACTTGCTACGGATCTTGTAGAGCTGACCTACTTTAGGCACATAGAGGCCACGGCGGAAGGTTTCAAGGGCTTCGTTGATGGCAGCGATAGCAGCCTTGTATTGCTCGGTTGTAGAGGTTTCGTCAACGCCATTGCGTGCATTGTCGATAGCGGTCTTAAACGTTTCGCGTGTACCCGTTGGGAAGTAACCAGGACGCTCTTGCTCGCTCTCTTCTGATCCATTGTAGGTTATCATGGCCGTATTATAGGCAGTAGTTACAGCAGCGAGGTCTGAGTAGTCGGCCATAAACTTGTTGTACTCTGCACGGAGTGTGTTGAATACTTCGGCCGTGAAGCCAGTTTGTGGGCCATACACCTGAGCACGCGCTGCCTTAACAGCGGCATCGAGGGCTTCTGCATTAGCAATCTTGCTAAACTGTGAAGCAGCTGCGTTGTATTGTGCCTCGTGAGCATTGATTTCAGCTAGTGCGAAGAAAGGTTTACCATCTACATTAGCACCATTAACAGTACGCGTTATGTCAAAGCGATAGAAGCGGTAAGGCGTGGCTGATGAGATACCACCAGTTACAGCAGCCGAGTCAGCAGCATCTACAAACAAGTTGGCCAGTGAGGCTACGTGTGTCCAAGTAGCTTCGTTGTGTATCTCGGTTGTATCATTTGTACCATACACTTCCATCACTCTTGGGTTATTGTTACCCGTTTGAGGACGACGGAAGAGCTTCAACACGAAGTTGCTCTTAGCTTGGCCATCACCAAAGTCGATGTAGAAGTTGTGGAAAGGACCTACGACCTTTTCGGCATGTGCAGCCTTCCATAGTGAGTGGAAGAAGTTGGTCAAGTCGTTGTCATTCAAAGCGGCTTCACCAGCACCATCTGTTTCGCCTGAAAGCTCGTTGTGGCCAGCATTACTCCAAGCTTTGAAAGGCACTTCATCGTTGTTTTCAGTGGGGTTTTCGGTAGCATTTGAAGTAAAGATGCGTGAGCGGTCGATGGCTCGCACAGCACTATTGTAGTAAAGTACCAAGCTGTCTACGGCTTCGCCACGTGAAAGGATGTCTTCGATATAGGCATCGGTCTTAGCCTTAGAAGCCTCGAGTGTAGCCTCATCGATCTTTTCAAGCTCCCAGAGTGATGCATTCACCGTAGAGCCAGTATTTTCATGCCAAATTACCACATTGTACTCACCTGAGAGGTGGAACACATAGTTATTCGCATTGGTGAAACTTGAGCGCAGCGTATAGGCATTGGCTACCCCTTGGCTTGGCTTGATTTCAAACGTAGCTTGCACATCGGTTGACGACACACTATACTTATAAACCTGATTGACACCCTTAGCGTAGCGGCCTGAGCGCACGTTTTGGAGCGTAAAGCGTCCGTTCTCTGTGCGAGCGATGCGATAGTAATAGAAGTCGTAGTCACGCTCTTCGGCAGGTACTTCGCGCTTCACGTACATTGAGGTATCGGTACCTTTGTAAGTGTCGTACATGTACGAGTCGGCTGCACGACCAAGCCCCTTAATGCGGTATACCCCTTCGGCCAAAGGCACTTTGGTAGCCTCTACGGCCTTAAAAGCAGCTTCAAGGTTGCGAGCAGCCTCAATCTTTTCTTCATTTGTACCTTGGTCGGGTGCTTCGATAGTGAAAGCAGCTCCCCAAGCAGCAGAGAGTAGGCCAATAGCCTCTTGGTCGCTATACTGACCTATGGCATCACCTACGGGGAAAGCCGTAGCAATATCTGTACCACGGCCAGAAGGGAAGAGGTTAAAGGCTGCATCAAGCATGGCCTGACCATCTAAGCCATTGACCTCATAGAAGAGGGCAATGTTCGTATCTTTATAGCGCGAGAGTACAGGTGCACTGCCACCCCAATAAGCCGAAAGATAAAGGTAGTCAATCGTATTAGACGTAATTTTGGTATTGGCAGACACCACTACCTTAGTATTTTCAGGATCGGCCTTATAAGGTGCATAAAACACATCGTTACGACGCCCCCGAGTAGTATCTGCAGCATTGACCCAATTCTTATTAATTGCGAGGTAGAAAGGACTTGTCGTAGTTACCGTATCTACTGGACCAGCTGCCCAAGCGATAGCCTCGGCCTTATCGGTAGTGTGCTGCAACACATGACCTGCATAGGCGTGCTCTTCAAACAAGATAGACGTAAACTTGCTAGGTTTAGCCAGATACTTACCCGTAGCACGGTTTTTGAAATAGAACGCAGGCACACCAGACACACTAGCATCTGAGGCCTCTACGATATACACCGAGCTATCTACAGGCACAGCCGTTACCGTAGAGCCCGAAATGTAGCGCACATTCTCGCTGCCAGCCTCTGAAGTAGCAGGCTGAATGATCACTTCTTGACCAGCTGCAAGCTGACTTACCACAGCACCTTTCTTGTAGATATCTACAGCAAGGGCTGGCGAAGCAGCAGCGGCTAACAGCAGTGCAGACAGAGCGTAATTAGCTTTTTTCATAAGCACTAAGTTATTTACTGTTAAAGATTTAGTATAAAATTATTGATTTTACTACACATTCACAAGGCTACAAAATGCATAACACACGGCAAGATGAAACCTAATTGTAACCGCAAATATAGCGATATATTTATTATGCACCAAATTTTATGAGCAAAAAATGCCATTTTACACCATATCTTTATTGCTTTGCACAGCAGGTGACATACCACTTTACACACCACAACACACCTAGGCCAAGCTTACAACCATACAAGTTATTAACTAAACGCAAGAAAGTTCAGCAGCCACCCCTCACGAATGTGTAATGTGTAAAATACATAAAAACAAAGTCGCCACGGCATTTTCTCACTCAAAAATTTGGTTACTACGATAGAAGTCACTAAATTTGCCACGTGTTTTTCATAGTATTAGATATTAAGGTTAATTGAGATGTGGGGTGTCGGGAGATAGCCCACATTTTTCATAATAATATATCAGCGACACGCTGCCCTCACGTCTTTCGCGTGAGGGCAGCGTGTCGCTTGTGCTATCAAGTGAGGTTGGGGTAGTAGGCTTATACTGCCAAGACTTCTAGTATGGTGCAGCGGCAGCCTCCTCGGGTATATAATCTTCGGCCTCTGGATACTGATTGGCATATTTACTAGGAATGAGCTTATAGAGTTTATCGCTTTCACGCACCTTTTGCCCTACTTTTATAGAGATGCGCTGCCCCTTGGTAGCCTTATTTACGACTTGCATGTCGTAGCGTATTTCGTCTGCGGTAAAGATGATAACCCCCGTAGTAGGACCTACGAGCAAGAGCTTGTCACCTTGATTAACCTCACCAGCTTCTATCAAGAACTCGCCAACACCTAGCTTACCAAAATACTTGCTTCCCTTGCCCACATATACTTTTTTCTCGGTAGCCGATGAGCCATATTCTTTAGTCCACTCTCCCAGCTTTTGACCTTGATAGTAGCCGTCCCAGAAGCCACGATTAAACACCGTAGCTAGCTGCTTGTCCCACTCGGCCACTTTGTCCTTGGTAAACGTACCATCAACTACCGCCTTAACAGCCTCTTTATAGCATTTGACAGCCAAATACACATACTCAGCACTACGTGCACGACCTTCGATTTTGAACACACGCACGCCCGACTTCATCATACGATCCAAGAAGCCTATCGTCTTCAAATCTTTGGGGCTCATGATGTATTCGTTATCTATTTCAAGCTCGGTACCTGTCTGCTTGTCGGTCACGATGTAGGCACGGCGGCACTGCTGCATGCAGGCACCACGATTGGCCGATGAGCCTTGATTATCAAGACTGAGGTAGCATTTGCCACTTACCGCCATACACAGCGCACCATGACAAAACATCTCAATACGTACCAGCTCACCCGCAGGGCCTTTGATTTGTTCGCGCTGAATAGCCTCATAAATTACTGCCACTTGATCCATGTGCAACTCTCGTGCTAACACTACAACATCGGCAAACTGGGCATAAAATTTCAGTGCCTCAACGTTAGTAATGTTAAGCTGCGTTGAGAGGTGTACCTCTTGCCCTATACTATGGCAATAACCCAGCACAGCCACGTCGGCTGCGATGACAGCCGAAATACCTGCGGCCTTAGCCGCATCACAGATACGGCGCATGAGGGGTAAATCGTCGTCGTAAATGATGGTATTGACCGTAAGGTAGCTCTTTACACCCTGTGCATCGCACATTTGGGCAATGCGATGTAGGTCGTCAATGGTAAATTTGGCGGCTGAGTGCGCACGCATATTAAGCCCCTCGATGCCAAAATACACCGAGTCAGCTCCGGCCTGCAAAGCTGCTGCTAATGCTTCTGGTGAGCCCACAGGTGCCATTATCTCAAAGTCTGAGTATTGCATGAGTATTGTTATGTCTATATTATAATATTGTATATCCAGGTGCAAAGGTACACATTTCGGCCGATAGGTAGCGTGCTACTTATCTTACGTTAGCGTTATTTAAGAAGCTACTGCCTTCGTTAGTCCACAGCCAGTACTAAGGCTTACTCCTGCTAGATTAAAGCTAAAACATTGTACCATGTTTGGAAACGTATGTACCATGTCGTGATACATGTGTGCCGTGACTCGGCACACATGTATCGAGAAACAGTACAAAAAAAATGCTTATCTTTGCATCAGCTATGGTGAAGTATTGTTTGGAGCGAGGCTCTAAGCATACTTCTTAATAGGGGAATGGGGTTCGAAGCCCCAGCAGTCGCGCTACTGTATGCCTTTGGTTGGACTAGCTAACGTACACGCCACTACAACCGCCAAGGGACAAGCCAGAATACCTGCCCTAGTTTGTTACATTGTGTTTCCGCTCCGCGTCAGGGTGGGCTTAATGAAGTTTTATAATTGAAGCTACTTATCACACACATTTGGGTGACCCATAGGGTGTGGTGTATCTTGGCCATAGGGCTAGGATACGCCTTAACAACGTATGCACAAAGTGACACCATAGCCCTCGCCACGGCCGAAACCATCGGGCAGCTACGCCTCGTGCGAAGTACTAGGGTAGCACCACTGCAAGTGTTGCAAGGCGATGCACTACATCGGGTATCGGGGCTAGGTGTGGCTGATGCTTTACGCCACTTTACAGGCTTACAAATCAAAGACTATGGAGGCATAGGCGGACTCAAAACAGTCAATGTACGTAGCCTTGGCACACACCACACGGCCGTGACACTTGATGGCGTAGCCTTACACAATGCCCAAAACGGACAGATAGACCTCGGACGCTTTGCCCTTGACGACCTCGAAGCCGTAGCCCTAAGCCAGCACACAGATGCCACACAAATGACCTCGGCTAGTAGCTTACTCGCCGCGGCCATGGTACAGCTACATAGCCGTAAGCCTCAATTTACAACACAGCAACGCCGCTGGTGGCAGCTTAGTACAAGCATCGCAAGCTTTGACACCTACATCGGGCAGTTACGCTATGCGGAGCAGCTCTCTAAACAGGCGCGTTGGCTCGTCAGCGTTGCTGGGCTTACTACCTCGGGACGCTACGGCTATCGCTACCGCGTGGCAGCACCCAATGGCAGCACAGCCAACGACACCACTGGCGTACGTCACAATGGCGACGTACGCCACCTGCGTGCCGAAATCAATTACTACCTCGACAGCAACCCTAACCGCTCCCTTACCACCAAAGCCTACCTCTACACTTCCGCACGAGGATTACCAGGTGCAGTGGTGCGTGGACTACCTACCCATGCCGACCGCCAATGGGACACCAACCTCGCCCTACAAGCCACCTATCGCCACACCCTATCCAACGCTTGGACATGGCATAGCATCATACGACTAGCACACGACTACCTACGCTACCGCACCGACCCCGAACGCGAAGGCGGAGTGATGCATGTAGACAACCGCTATCGCCAAAGCGAAGCCTACACCTCGGCACTACTACGCAGGCAATGGCACACAGCAGCAGAGCACACACTTACAATAGGTTTAGATGGCCGTATAAACGTGCTACGTAGCAACATGGCAGGCTTCGCCCGCCCTATACGACAGCACTACGTAGCTGCACTAGCCTATCGCTACCACTATGCACACTTGACGGCCGACCTACACACAACTTATGGCTTTGTAAAAGACCATACAGCCATAGCTACACCTCAACGTGGCACGCACACGCGCACTAGTGGTGCCATAGCACTAGCCTATCAAGCCACACCTTACCTCACACTACGCGCCTTAGCCAAGCAAAGCTACCGCCTACCAACGCTCAACGATCTCTATTATGCCGAGATTGGCAATAGTAATTTACAGGTAGAGCATACCAAACAATGGAGTATAGGAGCAGATTACCACAGACATAAAGGCTGGCTGAAAGCAGAGCTCTCAGCCGACACCTACCTACATTACGTGAGTGACAAAATCGTAGCCGTACCCACTAGTAATCAATTTCGCTGGACAATGATGAACCTAGGCCGTGTACGTATTTTCGGCAGCGAAGCACGTGCCACCCTCACACCTACACACAGCATGCAAGGTTGGCAGCCACAGCTACGCCTAAGCTACACCTATCAACATGCTACCGACCGTACTAGCCCTAGCACCATCTATTACAAACACCAAATCGCCTATATCCCACGCCATGCAGCCACAGCAACACTATACCTCTCAAAAGGGGCATGGTGGGCTAGCATGACCTATATCTACACCGGCACACGCTACGACCAGCAAGCCAACATAGCCGACAATTTCGTACCAGCTTGGTACACCACAGACCTATCCCTCGGCTACAATAGGCACCGCTGGCGTGCTACGGTCGAAATCAACAACCTCTTCAACCAACGCTACGAAATCGTCAAAGGCTACCCACTACCTGGCACTAACCTACGCCTTACCCTACAACACACACTATAACCATGCCTACACTCATTCGCCTTCTATTACTCCTCATACTCGTCACTGCCACAGCCTGCCGTGGCGACGATGAGCTACTCGTACCCGAAGTAGTGACACCCATCACACCAGCCAGCACGACCTCTTCAGTAGCAGGCTTCTACCTCCTCAACGAAGGCAACATGGGAAGCAATAAAGCCACACTAGACTTTGCAGACCTCACCACAGGAAAATACCACCGCAATATTTTCCCCACACGCAACCCCTCTGTAGCCTTTGCCCTAGGCGATGTAGGCAATGCTATCCTACGCTATGGCAGCAAGCTCTACATAGCCGTCAATGCCTCACATCTCATTGAGGTCATGGAGGCAACCACTGGCAAACACTTAGGGCAGGTACATGTACAAAATGTGCGCCACCTAGCTAGCTATGGTGGAAAAATCTATGCCACGAGCTATGCTGGCCCCATAGACCTCACGCAGAATAATACGCTCGGACAAGTCATCGAAATAGATACCATAACGCTAAGCATTACACGCCGCGCTACGGTAGGCTATCAGCCCGATGGCCTAGCCGTACTCGGAGGCAAGCTCTACGTGGCCAACTCTGGCGGTTACCGTAAGCCACACTACGACACACGCCTCATGCGTCTAGACCTAACAACACTCAACGTAGAAGCTACACTCCATGTAGCCCCAAACCTACACCACGTGTTAGCCACACCTTCGGGGCAACTCTATGTATCTAGTCGTGGCGACTATGGCCAACTACCCTCGCGCTTCTTTCGTATAGACCCTGCCACCTTTGTTGTGGCCGACACCATTGCACAAGCCGTCAGCAGCTGGTGGCTAGCAGGAGATAGTCTCTACATTATAGGTAACACCTATCACGAAAACACAGGAAACTATACGCGCACTACTGCACTTTTTAATACCCGCACACAGCGTATCGTACGCCAGCCACTATTCTCGGCCCACATTGAGCGCACATGGCAACAGCCCTATGGTATTGCAGTGCACCCCGATTGGGGGCACATCTACATCGCCGATGCTACCAACTACGTCTCTAACGGCACACTACGAGCCTATCAGCCCGATGGCACACTGCTATGGCAAGCCACTACGGGCGATATTCCCGCACACTTTTGCTTTGTGCCACACTTTGATAACACTACGACAAACCCAAAAGACGAGAAAGCTCCTAGCCGTGATGGCTTACCCACACGTCTGTTTGACTATACACCAGCACCAGGACAGTTTGTAAACAAACTACCATTGGCATACGCTGACGAGCCTTTGGATAGCATTCACACACGTGTGCTTGCTGCACTACGCGACCGCACACTCATTACGCTAGGGGGCTTTGGTGGCAGTGTAACGCTAGGATTTGACCATCGTGTAGTCAATCGTATAGACACTGCCGAGCTAGCCATTACAGGCAATGCCTTTGAGGGTTCGAGCGAAGCAGGCATCGTGCAAGTGGGCGTAGATCACAATGGCAATGGCCGTCCCGACCCCGACGAATGGTACGAGCTTCAAAGCACTTCTCACAAAGCTGCTAGCACTACACCACACTACACCATCACCTATACTCCCAGCGCAGCTAGTATCCCTTGGGCAGACAATCAAGGGCGCACGGGCTACATCTATCGTAATGCATATCACAGCCAAAGCTATTGGCCACTATGGCTACCCGCTGTGCCGTATAGCCTTAGTGGCACACACCTTCCAGCACTAGCCACCAATCGTGGCACACCAGAGGCACCCTATTGGGTGCTACCTACACTCGCAGGTACTTATGTAGACAATACACCTGGCGTAGCTTACTTTGACATTGATTGGGCTACCGATGACACGGGGCGTCGTGTACACCTTACTCATATTGACTTTGTACGCATCTATACCGCCACTAACCAACAAGTAGGTTGGCTAGGCGAGGTCTCTACCGAAATCGCTTATGTCGAGAGCCGCTATCCGTAATATAACCTAGCCCATAGCCCGACTCTTTAACCTAGCACTCGAAGCACTTTTTATCAACAACTCCTTTTAATCATATGAAGCAACTTTACTCCCTTTTCCTCATGTGCCTAGTGGCTATAACTACTACGGCTCAAACGCCCACCCTAGCACAACTACTACGCTGGCAGCGCAAAGCTGCACAAACAACAACACGTAGTGGCAGTACACCATTGGCCTTCCCACGCGTAGCCTGCTGGGTAGGTAGTGGGCCAGACTCTGCTGCACTCGTCTTAGCATGGAACGATGGACTAGCCACCGACACCCTAGTGTGGGGCTATCGTTTTGATGCCACACAGCAGCCCTCTGGTGCTGATATGCTAGAAGCCATCGTCAAGGCAGACCCACGCCTCTATGCTCGCGTAAGCCTTAGCGCCTTTGGCCTTTACTTAGAAGGCCTAGGCTACGACCGCAATGGAGATGCTAGCCAAGCCGTGACAAGCCTAGGCATCACACTACACCACCCACTCGGTTGGAATGTGTATGCCAAAGCAGGTGCATCTACTACCGCCGACACTACCGATCACTACCGCGGTGGCTACGATGGCACTACAGGGCGATACCTGGCCTACCACAGCGGAACAGCAGGCGCAGCACTACAATCGTCACCCGTAGGAGCTAGCAGCAGAAAGCTCACCAATGGTGCGATTGATGTATGGACTTATCAAACGTGGAGCGACCCATTTACACTCACAAGCTACACGCCTGCACCCAAGACACCCACTTTCATGGAGGGCGTATACATCGTAAACGAGGACTGGTTTGGCAAAAAGCTCGGCAGTATCAATTTCTACGATGCTACGACACGCACCATTGCTCACAACATACACGACACTATAACCCCACATTTGCTAGGCATTACTACACAATACGCCACACTCCACGCAGGCCGCCTCTACCTCATGAGCAAACAGGCTGGCCAAGGCAATCGTCTTACCGTGCTCAATGCTGCTACAATGACCCCCATCGACACCTTTCCTAGCCTAAGCGATGGTGGCGATGGCCGTGCATTTGCTGCTATCAACGACACGCTAGCCTATGTTAGCACAAGCAAAGGCTTGTTGGCTTTCGACCTCACGACCAACACATTTGGCCAAGCCATTGCAGGCATCAGTGGTGAGGTGGGTCTCGTGCAACGCTTCGGTGCATACGCCTTTGTACATCACGTCAAAGACAATAACATTATCGTGCTAGACCCTGCCACACACAGCATTGTCAAGACATTTAAAGGCCGCGGATTTGCGCAGAGCAAAGATGGCCGTGTATGGGTCATCGCAGCAGACAAACTACTACAAAGCTACGACCCCACGACACTCGAAGTAGGCGATAGCATCGCCCTAGCTACATCTATGCCCAACAGTAGCTTTGCCTGGAATGCAGGTACGTTCTTTGCAGGTAATCAAGCCAATACCCTCTACTATGCCGCTGCCCAAAGTGGTTGGAGTGCCAACGCTATCTACAAGATAGACTTGACAGCCGAAACCCCCGAAGCCATACTCCTAGCCAACGTCAGCACCCTAGGGGGATTAAAAAGCATTTATGGCGCAGCCATACGCCTACGCCCAGCCGACGACCACATCTTCTACACCGAGTTTAGCGACTACGGTAGCAAGCAATACAACCTCGTGGAGCTAAGCCCCGAAGGCGAGGTAGTCGCACGCACAGCCTTTGAGCCGCACTATTGGTTTCCTGCTCATATCGTCTTTACCGACAGCTATGCGCCCACACTCACTCCAATCGCAGCGCAGTCGCTCACACTAGGTCGCCCAGACACGACTCTAACCCTCACTGCTACCGATGCTGATAGCTACGATATAGCCACCACATTTACAGCTAGCACAGCAGATGCCAATATCGTGACTACTGCCCTGACTGGTCGCACACTTAGCCTCACACCACAAGCCGTTGGTGAGACACAAGTAACCATCATGGCTAGCAATAGTGGCTTCAAGAGCTATACAGCCTTTGCCGTAAGCGTAACAGACACACCTACGAGCATTAGCTCGGCCACAGCACAGGGTGCGCTCCACGTAGCCGCAGGAGAGCTTACTGCCATTGACTTAGCTGGCCACACCCTCAGTATCTATACGCTCGATGGTCGCTTAGTAAGCCATACATTAATTGCTAGCAACCACTTTACCACAATGCTACCGACACACCATACACCTTACATCATCAAGGCTGGTAGCATCACACTTAAAGTACAGCCTTAATATCGGGCTACCTATTTTTTACATGCTCTCCCCTGCCCAAGCTAGCTTGGGCAGGGGAGAGCATAGTTTAGCTTAAAGTCGCGTCGGCTGTTTCTAGACATTTGCTCGCCGTCTTCAAACGTTTGTCCGCAGTCCTCAGACAAGCATTTGAGGACTGCGGACAAAGTATTAGCCCGAACTATACTATATAGTCAAGTAGCGCAGACCCACGCTAAGCGTGAGTTTGCGCTACTTGATGTATCTGCTCATCGTGTTTAGTCAGCTATTTTAGCGGCTTTGGCAGCTTTTGTTTTGGCTGCCTTAGCAGCTTTTACAGCCTTGGCTACGTATTGGTCAAGTGCCTCAATGATGCTTGGCTGCTGTGGTGTGGGAGCAATGAGTACAGGTTTGAGGCCATAATCTTCGTAGGCTTTGGCAGTGCCTGCACCAAAAGCACCTAGCTTTACTTTCTTCATCTTACCTATATCGGGTACATTTTCCAATAAGCCTTTCACTCCAGTAGGCGTAAAAGCTACCACGAGGTCGAAGTCGAACACCAAATCCTTGGGCCATTGTGTCGTGACGGTACGATACATTACAGAGGTTGCAAAGTCTAGCTGGCGTACTTTCATAGCATCGGGCACTTCGGTAGAGCTCACTGTACTTTGTGGGACGAGATAGCGCTCGTTCTTGTGCTTCACCATTAAGGCATACAGCTCGTCCATCGTACCATTTTTGCTAAAAAACACCTTACGTTTGCGATATTGCACGTACTTTTGAATATAGAGCGAGATAGTCTCATTCTTCGTAAAGTACTTCATATCATCGGGTACGGTATAGCGTATTTCCTTGCAAAGAGCAAAGAAGTGGTCTATGGCTTGACGCGATGTAAACACTACGGCCGAAAAGTCTGCAATATTGATGCGTTGATCACGAAATTCACGCGTAGATACACGCTCTACGGCTATTAAAGGTTGAAAGACCATCTCTACACCATGCTTATCGCGCAGGTCATAATAAGGTGACTTGGGTGTAGTAGGGGCTTGTTGTGAAATAAGTATCTTTATCATCTTGCGCGGCCAGTGGCCTTGTGAAGTTTCAAAGCTCCGAGGGAGCGTTTAGCTAGTCGGTATCAGAGATAAGCCACTGCAAAAGCCTCAGCAGCCTGCAAACTGTACCACAAGGCCATAAGGGGCATTACTTCTAGGGTGCAAAAGTACAAAATTCCGTGGACATAGCCAAACGAATAACCAAAGAAGATAGCCTGCTGCTTATACCACCGAATGACCCACACAAGCCCTATGGCAGCCATCAAAACGAACTGAGCTACCTCATGTGCCAAAACGGCATACATAGTAAGCAAAAGCAACACAAA
This sequence comes from Bacteroidales bacterium, assembly GCA_030528715.1. Classification (GTDB taxonomy): domain Bacteria; phylum Bacteroidota; class Bacteroidia; order Bacteroidales; family Bacteroidaceae; genus Alloprevotella. The sequence goes on along the minus strand of JAUMYJ010000003.1, from coordinate 55,089 downwards.
TAGCAGCATAGCCTCGACCGACAGCGACAGAGCAAATGCCCTACTCCACTGCTGCCGTTGCTCTTGCTCAAAAAACGTGTGCCCCACCCAGGCATACAGACCTTGTTTAAGCACATTGTAAGTAAAGGCCACGGCTACACTCACCCCCATAAAAGCATAGGGAGAGGCTTGTTCGAGACGCTCAGGCCGCTGTGTGGCCATATAATCAAAGTAAATGAGCGTCACCACTAAGCTATATAACGTAAGCAAATAAAACCAACTTGACGACTGATGGTCAGCAGCATTAGCAAACAAGTTGGTATGCCGACGCAAACGAAAAAAATCCTTAAACTGCTGACGTAAGAAGCGCCGTGAGCGTGTAATGGTATATGCCGCAAGAAAAAACGTAAGTAGAAGCGCACCAGCCACCCAGCTATCTGTACGTAGGCTATATCCTAGCAAACGGCCTGGTACATCGGCTTGAACTACACCCACATGCTTAACACCTAAGAGCTTAGCGGCCTCTGTAAGCGACCAAACAGGGCTATCGGCCACACTATCAAGCTGTGGCGGAATATAGGCCTGCTTGGGTGTAGCTGTATGTTGCCTCGTGAGGTAGCTTGGGGGCGGCACGACCACTGGCGTAGCTAGCTTGAGTATAGGGAGAGCTAAACTGTCGCTCACAGCCTCATCGGCCGTGCGTACAGACGTTGATAAACTATCCGTAGAAAGCAATAGTGGGCGTATGGATAACATGACAAAAGCTATAAAACACAATTACATAGCGGCAAATTTGCTCTGTGTGATATCCCAAGTAGGCGTACTAGCAAGTAAAGCTACGGCCTCTTGGGGGGTAGCAGCAACACACCAAAGGTTGGTGTGCATGGGGCGCATCATCTGCTCGTCTACCAAGCGGTGAAGCATGGCAAGCAAAGGGTCGTAAAACCCCTCACTATTGAGTATCACAATGGGGCGGTCGAATAGGCCGAGTTGTTTCCAGGTGATAATCTCTAACAGCTCTTCGAGTGTACCTACACCACCGGGCAATGCTATACAGCCCACAGATAAGTTTGCCATAGTCTGCTTACGGCTATGCATATCGGGGGTTACAATAGTGTGGCTCATATCGGTACGTCCCCAGCCATGCTCTATCATAAATTGTGGGATAATACCCACAGCATGCCCTCCTGTTGCTAGCACGCCATCAGTCGTTGCAGCCATAAGCCCTGTGCGGCCTGCCCCATTGACAAGCCCATACCCTGCAGCTACGAGTAGGCTACCCAGCTCGTAGGCAGCCTGCACGTAGTGTTGACTTACTTGACCACTAGAAGCGGCATAAACGCACACATGTCCTCGAGGTGCAGTAACATGAGCTATGGCTGCGCTTTGTAATGCAGTCGTCATAAGCAAAGTGTATTTTAAGCATTGAGGCCAAAGGCTTGGCGGATACGATCTTGATAGTCTAACTTTTCCCAAGTAAAGAGTTCCACCTCAATATCCTTACGACCTTCGTAGCGGTTGTCAAAGGTTTTAGTAATGGTTTTTGGCTCACGTCCCATGTGACCATAAGCAGCCGTTTCTTCGTAGATAGGTAGGCGAAGTTTGAGACGTTGCTCAATGGCATAAGGACGCAAATCGAACAGGCGCATGATGTGCTGTGCGATTTCGGCATCGGTTTCGCTCACATGACTTGTGCCATAAGTATCGACAAAAATACTGATGGGCTGTGCCACACCAATAGCATAGCTCAGCTGCACGAGCATCTCGTCGGCCACGCCAGCAGCCACCATATTCTTAGCTATATGACGAGCTGCATAAGCTGCCGAGCGGTCTACCTTTGAGGGGTCTTTTCCCGAAAATGCCCCACCACCATGGCCACCACGTCCGCCATAAGTATCTACGATTATTTTGCGACCAGTTAGCCCAGTATCGCCATGTGGCCCACCGATAACAAACTTACCCGTAGGATTTACATGATAGGTAATGGTGCTTTGCTCAAAGAGCGCACGCACACTATCACTCTGCACACGCTCACGCAACACACGTGGCATGAGTATGTTAATAACATCTTCGCGAATTTGCGCTAACATTTGTGCATCGGCCTCTGCTTGGTCACCTGCTTGCTCAGCGGTAATGAACTCATCGTGCTGTGTACTTACCACGATGGTATCAATCGCCTCTGCCTTACCATTATCACCATAGCGCACAGTTACTTGACTTTTGCTATCGGGGCGTAGATAAGTCATCACTTGACCTTCACGACGGATATCAGCAAGCACAGCAAGAATATCGTGAGAGAGCGAGAGTGAAAGGGGCAAATAGGTGTTTGTCTCGTTAGTAGCATAGCCAAACATGATGCCTTGATCGCCTGCACCTTGATCCTCAGCACTAGCACGCTCTACACCTCGATTTATGTCGGCACTCTGCTCATGAATAGCATTGAGCACGCCACAACTTTCGGCCTCAAATTTATATTCCGCCTTAGTGTAGCCTATACGGCTAATGGTGCGTCGTGCGACTTCTTGCAAGTCTACATAAGTACGGCTTTTAACCTCGCCTGCAACGATAACTTGCCCTGTGGTCACAAGGGTTTCGCAAGCTACCTTAGAGGTGGGATCAAAAGCGAGCAACTCGTCAAGGACAGCATCAGAGATTTGATCGGCTACCTTATCGGGGTGGCCTTCGGATACAGATTCAGATGTAAATAAGTAAGCCATAGAATGCTAATTGTATTACGATATGAGAGATATATGGTGCGTCTAAAACAAAAAGAGCGACCCACCACGCAATAGCGTAGAAAGTCGGCAAGCAAAACACAAAAAGCTAATCTATAAACGGTAAAATTACTAGCGAGTATAATCACCATTGTCGTTTTAGCATTTTTTCGAGTGGTTGCAAGCAGCCAAATCTATCCACTATTGGTATGATAGGTACAAAGTTACGTATTTTTTCTGAAAAACACACCTGTGATAGATTATTTTTAGCTCACACAGACTCAGACACCTCAATGTATTTCGGGCAAGCCCTAGCATACTAGCTGGCTTGCCCGAAGCAATCATTTATTTGGCACCAATGCCTAGTGAAGGAGTTGCTCTATAACCCAATAACAAGCAATACCCGAGAGATAGCCTGTGGCTGCTAAAAGCGTAATGTGCTTAATCCACCAGCCAAACGTAATTTTCTCAATACCCATAGCTACTACACCTGCTGCACTACCGATAATGAGCATAGAACCGCCCACTCCTGCACAATAAGCTAAAAGTAGCCAAAACTGACCATCTACGGCAAAGATGGCATTAGCAACATCGGTAGCAGGCGCAATATCATACATAGCCATGCAGCTAGCCACAAGCGGCACATTGTCTACCACAGCCGAAAGTGCACCTATAGCGCCAGTTATCACATAGGTATTGCCACCTGTACTATCGTCAAGCCACTCACCCACATGACGTAGTAAACCCGTTTCTTGAATAGCCGATACGGCCATGAGAATACCTAAGAAAAAAAGAAGTGTAGAGAGGTCTATACGACGCATAATATTATTGACACGCACATCATCACAGCCCTGTACATGCCCCTTCTTCTTTAAGCCAAACTCAATGATAGCCCACAACAAGCCAAATACCAAAAGTATACCCATAAAAGGTGGTAAACCTGTTAATGCACGAAAGAAAGGAACAAAGATAAGGCCACCTACACCTACGATAAAAATAATTTTGCTATAACGCGAAGCTAACACCTTAGGCATCGCGTGGCCATCTTGACCTACGACAACATGATTTTTAGCAACATCGAGTTTGCCTTTCATCTGTGCATGCATGATGATAGCTGGCACAAGCATAGAAACGAACGAAGGCAAGAAAAGCCAGCCAACAACTCCCTCGGTAGAGAGCATGCCACGTATCCAAAGCATAATAGTAGTGACGTCGCCTATGGGCGAGAAAGCACCACCACTATTGGCAGAGAGCACAATAATACCCGTATACATCCAACGATCTTTTTGATTATTGACGAGCTTACCCATCACCATAATCATCACGATAGTCGTGGTTAAATTATCTAGAATAGCCGAGAGGAAGAAGGTGAGTAAAGCCAAGCGCCACAATAGGCTACGCTTGCTGCTAGTAGTAAGCATATCACGCACAAAATTAAAACCACCATTGACATCGACTACCTCCACAATAGTCATAGCCCCCATGAGGAAAAATACAATTTCGGCAACATCACCCATGTGATGTAAAATCAGCTCACCACCTGCATGTTTTAAGAGTGCTTCGCGGACAGCGTCGGGAGCAAGGCCTTGCACTAGATGCACAAACTCGTCTGGACGATAGGCAGGGAAGTAAGTCTCAACACCAGCCATATAAATTACCCAGCAAAGCACACACATCAAAAGTGCCGTAGCTGTTTTATTAATTTTGAGGTTATGCTCCGTAGCAATGGCCGCGTAGCCAATGACGAAGATTACAATAAGCAAAGTAGTGAGTAGCATAAACGTTACACGCGATTGATAGGAAATAAATAAGTGAAAGGAGAGGGTAGAAATACAGCAAGCACCGCCACATGGCAGCGCTCTGTTTGCAAATGCAAAGAAAGTGTATTTTTGGCATATAGCCAAACTTTTAACCACCGAAAAACAGCTCTATAAGAAAATAAAGACTAATCTAGCCTAAACGGGTAGAAGAAGACACAACTATACCAGCAATACACCTACGATAAAAACACAAGCAATGCGCGATAAAAGCGGCTCAAAACACCGCCACAAACACATCAGACGAACAAATGCTCCCAGCCCGCAGTATGCCAGAGTGCAAACGCGTCGGTAGCAATCTGGCCATGTGACGTAAAGCGAATGGCAGCATGGGCATGAGCAAAAGCAGCAGGTAAATCGTGCGTACTGACGATGATAAGCCGTTGTTCCGAAATAGCCAACTCGGCAAGCTGTGCCATAATCTGCATTTTGGCCGGATAGTCTAAAAAGGCGGTTGGTTCATCTAACAGCACAATGGGTGTATGGCGAGCTAAAGCAGAGGCAAGCATCGCACGCTGATATTCTCCATCACTCAACGTGGCAAGCGTACGATGTGCAAGACTCGTTAGCCCCAAAGTAGCAATGGCTTGGGTGATTATTTGGTAATCGGCATCTCTTAATGTTCCCCAAACATTAAGATGTGGCGTACGCGAAATAGCTACACTCTCTATTATAGTAAGGTGAGGAGCTGCAAAACGACCCGCTGGCATGAGACAAACAGTACGAGCAGCATCAAGGCGTGTATCAAGGCGCGTTTCATGCCACCACACCTCGCCATAACGTGGCTTTACTTGCCCAGCAATAGCCCGCAACAATGTACTTTTACCCACACCATTACGCCCAACTAAAACCACCAACTGCCCACCTTCTAGCGACAAAGAAACGTCAGATAACAGTTCAGGAGCATCGGCATAGCCTAGTGTAAGGTGGCGCAAATGAAGCATAGCATAGCAAAGACTAGAAAGTGGCAAGTGTTAGAATGGATAGCCAATGGCAAAGTTAAGCGTTAGGCTACGCCCAAACGATGGCATATTATAGAACCCTGAGCGACCTGTATTGTAAGGTGCATGAAGACCTGCCCCCAAATCAAGACGCAAGACAAGAAAGTCAAGGTCATAACGTAGCCCAACACCAGTCCCCACGGCCAAATGACGCAGATTTTTAGTCGTCAACTGGCTACCAGGACGCGTAACGTCTTCGCGTAATAGCCACACATTGCCTGCATCAAGAAACACAGCCCCAAAAAGTGAGCTCATCAGTGGGAAACGCAACTCTGCATTGACTTCTAATTTTACGTCGCCTGTCTGGTCAAGATAAGCATAACGTGGGCTGTGACTTTGGTGACTACCTGGCCCTATACTGCGCGCTGCAAAACCACGAATACTATTTGCCCCACCTACATAGAACTGCTCAGCATAAGGCACAGTACGTGCATTACCATAGGCATATGCTGCCCCTACAAAAGCCCGTGTAGCTAGATTTAGATGGTGCGTAAGTTTAAAGTTTTGGCGGTATTCAGCAGTAGCTTTTATAAATTGCGCAAAGGGAGAGCCTAAAATTTTCTTTCCCACAGCATTAAAATCCTCGCCACGAAGTGCATTTAGACCAGCAAAGAGCAAGCCAGCTTCTTTTACAAAAAACTGCACTGAACGTACATTACGTGCTCCTTGGCGTGATTGGCGAAAGTAGTTATAGCTAATGGCTGGTACAAACTGGTCTGTCATACTCGTACGCAGCGTGGGGTTAGCTGTCATGATACTATCAAAAGTTGATGTTTTGGAGAGCAAGCTATAATAGTCAAGTGAAAAGGGCGAGAGGGTGTGGCGTGTACGGCCTTCGCGCATTTGCCACGTATAAGTAATGTGACCACCGAGGTTGATCATGCTATAATAGCTCGAACGTTTGAGCCAATTAACCGTAGCCGAAAAAGTGGTTTGGGCAGCATAGCGATGCATACGATGCTGCAAGCCTGGCACAAGGAAGCGTGGAAAGACAATTGAGGCCTCCGAACCTAGCTCATACGAATTGAGCGTAGCGGTACCACGCTGCGACTGTGCCGATGAAAGCTGCCACTCGTATGAACCAAACAGCTTGAAGTTAAGGGTTTCACCTGCACGAAAACTATTGAGTTTAGACAAAGACACCGAAGCACTAGGCCCTATTTGACGATTGCCCTTATACTTCGCACCAAACTCCAATGCGGCCGTATAAGGTTTATCAAGAATAGCAAACACACGCACGTCAAGTGTGTCGCTCACCGAATCTCGCGGTGTATACTCAATATCAAGAATTGAAAAGACGTTGGCCAATTTGAGTTTTTCGAGTGAGCTACGATAAGCATTGAGCGCATAGCGGTCACCCTTTTGAAACGCCAGTGCACGTCGCCACACAAAAGGACGCACAGGCATCTTGGCCGTACCAAAACGATAAGTAATATAGCCATTGCGCGAGTGAGCGGAGTCTGTCAGCTGGTCTAGCTCATCGCGCATCATCTCAATCGTGATGTGACCGATATACCACTGGCGATTAGCTGCTTGAGGCAAGCTCTGTATGGGCCGTACACGTAGCTGTACCCACTCGGGACGCATGAGTGTATCGGCATCATAGACGATATGAGCTGCCTTGTAGTGATAGTAGCCGTGATTGCGAAAAAGGGTTTCGATACGGCTGCGTTCATGGCTCAATTGTAAAGCACTAAAAGCGTTCCCCCTACTCAAATAGCTCTCACCCAAGCTCATGTAGATGAGAGAGTCTTGATAAGGCGTAAAACCACGGTATTGAATCGTATCAAAACGATAGAGTGGGCCTGTGGTTACGGTATACCCAATGCTTGACTTTTTACCTTGCTTCGTTGGGAATAACGTATGGCTTACCTTACCTTGAAAATAGCCATAATTTTGTAGCGTGTTGGTCGCAACACGCGTACGCACCTCAGGATTAACCATAGAAATCAATACAGGAGGACTACCAAAAGTGCGCTTTATCCAGCCACCTACACCCGTATTTTGGTCAGCCAAAGCATTGTGTATCCATAGCGACATCGGAAAAGGTGTACGCAGCTTCGTACTACTGCTACCAAACAACGCACCATTAGGCGCATAGGCAAGGGCAGCCTCTACCTCAGCTTTCGCTACGGCTAATGCCGCGGCGTCCTTGCGCTGCTGGCGCTTTTGGGCTTGGCGTGCAGCACGATGTAGTGCCTTGGTGTCAAGTGTATCGGCAGTAGAAAACACGGTACCTAAATCAGCCTTGCCCGAAAGCACATCGCTTACCTGAGCAGCTGCCTTGCCTACGGCCAAAACGGCTCCACCTTGCTGGGCACGTGTGGCAGCATCTAGTTCGATCTTAGCCGTATCGGCTTGTGTAGGGTAGCTGATATGCTTGATGCCTGTATAAAGCACCTCGTCTTCGCGCAGGCTACTCGTGGTAGAGCACGAGGCATAAACAGCAAGTAGTAATAATGCAAACGATGGAGCTATAAAGCTATGGATAAGTTTCATGGCATGTAAATTAAAGCGTAGTAGTGTCAGCAGGTGCTGTAAGAGATGCCTCGGGTTTCTTTTTTCGGAAAATAAAAAGCTCATTCAAACGATTTAGCTTACGACGCAAAACAAGACTCGTTCCCATTACGGTGTATTCACCTTCGAGTGGGTCTTGCTCATCACGTTTGTAAAAGAGAGTGACGTTACGCATACCCGAAGCATCAAGACGGTATTCTAACGAAACATTGTCAATAAACGCATTGTTACGTTTTACCGTACTATTGCCTGCTGTCAGTGTACCACCTATGATTACAGCTAAACGATCGTTCCAAAAACGTTTGGCAAACTGGAACGTATAGTCTGTTTGCTCCGTACCATCGCTAGCCGTACCACTATTTACGCCTAAGCTGATGTCTACTGAGCGTAGTGCCGTACCCGCCAAATTTTGTATTTCTGATTGCAAGAAAGCGTTGAGGGCATTATTCGGGTTAAACGTGCTATTGTTATTATCACTCATATATACCCCCGTAGCTAGCATCGTTAGCGCGAGTTTCGTACGTTGGTCGTCACTTAGACCACGCAGCTCATTTTGCACCGCGAGATCGTTGGGGGCGTCTAATGTAAAGTTAAGTCCTAGATTACTCATCGTTTGCGAAATAACGATGCCTACATTAAAGGCCACATTACGTGGTGTACCATCGTCTACACTAGCCTTAACTGTCTCGGTAGCTACGAGATCAAGCATGGGGTTCATCACATCGCCAGTAAAGGTCACACTTGACCCCTGACGCACTTTGAACGTTTTTAGTGGGATAATAGGCATAGCATATTTTAACACACCATTATCAATAACGTATTGCCCCGTAAGTATCATCTCTCCACTGAGGTATTTGAAAGACAGCTGTCCTCCTCCCTCTACATCAACATAGCTCTCGCCATCGCCAAGGTCACAATAGGCGTTAGCACCAGGCTGTATTGTGATGCCAAGGGTCATGTTGATATTAGCTGCTTCGGTTTCTGGCTCTACCGAAGCCACAGAGTCTTCAAAGCTAATGAATGTGACCATATCTTTGAGGTTGCCCGTAGAGGTCAGATTGTTATTACTCATAACATAACCTATGTTACTCTCTCCCAATACATTCAAGAAGCCCATAATACGCAGCTGTCGCATATCGCCCGAAACACTAATATCTGCATTAGTAAAGAGCTTACCAAACACTGTGCTTTTGCTCGTACGTGGGGTATTTATAAGCGCGTAATCATTAGCTTTGACTTTGAGGTTAAGCGACACATTAGACACGTCACGCATATCCACATAGCCATTCAGCACCAAAGGATTATTACTTGATGTGCTATAAAATTTCACTGTATCAAGCTGCAAGCGATTATCGGCAAAGTCAAGCGCACGATCATGCATGCGGAGGTTGAGTCCATAAGTAGGCGAAAGTATATGTACCGAGTCTGTATGGACACTTCCATCTATCTTTGGTGTACTCAACGCGCCAGAGAGCGACAATGTACCTGTGGCCGTACCTGCCAAGGCTACCTCTGTACCCTCTAAAAAGCCGTTAACCATAGCTAGCGGGAAATGTTCGAGACTGATATCGCCATCAAAGCTGCTAGCCGCTTGATCGTACATACCTAGGGCATTACCTACTGGCTGTCCATCACGGCTAATAACGGCATTGGCTAAATACTTATCGCCTTGCTGTGGGAAAAGCGCACCATCGAGCCCTAAATTACCCAAAGCTACCCCTTCGTACCCCATTTCAGACACGCCCAAAGAGTAAGCTACTGACACCACATCACCTTGGCGCACAAGATGCACATCACCCGACAGCATTCCTGCGAGCGATGGCATATAAGGCACTACGGCCGAGAGCTCGCCTAGGTTGAGCTTAGCTATGGAGGCGGTTATATCATTAGCACCATCTTCACGGTCGGTATTAAAGAGGCGCAAGTTCGTACCGTCGTCAGCCAGCAAGTTTACATTAGCGAGTATACGTTTGTCGCGCATCAAAGCAACATAATTGTCGGTATTGATTCGAAATTGGCGATAAGCCACCGTAGCAACCTCAGGATAGAGCGTTGCACGTAGCCCCGAGTCACTTACTTCGGCTTTAACACCAAGCATCATACCCATTTTGCCTTTTGCATCTAGGTAGGTCAAATCGGTGCTAAACCCTGTGGGGAGGAGGTTCGCACGTAAGTTAGCCGTAAATCGATTGGGGTTACGACGTGAGCTATTGTCTATTGACAATTCACTACGCAAGCCAGAGGAGTCATGAATAACAGCCAAATGCGCTGCATCTATCAAGAGCCTACCACGGCGTAGTGAGTCCATACGTCCCACACCATTGATACCTTCTATCGGGCTTATATCAAGTGAGAGGAACAGCGATGAAAAGTCAAGTCCATTGTGCACCATAAGTGCAGCCAAAGGATTACGGCTACCGGCTGTCATAAACACATTAACGAGTGGCAGCTGCTGGCGCAAGCGTTCATGATCAAGCTGTTTACGTTCGAGCTGCTGTGCAAGCTCTTTACCCAGCTCACCCAAACGCTGTGATAGCTTTTCCCAGCCACCTTGCGCATTGAGTTGCAGGTCAAGATCGCCCGCAGTACATTGTAGCTGAGTGGTATCTTTGGTTGTGGCAAGGCGTAGTGCGAGGTCGTCAAGCAACATGGTTTGCTTGGGTGTGCTTATGCGTAAGTCTTCCACACTGCCTTGTGCCTCAATATTGACACCTTTACGATCGAGCGAGAAACTCAGCTGTGTCTGCGTAGCAATAGCCATGGTGTCAGCCGTAAGACCTAGCGCGTGCAAATCTGCATGGTCTACTTGCCCCATCAGCTTCCCTTCAATAAGACGTGCACCTAGTGTGGCACGAAGCTGGGCAGAAGCCATCAGCTGCGGTGTTGTAAGGGTTAGTCGCATATTAGCCGCTCCTCCGCTAATCGTACCTTCGGTTGAGAGGTTGGCTAGATGATACGTTGCTATATTTCCCTCACGCACGTTGGCTTGCACAGCTACACGTGTACTAGGCTTAAACACGTCAAAGCCAGCCCCTTTAACCGAGCATGTAGCTGTGAGTGGAGTCATGGCCAAGCTAGGCATAAAGCGTGCTACTGGGAAACGCTGCATAGCAACACGCGCATCGTAATGCTCTGAACTAGGGTTAATACGACCCGTTACTTGTAAACTACCACCTTGTAGTATCGTGCGTAGTGCAAATGTATAGTCTTCCTTCGGTAAAAGGTCTACTCGCCCATGCACTGCCAACCCATGAGGCAATACCACGTCAGTAGCTCCAGCCTGCTGTAATAGTGGTTGTAAAGATTTAGTGTTATGCAAGCGAAGCCCTAAGCGGAGCTGTCCTTGTGGAGCTCCACTCATCACTTGCCTCAACCCACCACTCACATCAAGTTGTGCCACACCTGGCCAGCCAGCCTCGACACGTGTAAGCCTCAGACTATCCACATTACCACGTACAGCTACTGCCACATGCAAAGGAACTGATGGCAATGCACTCACCCATGTTTTGGCTTGGGGAGTCAAGTCAAGTAAATCTGTACGTCCTAACACTCCTTTTATCTCGCCCATAAGCAAGCCACCACGGCCACTTTCAAGCGCAGCAAACGTGCTTTGCAAATGGCCTTCTAGTCTACTCTGTGGCAATACAGCCACAAAGTACGGCACAGCTACGCGCAAACTATCCATCGTGACCTTAGCACGCAAACTATCTACACGAATGCCCGACTGCTCACGCAGTGCCAAATGGCTAAGTAACATAGAGAGGTCGCCCGAACTGCTATAATAAATGCTATCTATCGCAACGTCTAGACTATCTACCGCTATATGGGCTGCATCAAAACCTATCGTAGCCCTGCCCACATGAGGCAAATCATAACGCAAGCTACTCTTACGCAGAGACGTGTGTGTGACGCGATAGACAGCGTTTCCCAAATCAAAATCGCCCTCACGCAACTGCGCCATGTCCAACGTTGCTGCGATACGCATACTATCGTGAGGCATACGCACGTCGAAAGCCGTTTGGCGAATATCTGCTTGCCCTAAGCGAATGCGCCACTGCGTAGGCTCGGCAGCAGTATCGGCCTTAGCCGTATCACTCAACAATACCTGCATAGTGGTCTTTTCTAGACGCACACGCTGCAAATCTACAATTTGTTCTGCCCAGTTAATGCCTCGTGCATTGGCTTCTACACGGCCGATATAGCCACGCAGCTCAGTATCTGGTATAAGGTCTTTGCTATTTACCGTAGCACCATAGAGAGCAAAACCCTCTACATTGGCTTGTTGCTCCGCTAAAAGTGGCCATACCTCTACCACTACGGCCATACGATCTACGGCTAGCAGCGTATCGGTAGGTACACCTTTGGTAGTAGTCACTACCTCACTAAGTACAAGGTCAAGTGGAAAGCTTAGTCGCACATCACCCACACGCACATCAAGGCCTAGGCGCTCGCCCATCTCAGACGACACCTTATCTACCGCCCATCGCTGTATAGGTGGCAAATAAATCAGCACCGTCAATAGTGCAAAAAGTACAAATGGTGTGACCACCAGCCATAATAGCCAGCGTAGGATACGGCGGTATAGAGTAGATTTTACTGCGGGTTTTGGCGTGGATTGAGACATAAGTTGTCAGCGTTTTAGGTATTATTCGGCAGTGGTGTGTATGCTACGCACCATAGGACGTGCCTCTTCAATCAGAGCAAAGACACGCTCTACCGTCTCTGCACGTAGCATAGCTATGCGCAGGTCGCGAAAGTTGGGAATGTTCTTAAACACAGGTGAGGCAGCCAAATGGCGACGCACATGGCGAATGCCACGCACCTCATCAATGCGTGCTACACTCTCACGCACTTGCTCTTTGAGCACATCAAGTTTCCAGTCGGCTGACATCACAGGGTAATCACTCGTCAAAAACTCGCCTACCTCATGCTTAGCATCGGGGTGCAGCATATCGTGAATTTCCTTAAAAATCCACGGACGACCAAACGTAGCACGACCTACCATGACAGCATCTACACCATAGTGCTCAAACCCTCGCAAAGCATCTTCACCACTTTCAATATCGCCATTACCTATGATAGGAATATGCATGCGTGGGTTACGCTTTACCTCACCAATAAGTGTCCAGTCGGCCTCACCACGATACATTTGCGAGCGCGTACGGCCATGTATAGTCAAGGCTTGAATACCCGTATCTTGCATCTCTTCGGCTAGGTCTACAATGATTTTGTTTTGCTCGTCCCAGCCAAGGCGTGTTTTAGCCGTCACGGGTGTTTTGACACTAGCTACCACCTCACGCATAATGTCTATCATACGGGGAGTGTCTTTGAGCAAACCCGAGCCTGCTGCCTTACCATCACCTTTACAAGCTACGCGTTTCACGGGGCAACCAAAGTTGATGTCAATAATATCGGGACGAGCACGCTCTTCTACGATTTGCGCAGCATCGCGCATTGCTATGGGGTCGTGCCCATAGATTTGTATCACAACGGGACGCTCTTCATCGCAGGTCGTGAGCTTATTGAGTGTACTGGGTATCATACGCACAAGTGCTTCGGCAGCTACAAACTCGCTATACACCATCGTTGCCCCCAAACGGCGACAAAGTAGACGAAAGCCTAAGTCGGTCACATCTTCCATCGGGGCAAGTAACACGGGACGATACCCTAAATTAAGATTTCCTATTTGCATGAGTTGAGTTTTAATGGTCTATTGTTATAAGGGTTGCTGTGCCAAAACACAGTCTTTGACTAGAGTGTTGTGCCATGACGCGGTACGTTTGTCCGAAGTCTGCAGACATTCGTTTCGTGACGCGATACATGTGTATCCCGACACGATACAATGGCTTTGGTCTAGAAATCGAATAGTTCAAAGTAGCTATTGCTCAAAATAAGCACGCTCAGGCATCGGCTCAGCCACACGCGACCAGCGGTAAAGGGCGTAAAGCGCACTAGCTGCCAGGAGCAATAGCACCAGCGAGAGCAGCCCAACCTCTTGCCATAAAGGCAGGCGTGGAAGCACTAAGCGCACCGTAGCTTGCAGTGTATCGGGCAGGCCATAGTGATGCGTGACATACATCAGTCCAAGGCTTAAGCTATTGTTGAACACATGCAACAGCATAGGTTGGCGCACATCACCTATACGCACATAGAGCCAGCCTAAAAGTAGACCCAAAAGCGTGGCTGCAAAGATTTGTACTGGGTTGAGATGAACTAAGCCAAAGGCTAATGCACTCAAAACGACAGCCCAAAACTTGTTACTACGCGACAAGTGAAGCTGGCGCAAGACTCCCTCACGAAAGACCCATTCCTCTACCATAGGCCCCACAAGGCAAAGCGTCACAATAGCCAAGAAGGGGTGTGCTAACATCTGCTCGAATAGAGGGGCTGCCGTGTCTTGCAAGCCTAGCAATTCGGTGCAGATGGCTATGATAAATGTCAACGGCAACCAAGCCAAAAGAAGCCAAAAAGTGCCACGCCACACACGGCGCGTAGGCAACGCACGTGACTGTTGAGGCACCAAACGCCGACGTACCAGCCCCATAGCCCACACTAGCAAAAAAGTGAGGATAAATGAGGCCAACGTACTCAGCAATAGTGTGAGCGAGTGTTCGGGCTGTACGATGAGCAGGGGATCGAAATGAGCAAAATCATGACGATTAAGCCACAACAAAGCTGCCGTAGAACACGTAAATTGCACACTAAAAAAAATGGTAATCAGAGCTAGAGCTTTGAGCATAAAGTTATCAAACTATGGTATGTGAATATACAAGAGGAAGTGTGAGTGTAGGAGAGGGGTAAACATGTCGCCAACGCCCATTGGCCAACAACTCACGTGCAGTGGCGCAGTCTTGCTGTATCTGCGCTACCAGAGCCTCTACCGAAGCAAAACGCTGCTCGGGACGTAAATAGGCCAAGAGGCTCACAGAAAGCGTTTGCCCATAAAGGTCGGCACTGGTATCAAAAAGATGTACTTCGAGCGTGCGTAGCGAAGAGGTGTCAGCAAACGTTGGGCGATGGCCTATATTCATCACACCATACCCCCGACTAGTGCGCACAAGGTAAACACCTGCGGCTGGCACTAGGCGGTAAGGGTCACTAAGCTGCACATTGGCCGTAGGAAAACCTATCGTACGCCCTACTTGACGGCCTGTTACCACTGTACCCACAAGCGTATAAGCCCCTTGTAACATAGCTCCCGCTAAGCTCACCTCACCTTCATACAGCAAAGCACGAATGGCAGAACTGCTAGGCACATATGCACCAAAATGATAGCGCTCAGCCTGTTGCACAGCCATACCCATCTCTACGCCATAGGCCACGTAATCTGCAAAGCCCTCGGTACGGCCACGGCCAAAGCGGTGGTCGTGCCCGATAAATAGCTGTCGCACCGCAAGTGTATCGTATAACACTTCTTGCATAAAAGCCTTGGCCGTAAGCCCTGCCATTGCACGGTCAAAAGGTAGCACAACTACGTGGTCTACCCCCGTAGTGGCTAAGGCAGCGATGCGTGCAGCATCACTCAGCAAGAGGGCAGGCTGAAACGTAGCATCTACCACCATACGGGGATGCTGTGCAAAAGTAATGGCTACCGATGCGCGCCCAGCAGCTTTGGCCGCACGTATGACTTGTGCTAGTAGCGCGCGATGGCCACTATGTACACCATCAAAAAAGCCTATGGTAGCCACAGAGTCACCGATGGAAGAGGCTAGGTCTGCCGTGAGCTCATGGTGTACCTGTGCAGTAGGTAGCAATGGTTCAAAGGCAGCTACCCATGCACCATCGGCTGCCGCTTGCAAGCTATCTATACCTAAGGCCATAGCTGCCTCACAGTTGGCTACACTATCGTCTACGAGTAACACTTCTTGTGCCGTAAGCCCCAACCGACCAAGCACGAGCTCAAAAATAGCCGGCGAGGGTTTTTCGAGTCCTAGCTCATAAGACAAAAACACCTCTGTAAAGAGTTTACGCACGGCACCATGGGGTGAGCAAAGATACGCCTGCTCAGCCTCGGCCCAATGTATCAAGCTCGTATTGCTAATCAAGCACAGGCGATGTGTGCGTTGTAGACGCCACAGCAAAGCCAAGCGCTCGGCAGGTACACCTAAGGTAAATTGCTGCCACGCAGTGACGATTTGAGCATCGGTAGCGTTAGTACAGCCTGTTGCCTCACGCAACGCTGTACAAAACTCGGCCACCGTAAGCTCACCCCGCTCTAAACCACCAAACAATGCCTGCTGACCATACAACCCGATGTAAGGGCGAATGTCCATACCCAAGGCATCAAAAGCCTGAAAAGCCCGCACCTTGTCAAGGTCTACCAGCACACCGCCATAGTCAAAGAGTATGGCTTTATAGCTAGCCAGCGGACGCGGAAGAGAAGTAGAAACTATCGTATGATGTACCATGAAATCTGTCGCATAACATAAGTAAACACCCAGCTACCACTCATTGACTACATGGCTACATTAGCCAGCAATCCGTTTAACACAAGCTAAATATAAAGGGTGCAACATACAAAGTTACGCATTTCTGAGGAATAACCCCCTTATCAACACCGCAGAATAATGTAGACAAAACACAAAAATTACCCATAAAACAGAAGATGTAATACAACACTTCGCTGCATTACATCTTCATATACCAACTTCGCACTAAAAATAAACGCGACCTCTTATTTAAGCATTCAGTCAATTCCCGATTTAACATGCTCAATACACCGCCACTTACTCCTCGCGCAAAACAGCCAAAGCGCGCTGTACGATGGGGTCGTCTTCGTATATCACTTCGTAGAATTCAGACGAGTCCCACAAATTGCGGGCAATAAGTGCTTTGAGCAAATGGCGCAAGCGCGCAAGGCTCTGTGTAGCCTCGGCCTCATCTCTGGCAACAATACTATCAGCCGCAGCACGTGCTTGAAGAGTATCGGTGAGATGCTGTGGCACGGCAAAGTGCCGACGAAACTCAGCGATTGTAGGATAGCGTTTACGTAAGCGTTTGCTTTCGCGGTCGGTGTAGGTAAGTAGCAACTCATGAAATGAGGGTAAACGACTCAATTTACGGTAGTAGAGCGGATTGGCCGTAGTGTCTACTGGCACAAAAATATCGGGCATAATACCACCGCCACCATACACAGGGCGATGTTTCTTGAGCGTGAATACTTTGAGCGAATCGACTAGCAAAATGCTATCTTGATGCATAAACTCGCCATGCTCAAAGCGATTGAGGAGGTCGCGCTCGTAGTCGTCTTTTTTACCCTTGACATAAGGCTTTTGTATATCTCGGCCAGAGGGCGTGTAGTAGTGTGCTGTGGTAAGGCGTATCATAGAGCCATCGGGCAAGTCAATAGGACGCTGTACCAACCCTTTGCCAAAGCTACGGCGGCCAATGATGGTGGCGCGGTCGTGGTCTTGCAAGGCACCTGCTAAAATCTCAGCAGCCGAAGCACTAAACTCATCAATGAGCACTACCACGCGCCCCTGTGGCATGCGCCCGCCAGAAGTAGCACGAAACTCTTGCAACGGCTGTGTACGGCCTTTCGTATAGACCACCAAATCGCCCGAACTCAAAAATTCGCTCGCGATACTCACGGCAGCACCAAGGTATCCGCCCCCATTGCTTTGCAGGTCAATGATCAAGTCAGTCATGCCCTGCTTGCGCAATCTTAGCATGGCCTCGACAAAAGCTTGATGCGTATTAGCCCCAAAGCTATCAAAGCGAATAAGCCCTACCGTAGGCGTAAGCATATAGGCCGCCTCAATGGCCACAAGTGGTATCTTATCGCGCTTGACACGAAAATGATGTAGCTTATTGCCCACTGATGGGCGCACCACAACGAGCTCGGCTATCGTACCACGTGGACCACGGAGTAGCTTCATGATGCTATCTCGGCTAAGTTTTTGCCCTGCGATGTTATGGCCATTCACTCCTACGATACGGTCGCCCATACGAACACCTGCCCTTTCGCTTGGACCACCACGTACGGGCTTAATCACGACAACGGTATCGGTCACGATGTTAAACTGCACACCGATACCATCAAAATTGCCTGCAAGTGGCTCTGTAAACTTTTTGGTTTCCTCGACATTAGTATATGTCGAGTGTGGGTCGAGTGCTTGAAGCATGCCGCGGATAGCATCTTCGGCCACTTTACCATTGTCTACACTATCCACGTAGAGGTAGTTAATGGCCATCTGAGCTACATTAACTTTGCGTAACACCGCTTCTATATCGCCCTGTGCCTGTGCTTTTAGGGGTAATACGCTTGCACAAAGCATGAGGTATAAGAGAGTTAGAAAGTACTTCATTTCAGGTTATCTTTGGTAGGCACAAAGGCCGACACGTCTTTATTATAATGAATAAGTTCGCGCACCACACTTGATGAGATGCTACTATACTCAGGCTCGGTAAAGAGCAACACCGTCTCGATACCCGAGAGACGGTGGTTCATCGTGGCAATATCACGCTCGTACTCAAAGTCTTTGACTGAGCGCAGACCGCGCAATATAAACGAAGCCCCCATGCGCTGTGCAAAGTCTATGGTAAGGTCAGTGTAAGCCTCTACGGTGACACGTGGCTCGCCGGCATAAAGCTGTCGTATCTGCTCTACACGTTCTACACTGCCATAAAACGTGCGTTTGCTCTCATTAACTCCGACACCGATAATGATGCGGTCAAACATGGGTAAACCACGCCTTACGATACTGGCATGGCCAATGGTAAAGGGGTCAAAGCTACCAGGGAAAATAGCTATACGTGCGTTGGTCTCTGACATGGCTAAACGTTATACAAGAGTTTCGGTATCAGCAGCAAAGTCGGCTGGGTCTTCTTCGACAATGAGATTTTCGATAATGAATTGCTGACGCTCGGGCGTATTCTTGCCCATGTAGTATGTGAGTAGTTCGGCTACTTGGTCGCTCTTACTAAGATGCAATTGCTCAATCCGCATCTCGGGACCTATGAAATGTGCAAACTCATCGGCCGAAATCTCACCTAACCCCTTAAAACGAGTAATTTCAGGATTGGGTGACAGCTTTCGAATAGCTGCTATACGCTCTTCGTCGGAATAGCAATAAATAGTTTCGTACTCACTACGTGTGCTCTTAGTCTTTTTAAGCAGCGCAGCTCCAGCAGCTTTATCGTCAATAATAAGGTCGTCTGTTTTTGAGCGGGTTGCTTTCTTTTTGTTTCGGACACGAAAGAGGGGAGTTTGTAGCACATAGACATGCCCTTTGCGCACAAGCTCTGGAAAAAATTTGAGGAAAAACGTAGAGAGTAACAAGCGAATGTGCATGCCATCAACATCGGCATCAGTAGCAATAATCACCTTGTTATAACGCAACCCATCAAGGCCATCTTCGATGTTGAGTGCAGCTTGCAAAAGGTTAAACTCCTCGTTCTCGTAAACAACCTTCTTCGTATGTGCAAAACAGTTCAGAGGTTTGCCACGTAGACTAAACACCGCTTGGGTATTGACATCTCTACACGTTGTGATAGAGCCACTAGCCGAGAGACCTTCGGTCACAAATATCATCGTATTTTCACGATAGTCTTCTACGGGCTCTCCCTTTTTGCGTGTAGGTAGGTCGTCATTGAAGTGTAGGCGGCAGTCGCGCAACTTACTATTGTTGAGATTGGCCTTTTTAGCACGTTCACGTGCTAGTTTGGTAATGCCTGCCATGGCCTTTCGCTCCTTTTCATTTTCTTGAATTTTGGCTAAAAGTGCCTCCGACACATCGCTTTGACGGTGTAGCAAGTTGTCTACCTGTTCTTTCACGAAGTCGCCCACAAACTTATTGATACTTACACCTTGCCCATCGGGCTGAGTCGTAAGTGAGCCTAGCTTAATCTTCGTTTGGCTCTCAAAAAGGGGTTCTTGCACACGTACGGCAATCGCTGCAACAAGGCCTCCACGAATATCTACGAGATCAAAGTTTTTAGCGTAAAACTCTTTGATCGTGCGTGCCAAATGCTCCTTGTAAGCACTTTGGTGTGTACCACCTTGGGTTGTGTGCTGACCATTAACAAACGAATAATACTCCTCACCATTCTGATTGCAATGCGTAAAAGCTATCTCAATGTCCTCACCTTTGAGGTGTACAATAGGGTAAAGTGCATCAGCCACCATATTGTCTTTGAGTAGGTCAAGCAAGCCATTACGACTAACGATACGGCGACCATTAAAGATGAGTGCTAGCCCCGTGTTGAGGTAAGTGTAGTTGCGCAGCATCGTCTCGATATACTCGAAGCGAAAACTATAATTCTTAAACAGCGAGCCATCGGGCTCAAAAGCCACGTAAGTGCCGTTTTCTTCCTCAGTAGTTTCGGTTACATCACTAACAAGCTCACCACGCGTAAATACCAAACGACGCACCTTCCCATCACGATAAGAGGCTACCGTGAAGTGTGAGCTCAAAGCATTGGTAGCTTTCATACCTACGCCATTGAGGCCTACACTCTTTTGAAAAGCCTTACTATCGTACTTCCCCCCTGTGTTGAGTTTAGAAACTACCTCCACAAGTTTACCTTGTGGTATGCCACGGCCATAGTCGCGCACACTCACAGCACGTTGCTCTACAAGGTCTACTTCTATACGCTTGCCTGCTCCTTGATTAAACTCGTCTATTGAGTTGTCAATGGTCTCTTTAAGCAGCACGTAGATACCATCTTCGGGCTGCGAGCCATCGCCCAAACGTCCGATATACATACCAGGGCGCACACGAATGTGCTCCATATCTTCAAGGTGGCGAATATTGTCCTCGGTATAGCCAGCTGTAGGTGTCGTAAGTGTGTCTAGTGTTTCTTCTGCCATACTCATAAGCTATGGGGGGTTAGGCGTTGATGGCGCGCTGGTAACAGCGACGGCGCTTATGTAGCTGAGTGTCAAAGTACTCCCATTGCTTTTGCACCTTGTCATTCAGCTCAAGCTCAGGGTTGGTCTCACTATACTTAAAGCCCAGTTTTTGGAATACAGGTATGAGGTCAGCAAAGAGTAGTGCATTAGCCCCCTTACTTTGATATTCAGGCTTTATGGCCACAAGCAATAGATCTACAATTTCGTCTTTTTGCCATTTGAGTGCTTTTAACAAATGCCACCACCCAAAGGGGAATAGCTTGCCCTTCGCCTTTTGTAAGGCACGCGACATGGAGGGCATCGTAATACCTACACCCACCATATTACCATCAGCATCGTCTATGATAGTAACCATCTGCAAATCTATCACAGAGATGTATTGGCTCACATATTGGTCTATCTGGCCTTTGGTCATCTCAGAGAAACCGAAGAGTGGCTTATACGCCTCGTTTATCAGTTCAAAGATTTTGTGTGCTTCACCCGTGCGAATCAGCTCTTTTTTGCTCGTCAACTTACGCACGCGCAAGCCAAATTTGCTTTGTACAATTTGCGCCACACGCAACATCTTTTCAGGAATAGCCTTTGGTACCTGTATCTTAAACTCTACCCAATCGACTGCCTTCTCAAAGCCCAGTGCTTCTAGATGCTTTGGATAATAGGGGTAATTGTAGATTGTGGCCATAGTAGAAAGCTCTTCAAAGCCCTCAATAAGCATACCCTCAGGATCCATATCGGTAAAACCTAGTGGCCCTACAAGCGCAGTCATACCACGTGTACGCCCCCACTCTGCCACAGTGTCAAGGAGCAAGGCTGCCACAGCTCGGTCGTCCACAAAGTCTATCCACCCAAAACGTACTTCTTGCTTATGCCACGTAGCATTAGCCCGCTGGTTGATAATCGCTGCCACACGCCCCACTACACGATCAGCATCATAAGCCAAAAAGAGCGCAGCCTCACAAAACGCAAAGGCCGCATTCTTCTTGGGGTCAAATACACCCAAGAGGTCGTGCTCCAAATCAGGCACACTGTATGGATTATCTTTATAGAGCTCGTAGTTAAAACGAATAAACGTTTTAAGTTCAGCAGGGGTATGTACTTGTTTTATCGTCAATGCCATAGCGGTAATATGCTTCGGTAAGTCTGTCATTTTAAATCATGGCAAAGGTACAAAAAAATGCCCACAGCAACAAATGCCTTGCCTTGTTAAGATGGTGCATATTTCAAAGTTTTTTTGTAATTTCGCTGTGTTTATACCTCTACGAATAAAGATTTATGCAGTCATTGACCCACGCTAAGCCATTTATCAAATGGGCAGGTGGTAAAGGACAGTTGCTCACACAGCTATCTAGCTTACTCCCCGAGACCTTGCTCCATAACCCTTTTACCTACATAGAGCCTTTTGTGGGTGGTGGAGCTATGCTGTTTTATATGTTACAAGCATTTCCACACATCACACGCGTGGTTATCAATGACATCAATCCTAATCTTGCGCAGCTATACCGTCAAGTCAAAACAAGGCCCGAGGTTTTAATACTACAGCTAAGAATATTAGAGAAACAATACTTAGCACTTACAAACGAAGCAGATCGCAAAAGCTACTATCTTGAAGCACGTACACACTTCAACACTTTATCGAGTGACAACAGCGACAAAGCAGCTCTCTTCCTCTTTTTGAACAAAACATGCTTCAATGGTTTATATCGTGAAAATAGCAAAGGACAATTTAACGTTCCATTTGGTCGGTAGCAAAAGGGGAAATTAACAGAATTGTTGATAAGAAACTACACCAGCTCTCACACACAAAAAGTAGCCTAACCTACCCCCAAAAAACTCTAACACTACTTTATGCAAAGCACTTCTCATAGCGCTCTTACACTCGCACCCTCGAAACACCCTCTCACCTACCCTTCATTTAGCCTATGATAGTCTGCATTGCCGAGAAGCCCAGCGTGGCACGCGATATTGCTCAGGTACTCGGTGCCACCACACGCCGTGATGGGTACATCGAGGGTAATGGCTATGCCGTAACCTGGGTATATGGCCACCTATGCGAGCTCAAAGACCCTGCCGACTATCTACCACAGTGGAAAACATGGGCACTAGGCCACCTTCCCATGCTGCCTACACGCTTTGGCATTAGACTACGCGAAGACGAAGGAGCAAAACGCCAATTTAACATCATCAAAAGTCTCATAGCCAAAGCCGAGCGTGTCGTTAATTGTGGTGATGCTGGCCAAGAGGGCGAGCTTATTCAACGCTGGGTAATGCAGCTGGCCGACACGCAATGCCCCGTACAGCGACTATGGATATCGTCACTTACAGAAGAAGCCATTCGTGAGGGTTTTGCTACGCTCAAAGACGAGTGCCACTACGAGTCACTCTACCACGCTGGCATGTGTCGGGCGATTGGCGATTGGGTGTTAGGACTCAATGCCACGCGCCTATACACCATGAAATATGGCAATCGTGGGGCAGGTGTACCCCCACTTAGTGTGGGGCGCGTACAAACACCCACACTGGCCCTCATCGTACGCCGCCAGCGCGAAATAGAGCAGTTTCAGCCCGAGCCCTATTGGGTACTCAGCACACGCTACCGCGACACACTCTTTACTGCCACCCAAGGACGATTTTCGAGCGAAGACGAGGGGCAAGCAGTCCTTGATGCCGTACGCGACAACTTATTTGAAATCACCGACATATCGGCCAAGCGCGGCAGTGAAGCCCCACCACGCCTTTTCGACCTCACTTCACTCCAAGTAGAATGCAATAAGCGTATGGGCTTCACCGCCGAGCAAACACTCAACACCATACAGAGCCTTTACGAAAAGAAATATACCACCTACCCACGTGTAGACACCACTTATCTAAGCGATGATATTTATGGTAAGTGTAAAGGCATTTTGGCTGGTATACAAGCACGATACCCCGACCTCATACAAGCCCTACGTGGTCGACCACTCAAAAAGAGCAAGAAAGTGTTTGATACCTCAAAGGTAACCGACCACCACGCCATTATTCCCACAGGTGTAAATCCCACTGCGCTCACCGTAGACGAACTGCGCGTGTACGAGCTCGTAGCCCTACGTTTCATTGCTGTATTTTACGACGACTGCAAATTTAGTACTACCACAGCTCTGGGCAAGGCAGGCGAAGTCACATTTAAGGTCACGGGCAAGCAAATCATTGTGCCAGGCTGGCGCGTCGTGTTCGACAAGGCCAACCGCGACAAGCTCGCTAGCAGCCCCGAAGAGGACACCAAGAAGCCCGAAGACGAGGAGCGCACTCTACCACCTTTTGTCAAAGGCGAGCAAGGGCCACACACACCCGAGCTGACACTCAAAAGTACCCAACCACCCAAGCCCTATACCGAGGCTACACTACTACGTGCCATGGAAACCGCTGGCCGACACGTTGAAGACGAAACCCTCCGTGAGGCACTCAAAGAGAATGGTATAGGTCGCCCTTCTACACGGGCAGCCATTATTCAAACCCTCGAACGCCGCCGCTACATTGAGCGCGTCAAAAAAAACATCGTTGCCACCATTACAGGCTGCGAACTCATTGACCTCATACATGAAGATCTACTCAAAAGTGCCGAGCTCACAGGTCAGTGGGAAAAGAAGCTACGCAGCATCGAACGCAAAGAGT
This sequence comes from Bacteroidales bacterium, assembly GCA_030528715.1. Classification (GTDB taxonomy): domain Bacteria; phylum Bacteroidota; class Bacteroidia; order Bacteroidales; family Bacteroidaceae; genus Alloprevotella. The sequence goes on along the minus strand of JAUMYJ010000003.1, from coordinate 30,560 downwards.
ACGACCCCAAGCTCTTTGTCGAAGAGCTCAAAACTATGATCACACAGATCGTCAATGCAGTACTAGCAGACAATAGTAACCGCCGCGTACACGTAACCACAGCACCCGAGCCACCCAAGACCAAGCGCAAAGCCTCGGCTACGGCCAGTGAAACAAACAAAAAGAGCAAAAACAAACGCGCCAAGACTAGCCACACCACTACACCCCACGCAGGGCAAGTATGCCCTCAATGTGGGCAAGGCACTTTATTACAAGGACGTACAGCACTAGGCTGCTCACGCTGGCGCGAAGGCTGCGACTATCGCCACCCTACACCCACACCTCAACCATGAACAAGCCCCTCGTAGACCTTAGCGTGTTGATTAACTTCTTCAACCGCCCCGACCACCTCGAACGTTTGTTTGAGGTACTGCAACGCGTACGCCCAAGTACGCTTTTCTTATACCAAGATGGGCCACGTACCGAGGCCGACCTACCTGCCATACACGCCTGTCGCGAGGTAGTCACACGCATGACTACATGGCAATGCACCGTACACACCAAATACCAAACTCAAAACTATGGCGTAGACCCTTCGGGCTACATAGCACAGCAATGGGCATTTTCGATAACCGATAAGTGCTGTGTGCTCGAAGACGATGACGTACCCTCTGACTCGTGGTTTGCCTTTTGCAAAACTCTGCTTGACCACTACGAGCACGATGAGCGCATTGGCATGATTACTGCCTTCAACCCCGAAGAACAAACCCAAGACGTAGCCGACGACTACTTCTTTACTACCAATTTCTCAATTTGGGGGTGGGCTTCTTGGCGGCGTGTAGTGTCGCAGTGGGACACTGGTAACTATGCCTTCATGGACAATCCATACGCCATGGCCGACCTACGAGCCATAGCCAAAGAAAAAGGCCTACACGATGGTCTCCTAGGCATGCTGCCCAAGCACCGTGCCTCTGGACGTGCACACTACGAGAGCATCTTTTATGCACACCTACTCATGCAGTCACAACTGGCTATCGTACCACGTGTAAACATGCTCAATAATAATGGCGTCACACCAGATGCTGCCCACTTTGGTGCCTCACTACACACCCTACCACGTGGCTATCGTCGCATCTTCACCATGAAACGCTACGAACTTGACCCGACACGCCTCAAGCACCCTCGCTACGTCATTGACCACCTCGCCTTTCGCCATCGTGTCTACCGCATCATGGCATGGCGACACCCTTGGATAAAATTTTGTCGAGGCATAGAAGAGGCATGGCTCAATCTACGCCATGGACAATGGCATTTCTTCAAACGAAGATTTTTTGGCTAAAACCTAAACATTGTGCCAAGCCGTGATACAGTTGTATCACGGCTTGGCACATGTGTATCGCGTCACGAAACATCTGTTTCATGACGCGATACAAAGCTTTAATCCTACGCCAACGATTAAGAAGTAAAAGCATTAGTAATCGATACGCCCCAAAACGACTTGATTTTGTAGTTTAAGAGATATTTTATAACTTTGCTGCCAAACAATCAACAACACTCACGTCATTGCACGATATTGAGGTGCAATTTGAAGTTCCAACAAACATCATGAAGAAAACGACCTACTTGCTAGCCTTTGCCATACTTAGCTCCTCTGGGCTACTGGCACAGCGTGCTACCTCTACCTATGACCCTTATACTTGGGAGCCTTTGCCCAAAGATGCTCCTACCTGGATGCAAGCCATAGCGAGCGACCCCTCTGGTGTCAATTATAGAACGATGGACTCACTTTTTACAGAGTGGCTAGCCAAAGATAGCGATGCTAGGGTCAAGACCATTGATAAAAAGCCTGCTGTAAACTACTACCGCCGCTGGATGAGAGCCTACCGTCCATTTGTGGGTAGCGATGGCTCGATACACCTACCCCCCTACCAAAGCTATATAGACAGCTTAGAGCTACAAAACCAACGCCATACGGCACAACCCATCACACGCACAAGCGAAGCTAAGCGTTGGCGCAACATTGGCCCCAACACCACTTTACAAGCAACGCGTCAAGGTGCCAAGCTCAAAGATGCACAGGCATGTGTATTTCGCATTGACGTAGCACGCACCAACCCTAACATCGTATATTGTGGCACCGAAACTGGTGTCGTATTCAAAACGAACAATAAGGGAGAAAACTGGACGGCTTGTGCCCCTCTTCACAACTTTGGTGGCCCTATTTATGCGCTACACGTCTCGCCACACGATGAAAACGTCATCTACGTAGGTGGTGGCCAGAGCCTATGGAAGTCTACCGATGGTGGCAACACATGGGAGCGCCATAGTGATATCAGCACACGTGTCAATAGTATTCGTATCTCACGCACCGATCCTAAGTTTATCACACTAAGTACTGGCATTAACGACCGCCAAGGTGGGGGCTTCTACGTCTCTAACGATGGAGGAGCCCATTTTACATCAACCTTTGCAGGTGCTTGCCACGATCATGAACTACAACCTGGCAACGACAAGCGCATTTACCTGTTGGCCAGGGCTCCTACGGAGAGCAAATTTCACTTCTACATCTCGGACGATGGGGGCCAAAGTTTTAGCCAAGCGACTATGCCCGTAAGCGACATTACGGCTGGACGCTTGGCCGTAAGCGATGCACCTAATGGTGAAAACTACGTGTACGCACTGGTCAATTCGCGTGCTGGTTACGACGAAGGGCTCTATGGTGGGCTAGGCTTACCACACATCTTGCAGAGTACCGATGGCGGCCGCACGTGGAAAGACAATACGACACGCAGCGGACGTGGACAAACGTTCTCAGACTTCATAGACAACACCCGAGGGGGGCAAGGGTACTTTGACATGATAGTAGGTGCTTCGCCCGAAAACCCCGAGCACGTCATCTTCGGCCTCTGCTCGTCTTACCGCTCCGAAGAAGGCGGTAAAGGCTACGTACGCCAAACAGCTATTGGTGGCTACCACAAGCTCGAAGCCATGCACCCTGATATGCAAGACATTGCGGTGTGTGGCACAGACACTTGGATTTGCACCGATGGGGGTGTAAAGTATTCTAATAACTTCTTTAAGACCGATGGCATAGACCGCAACTTTGGCATCTATGCTAGTGAATACCATGGTTTTGGCCAAGGTTGGAACGAAGACATCATGGCTGGGGGCAGATGGCATAATGGCGATGTGGTACACTACACAGGCTATGGTGAGGGAGTGACCCTGCATGTCGGTGGTGTAGAATATGCTACGGGACATGTACTACTGAGCGAGCCACGCAAGGTTTACTTTTCAGACGATGGTACAAGTATTATGCCCCCAAATATCAATGGCAGCATCAATACGACCTACACAGAGCAATTCTTCTCTAAGAAACCTCACGAGTCTTTGCAAACGAGCAAAGAGATAGGCTTTGACCCACGCTATGCGCAGCGGCTCATCATGAGCTCACGAGAAGATAGAGACCTCCTTTTCATTTCCGAAGACGAGGGTAGATCGTTTCATAAACTCTACGACTTAGAAGGAGAAGAGTTGGCTAGCTATGAATTTGCACGTGCTAATCCCGACTATATCTATGTAGCAGGCAAGTGGAACATCTATTACTCCACAGACAATGGCAAAAACTGGGATTGGATGGAAAACCGTCCTTTCCCCACAGAATCTAATGGTAGCACTGGCATTACCATAGCCGTAGACCCCAAAGACGAAAACATACTATGGTTTGCCAATGCCACGCTGCCAGGTCGCTTAGCCTACACCAAAGATATGGGAAAGACGTGGCACTACCCACTGACCCCAAAGCTGAAAAACAAAAACATCAATTGGATCATCTTGACAGGCAACCAGCACAACGGAGTGTACATAGGCACCGAAGGCGAAGCCAGCGTATATTATAAAGACGACACGATGCACGAATGGCTAGACTACTCACAAGGCTTGCCACCTGCAGCACGCATTGCTCGCCTCACTCCCTTCTATAAAGAGGGGAAACTACGTGCAGCCACAAGCCAAGGCGTTTGGGAGATACCCTTATATGAAGAGCATTTCACCCCCATAGCACAGCCCATGGCACTCAACATCGGGAGTGGCAACTTGACAGCCACACCACACAAAGAAATCGTATTTGACAGCTACTCCATCGTTAATCAAAACGATGTGCAATGGGAGTGGGAGTTCTCACCCAAGCCCAAGCAAGTGATTGGTGCTAACCAACGTAGCGCAAGGGTTGTGTTTGGCAAATCAGGCAAATATGACGTGACACTCAAAGTGACCACACCACAAGGTAGCCACAGTCGCACGATTAAAAATATGATCACGATTGAGGGAACTGTAGGAATGGCTACGACACAACACCCCACGCTCAGCGTTCGCCCCCAAGGCGAAGGCGAAGCTATGAGACTACACCTCACAATGCAACATGTGACAGAACTTGGCACACTAAGCCTACACGATGCCAAAGGCAAACGCTTGCACCATGTAGAGATTGCTGGTAATCAACAGCAAACAACAGTCCATATCCCAACCTTAAAACCAGGTGTATACATCTATGAGATGCGTACTAAAAACCATAAATTCTTTGGCAAATTCGTCTGGCCATAAAGACGCATTTAACCATAGCACAATAAACAAACGATAAAATGATGCATAAGATTTCGCTTATAATAGGCCTTTTCGTAATACACGTATGCAATGGTGTGGCACAGTTGCCTAACCTCAAAGCCTACCGCCCCTATTCGCCAGCATCGCTACCAGCAGATGCACCAACGTGGATGGCTCAGCTTAACGACCTCTCTGCTGTAAACTACCATGCCATGGTAGACTCGTTCAACCTTTACCTCTTACGCACACCAGAGGCTCGTCGCAAAACACCACGCACGAAGCCCATCGTCAATCACTTCCGTCGATGGCAAAAACACTACCTCCCTTATGTGCAAGCTGATGGACGCATCATACTACCCGAACATGCCGCCTATCGCCAGTATGTAGCAGAGCTCAACAACACGCCTGCCCCTATCACACGCACACCGACCCAAGGAGGCTGGGAGCTACTATCACCCATTGTTACCTACGATTGGGAAAGTAAAAAGACAACCCCTGCCCAAGCTAATGTACAGCGCTTGGGTGTGTCTAAAAGCAATCCTAATATACTTTATTGTGGCACAGAGACTGGTATGGTCTTTCGCTCTACTGATAAGGGCGGTCGCTGGACAGCCTGCTCGGGCAGTCATTACATGGGTGGCGAAATCAGCAGTATAGACGTATCGCCTACAAACCCCATGAAAGTGCTGGTCGGAGCTGGCACTTTTCTATGGTTAAGCAACGATGGAGGAGACTCTTGGCAAGACATTACACCACAAGAGGTTAGGCCTTATAGCATTAAAGTGCGCGACGCGGTCTTTCACCCCACGAATGACCAGCAAATACTCGTAGGCAACGACCTAGGCTTATATCAAACTGCAGACAATGGCGTGCAGTGGAAACAAATAAACCAAGGGATGTGTTTTGATGTCAAATATAAGCTAGGAAATGCCAGCACCATCTATGCTTTGATACAGAAAAAGGGTGATGTACAATTAGAAATCAGTAGAGATGGTGGTCACTCTTTTACCCAAGCACTGCCCCATACTGGCAAAAACTTAGCTTGTGGTCGTATCGGGCTATCGACAGCACCTAATGGTAGCGAGTATGTGTACGTTTGGGCTTGTAAAGCAGACAAAACACATTCTTTTCAGCCTCCCTTTTACGCAGGTACCCCCGTGCTATTCAAGAGCACAGATAGTGGCCACACGTGGCATGTCAATGACAAAATACACCAACAGATGCTACCTATTGACAACCAAGGTGGACAAGGCTACTACGACATGGTTGTATCGGCATCTCCACACGACCCCGAAAAGCTACTTTTAGGCATCATACAGCTCTACGCCTCTAACGATGGTGGCCAAACACTCATGAACAAGGGCGGTTACTACGGCCAGTTTGACTTACACTGCGATATGCAAGACCTGCATGTCGTGGGCAACGACACTTGGCTATCAACCGATGGGGGTGTTATCTACTCCTCAGACTTTTTTGATCAACACGCAGACACACGCATCAATGGTATCTACGCCTCAGAGCTTTGGGGCTTTGACCAAGGTTGGAACGAAGACGTTATGGTAGGCGGCCGCAACCATAATGGCAATATGGCTCAGCTTGACCGCTACAATGGTGCAACCATTAGCATGAGAGGCAGTGAGCGTGCTACGGGCTATGTCTTTTTGAGCAATCCACGAAAAGTAACCTACTCAGATGCTCCGAGCGTTGTCTTGCCAGACGATTGGAAAGAACCCTTTGTACCCTTCCTCCCCTTTTGGCGCTATCCAGCTGAGAGCATGCAATTTGGCATTGGGCTAGAGTTTGACCCACGCTATGCAAAGAGTTTCTTAATCATACAAGGCGACTGGGAGCAAGAATATCGCACGTTGTGGAAGACCGTAGACGATGGCAACAGCTTTGTGGCCCTACACGAGTTTCCCGCAGCCATTACATCACATGTCATCTCACGTGCTAATCCTAACAAAATCGTTGTAGCTACCACAGGCAGCTTATACGCCTCTATGGACGGAGGCAACACCTTTAAAGCTTATAGCAATCTTCCTACAGAGTTTCAAAATGCACAACATATCAAAGTAGCCATACACCCTACCAACGCAGACGAAATTTGGGTCACAACTGGCGAGGCAGGCGAGATGTTTCGCACGACAGACAATGGCATCTCTTGGGAAAGAATGGACAAAAACCTCGTACACCCCGAAAGAAACGAAAAATACATCATACGTCGCTTTTTCCTTACGGGTAACGAAAAAAATGCTGTCTATGCCGTGGGCAATGTGTCGCGCAGCTTAAACAACGGCTACACTACGCTACGTGGGCGTGTACTCTACTGGGACAACACCACCGATGGCTGGCAAGACTACTCAGAAGGCCTACCGCCTGTCATGAGCATCAACCGCATGCTACCCTTTTACAAAGCAGGCAAAATACGCATTGCTACCAACAATGGCATATGGCAACGTGACTTGGTAGACCCACACTTCAAGCCCATAGCACAGCCGCTTATCCTCAACATCGGTAAGAAAGACGAGGGTGTTACAGAGCTGTTGATGGACAGCTACTCCATCGTCAATCAGAATGACGCACAATGGCAATGGCAATTTACGCCACAGCCTCGTTACATCTCAGATGCACGTGCCCGCAATCCTATCGTACGCCTCGATACCGACCAAAGCTACCACGTAAGTCTTACCGTGACAACGCCCCAAGGCACAGACACCAAAACGATCCAGCGCATGATAGCAGGCAGCAAAGATGTAATCACGAGTGTAGTGGGGCAAGAGGTGCTCGCACACGATGTGCTTCTGTCGGCCAATACCCTGCGTGTAGGCAGTACCTTAACACTCACGCCACAAGGCATCAGCCAAGCATGTCAATGGCAGCTGTTTGATGCCTCGGGCAAGCGCATACAACACCAAATGGTGCTACCACAAGGCACAACACAGATCGCCACACAAGGGTTTACACCTGGCATCTACTTTTATACGCTAACGAACGATACATTCAAGAAAGTAGGCAAAGTCATCATTACCAAGCCCTAATAATTCACTCTTAAAAACCAATCAAGGTACCCAAACTAAGATGTATCACATCATACCCCTCAGCTTATCACTCATCGCTTCCAGCACTTTGGCACATGCTACCTCACCCACCGACAGCATCAACATCGGGCTTAACGAAGTGGTAGTGTCGGGCAACAAGTGGCAGCAGCCACACAGCCAGCAACCCAAACGCATACACACCATTACGGCTAGCGAAGCCGCCCTACACAACCCACAAACCACAGCCGATTTGCTCGGCCTATCGGGAGGTGTTTTTATACAAAAAAGCCAGCTAGGCGGTGGCAGCCCCATGATACGTGGCTTTGCTACCAATCGCCTGCTATATAGCGTCGATGGCATACGCATGAATACGGCCATCTTTCGCTCTGGCAATATCCAAAACGTCATCTCACTCGATCCCTTTGCATTAGCGCGCACCGAGGTGCTCTTTGGCCCGAATTCGGTCATCTATGGGAGCGATGCCTTGGGTGGAGTAATGAGTTTTCAGACCAAACAGGCACAATTTTCATCTACCGCCTCAACGTATGCTACTGGTGGTGCCACGATGCGCTACGCATCGGCCAACAATGAGCGTACCCAACACTTTGACGTCAGTGTAGGCGGACAAAATTGGGCTTTTTTGACAAGCGTCAGTGCCTTTACCTTTGACGACCTACGCCAAGGCAGCCACGGCCCTCAAGAATACCTCAAACCCTACCTCGTGCAGCGACAAGACGGCAAAGACATCGTGCTAGCCAACCCCAACCCCTTGCTACAAGCACCATCGGGCTATTCGCAGTTTAACCTCATGCAAAAGCTACGTTTTAGTCCTACCAAAGCTTGGGACTTAGGCTATGCCCTACACTACTCTACCACCTCTGACTATGCACGCTACGATAGGCACACGCGCCTACGCAAGGGCAAGCCACAATATGCCGAGTGGCACTATGGGCCTCAACGCTGGATGCTCAATCAGCTCACGGCCACACACTGGGCCAAGCATGCACTCTACGACCAAATGGCACTCAACATCGGCATACAGCGTTTTGAAGAGAGCCGCATAGACCGCCGATTAGCTAAGCCAGAACGCACACACACGCAAGAGCGAGTAGATGCCTATTCGCTCAATGCCGACTTCACCAAGGCTTGGACTCCCACAGTTTCGCTAGCCTATGGCGTAGAGTATGTAAACAATCGTGTACGCTCTTGGGGTACACGCACAGCCATTGACACCGATAGTACGAGCAGTGCTCCGTCACGCTATCCTAAGGCGCGCTGGGAGTCGTATGCAGCCTATATACAAGCACACTATCAATGGAGTGATAAGCTCAGCACAGAGGCTGGTCTACGCTACAATCACTACCGCCTTAAAGCCGATTTTAGCAACTATGGTGTGGCCTTGTCCTTTACACCACAGCAGGGCATTAGCCATGGTGCACTCTCGGGTAGCCTAGGCCTAACGTACCGCCCTACACCACACTGGCTGCTGGCAGGCAGTGTATCGCGTGGCTTCCGCACGCCCAATGTAGACGATATGGGCAAGCTCTACGACTCGGTCAAAGACGCCGTCACCGTACCCAATCCTAACCTCCGTGCCGAATATGCCACCAACGTAGAGCTAGGTGTCACCCACCTATGGCACGATGCACTACGCGTAGACCTCTCGGCCTACTACACACACCTTGACAATGCTCTGGTAAGGCGTGGCTTTTCACTCAATGGGCAAGACAGCATTCTCTACCGTGGCGAAAAGCACAAGGTACTCGCCATACAAAATGCGGCCTCGGCACACGTCTATGGCGTACAGCTAGGCCTAAAAGCTAAGCTGCCACTAGGCTTTGACTTACGTGCGCAAGCCAGTTGGCAGCAAGGCAAGGAAGAGCTAGACAATGGCCAGCATAGCACCTTGCGCCACGCCGCCCCCTTCTTTGGCCACGCCACGCTAACGTACACTCACCATAAGATAGTGCTAGCGTGCAAGGTACAATTCCAAGGCCGTCGCCTACACCGAGACATGCCCGAAGACGAGAAAGGCAAAACCGAAATCTATGCCCACGATGCCCAAGGCAATACATGGTCGCCTAGCTGGGTGACACTCAACCTCAAAGCGCAATACAACGTGAGCCAGCACCTCACGCTCCACGCAGGCTTAGAAAACATCACCGATAGGCGTTACCGCTATTATAGCTCTGGCATATCGGCTCCTGGCCGCAATGCTATCATCTCGGCCACTTACCGCTTCTAGCCACCCCACCAGCCAGACAGCTATAAACAAACGACTAGTACACAGCCATAGGGCTAAACACATTAAGGCTAGGCACGACAAAGCGTGCCTAGCCTTAATGCCATTGCACCATGAGCCAACCACGCCTAGCACATTGGCATGACCAAAAAACATCAAACACATGCAATGCTCCGAGCTAAATGCTGTGTAACGCACGTTACACAGCTGTCTAATGTGCGCTATACAGCTGTATAACGCACATTAGACAGCACTTTGTGCGCATACAACTTCTATGTCATCAGCGTTGAGATATAGCCTAGCCACAACCAAACAATGCCACCAGATAGCGTTGACTATCTGGTGGCAGATACGTATTACTTTGTTTGCTAAACAAAATACCACTAAACTAGTATAGCATATACCAACAAGCTAAAGGCAATACAGCTACTAAGCACAGAGACTATTGCTCGCTTTGTCCGCTGTTTGACCACGTTGACTAAACTTATCACTACGACACTAGCACCTAGCACTAGCGCAGCCAAACACATGGGTGGTTGGCTTGGGCTGGGAGGATCTAATAACAAGGCCACTAGTGTAAAGCACAGCAATAGAGATGTGCCACCAAATACAAGCCACTCAGAGAGGCTTCGCGTTGTTTTTTTGGCAAAGTTTACAACGAGTATTGGGTATAGTGCTATAGCATAAAATCCCACACTCCAATAATCACTCCTCAGGATATCGTCCATAATCGTATGTTTACTAAAAAGTAGATAAAATACGTATCCATCTATCAAGATGTGCTTTAAGTGCTATCTTGTGTAGTGTGCCTAGGTAAATTAGAATGGGATTATAAGAAAAAACTCCTCGACTATCCTATCAAGGAGTTTTAGTACAATAAGACTATTTACATATACTAACAGTCTCTATAATGTGCGCTTCAGGATGGGCTTGAACCAACGACCCCCTGATTAACAGTCAGGTGCTCTAACCAACTGAGCTACTGAAGCATTTGGCTTTTTGTCTTCTCGCTTAGCCTTGCGGTATGCGCTTCAAGATGGGCTTGAACCAACGACCCCCTGATTAACAGTCAGGTGCTCTAACCAACTGAGCTATTGAAGCAGTGTTTGCATCGTGAGCTATTGAAATAGGCATTTTCTATAAAAATACACCCCTTGGCTCATTTTGCACTGCAAAGTTAGTGTTTTATTTTGAAATAAGCAATATCTTTGCAGTAGAAAATGCAAGAAAATTCGTGTATGGATAAAATCTTAGGTATTGGCAACGCTCTGCTAGACGCTGTAATTGTAGTGAGCGATGACCAACTGACAAGTCAATTGGGCTTAGTAAAAAATGGTATGACACTACAAAGCGATGCCTCGTATGCTGCGCTAATACAGGCCGTAGAAGGCATGGAAAAGACCTGCTGTACGGGTGGAGCTACGGCCAACACCATTCTCAACATGGCACACCTCGGTGGGCGTGTGGGCTACATTGGCAAAATAGGCCAAGACGATAATGGCCAGCTCTACCGCAACGCCCTCGTATCGGCTGGGGTAAAAGACCACTTCGTTACTGATAGCACCAAACCCACGGGCATTTGTCACGCCTTTGTAGACCCTAATGGACAGCGCACAATGGCTACCTACCTTGGTGCCGCAGTAAACCTCGTACCAGAAGACATTACCCCCGAACTCGTGCGTGGCTACTCGTACGTATTTATCGAAGGGTATTTGGTACAAAACCACGACCTCGTACGCCGCATCCTTAGCGTAGCCAAGGCCGAAGGTGTAAAGGTCATCACCGACCTATCAAGCCACAACATCGTGGCCGAAGAGCGTAGCTTCTTTGCCGAAATGCTCGATAGTGTAGATATCGTTTTTGCCAACGAAGAAGAGTGCGAAGCCTTTACAGGCAAGCCTGCACGCAAAGGGCTAGAAGACCTAGCTGCCCACTGCGATATAGCCGTAGTCAAGACGGGAGCCAATGGTGTACTCGTACAGCGCGGTAGCGAAATAGTAAAGACCGCAGCCATAGAAGTGCCCAACGTCATAGACACCACAGGCGCTGGCGATGGCTTTGCTGCAGGTTTTCTATATACACTCGCACAAGGCCATAGCCTCGAACGCTGTGCTGTGGTGGGCGGCCTAGTAGCAGCCGAGATAATTCAGGGTCTAGGTGCTATCGTACCCGAAGCCCGCTGGGAACGCTTGGCTAAAAAGGTGCGTCGCGTACTCGAAGCTGGCTAACATACCTAGCCTACAACAGACCTCCCCAAGGGCTAAGCGTAACCACCCTGCCGTGGCAACCTTAGCCCTTGTATTACTTTGTTTTTTGCTTACTATACATTCTACGTTATAAAATGCTACGTTCACGCCTCCTCACAACACTAAGCCTCGCCACACTGCTATGTACCACGAGCCTACATGCTCAGCAAACCGCTACACCCAACCATCAACTCGAAGTGGCTAAACGCCTAGAAATTTTTAATGAGCTCTACCGCGAGCTCGAACTCTTCTACGTAGACTCACTAGATGCCAAAGCTACTACCGGTAAGGCCATAGACTACATGCTACAAACGCTTGACCCATACACCGAGTTTTACACCGAAGATGAGCAAGATGACCTGCAACGCCTAAGCACAGGAAAATATGCAGGTATTGGTGCTGTTATCCGCTTTCATAAAGGTGCTCAGCGTATCGTTGTGGCCGAGCCCATTGAGGGCACACCAGCAGCACAAGCAGATTTGCGTGCAGGCGACATCATCTTACGTGTAGACAGCGTACACTTTGCACCACATACCGACACTAAAAACTTCACCACATATAGCAACCATGTGCGCAGCCACCTCCTAGGAGAGGCGGGCAGCAGCCTCGAAATAGAAGTACAACGCCCTGGGCAAGATAAGCCACACATCGTGCACCTCACACGTCAAAACATTAAAAAGCCTACTATCGCCTGCACAAAGCTAATGGCTAATGGCATAGGCTACCTAATGCTAGCCGACTATACCGAAAATGTAGCTACCGACGTGCGTAAAGCCATCGTAAAGCTCAAAGAAGAAGGTGCTACACATCTTGTCATAGACCTACGTGGCAATGGGGGGGGACTACTGAGCGAGGCTGTAAAGATTGTCAATCTCTTCGTACCACGGGGTAAAGAAGTCGTGCGTATTGATGGTAAAGTAGCCGAACTCAAACGTACCTACACCACGACCGATGAGCCACTAGACCTAAACATACCCATCGCAGTGCTGGTAGATGGCTACACAGCCTCGGCAGCCGAAATTACCTCAGGCGCACTGCAAGATTACGACCGCGGTGTGGTTGTTGGCACACGTACGTTTGGCAAAGGCCTCGTACAGCAACTCCGTGAGCTACCCTATGGCACTGCTGTAAAACTCACTACAAGCAAATACTACATTCCTAGTGGTCGCTGCATACAAAAATACGACTACAAGCAGCACAATGGAGAAGGTAAGGCCATTGCTGACAGCACAAGTAGGCTATTTTACACCGCAGCAGGACGCCCAGTGCGCGATGCTGGTGGTATCTTGCCCGACATCATGGCTCAGAGCGACACATCAACAACACTCTTGGGTGAGCTAGCCACGAGCGATGTGCTTTTCGACTTTGTCAATAGCTATCGCCAACAACATGCCAGCATCGCACCAGCAGGCGAATTTTGTATCACACCTGAGGACTTTGAGCACTTCAAACAGGCCGTAGTAGCAGCTAACTTTACTTACGACCAACGCAGCAGATCGCTACTAGAAGCCTTGCGCAAGATGATGGCCTTTGAAGGCTATGCTGCCGAAGCCAAGGGAGAACTTGACGCCCTCGAACAAAAGCTAAAACACAATGTCACGCGTGACCTTGACCGCCAACGCGAGGGCGTGACGCGCCTACTCAACAGCGAGATATGCCGTGCTTACTACTACGAGCGTGGCGCACTAGAAAATATGCTCACATGGGACAAAGTGCTAGAACGCGCTACGAGCATACTTACAACTCCCGAAGCGTATAAAGAAGTGCTGGCTGCACCAATGGCAAAGCCTTAACTCTACGAGTCAAGCCTAAGCTCACTGACAGCACACATATAGTAGGATCTAAGCCTCTAAATAATTTGCTAACACATCGAAATTCGGGATTTATTGCCCCTATAAGGGCAATAAATCCCGAATTTCGATGTGTTTTGAATGAAAAACACAAAAAATACTTGCTAGTTTCAAATTGTATGCTTATATTTGCCCTACAATCCATACATCATCGCACCAATGCTTTGTGTCAATACGCCTTGGCGTCCTTGTCGGTGGCTTGGTACTAGCGTATAAACACACATTCTAGCTACTACAACAAAATCAATTATAGGATTATGAATAAGACTGAACTCATCAGCAAGATTGCCGAGCAATCTCAACTCACTAAGGCCGATGCTAAAAAGGCACTCGAAGCAACGCTCGAAGCTATTAGCGGTGCACTCAAAGCTGGCGACAGCGTACAACTCATCGGCTTCGGCACGTTCTCGGTAACAGAGCGTCCAGAGCGCGAAGGTCTCAACCCACGCACTAAGGAAAAAATCAAGATTGCTGCTAAGAAAGTAGCCAAGTTTAAGCCAGGATCAGAACTCGCTGCTAGCCTCTAAGCCCACGTGGTCGTTGCACACAAGCACGCCCATATCCTATTACAACTAGCATTGGAGCGCTCCTAAGGTTACACTACCCTAGGAACGCTCCAAAACTATTATACACACGCAGTAGTGTATGATGGCAGTATCACCACAAAACAAGGTGAAGCTCACTCTGTCATCGCCACACAAATATTATCGTGAAAGCGACGGGTAGCCGCAGGCGTAAGCGTACCATTGGTAATGATAGCAAAAGCCAAACGATTGCCATTGCTAGCATCGGCATAGCCTGCTAGACTTATAACCCCCTCTAACGTACCCGTTTTTGCTTGTATGCGATAGTGTGCAGAGCTACTAGCCATGCGCTTGCTGAGTGTACCATCAACGCCTGCAATGGGTAAGGCAGCAGTGAGATGCTCGTAAAGGTTGGTGCGCTGGTAGGCATAGCGTAGCACATCTACCAAGAGGCGCGGGGTAACGTAGTTGTAAAGCGAGAGCCCAGAGCCATCGGCCACACGCAAGTTGTGTGTGTGATAGTTGCCTAAACTCGTGAGCCACTGAGTGATGCGTGCTTGGGCAGCATCGTATGAGGGATACCTACGGCCAGACTTAGCCCCAATGTGGTAAAAGAGTGTCTCAGCATGCAAGTTGCGACTCTGTTTGAGTACAGGACGCAGCACTTCGTCTATAGTATGGTGGCGTACGTCTACCAATGTAGCCTCAGGAGGGCACACACCATTGGCCACGAGCTCAGGCAGTGAGATGCCCGCCTCAGAAGCCTTGCGCATAAACTGGGCTACGAAGCGGTCTTGCCCTTGATAGAGCAACGGGGTAAGCCTAGGGTTGTTATCGTCCCAACACCAACCTTGACCCAACTGCGTGGTGTCTTTGAGACTATTATCAGTATACAGTGTACCTTGTACATGGCGAATACCTTGTCGCTGTAAACCACTGACCAAAGAAAGCATATCGTCGTGATCAAAGAGTGGGTCCATGCTCCCCACTAGGTAAAGGTCGCCATGAAGTGTATCGCCCTCTACCGCCCCCGTATAGCGCAAGCTCGTAGCATAGCGAAATGCACCACCCAACTCACGCAAAGCAGCAACAGCCGTAATAACCTTCATTGTAGAGGCAGGACGTAGCACGCGCTCTGCACCATAGGCGTAGACCAAGGTATCTGCTGTGAGATTATAGATGCATAACCCCAGCGTAGTTGTTTGTAGTGAGGGGTCTTTTAAGAGCTCACCCAAGCGTGTCTCTAAGAGCTCGCCCCAAGTAGGAAGTGGCTGAGCCACCAAAGCCTCATTGGTAGCAATAGAGGGTAAGCTATCGGGTGTATGGGAAGCACGCTCTACTTGTGCGTGTACACTCACAGCTAGCAAGAAGCTAGCACACAAAGAAAGGTAGCAACGCTGCAAGAGAAGTCTCAACATCGTACAAGCACATTAAATAAGGCCTTGGGCTTCGAGTTCGGCAGCCACGGCTTCAAGTTCACGATACCACGCTTGGCCAAAGCGTTTGATGAGTGGGTCTTTCAAAAATCGCCATAAAGGCAGGCCTAGGGCACGCCCCTTTTTCACAGCAGGGGCACATACGTCCCAACGATGGTAATTAAGTGCTATCATACCATTGCTTAGGCGCTTTTCACGAATAGGATAGAGGTAGCACGAAATGGGTTTACACCACGAGGTACGCCCCTCTCGATAAGCCTTCTCTGTGGCACAAAGGCAACATCGGTTTTTGTCGTAATAAGTAAATACACAATCCTTGCCCCTAACGATACTCGTTACGAGGTCGGCATCAGCATCTAAGTAGGCCACACCTTGCTTGGCTACTACACGGCGAGCAGCATGGCTCATATCGGCCTCGCAATGGGGCAGCACAGCTTCGAGGTGCGCCACCTCTTCAAGCGTAAGCGGTGCGCCAGCATCGCCCTCAATACAACAGGCTCCTTTACAAGCATCAAGGTCGCAACAAAATTGCTCAGTAAAAAGGTCGGCAGAGAGCAATACCTCACCCACCTGTATAACAGAAAAATGTGAATGCATCAAACAATGTTATGTCTATGAGAACTATGCTATTTTATAGCAAGTAGGCCGTCTACACAAAACTATCACTCCAAACACCAATCGATAGCAGTGTGCTGCTGAGCCACGAGATAGGCATTGGTTTGAGAAAATGGACGCGTGCCAAAGAAGCCTCCTCGATTGGCCGAGAGTGGTGATGGGTGAGTGGCCGTAAGTACGAGGTTGCGCGTGCGATCAATCCGTGCACCTTTACGCTGCGCATAGCTACCCCAAAGAATGTACACGATACCTTCACGCTGAGCTAAGGCTTCGATAACAGCATCGGTAAACTCCTCCCAACCTTGTCCTTGATGGCTCCCTGCTTGCCCTGCTGCAACAGTAAGCGTAGCATTCAGCAACAATACGCCTTGCTCTGCCCAGCGCACCAAGCTACCATGCTTAGCAGGCGTAATGCCCAAGTCACTCGCCAACTCTGTATAAATATTACGCAGCGAGGGGGGCAAAGCCACCCCTTGTGGCACTGAAAAACAAAGCCCCTCGGCCTGCCCCACACCATGATAAGGATCTTGCCCTATAATCACCACACGCACACGATCATAGGGGCACAATTCAAATGCTCGAAACACATACTTAGCAGGTGGATAGCACACACCATGCGTATAGGCTGTGCGGACAAATTGCACTAGCTGAATAAAATAAGGCTTTTGAAACTCGCCCTGTAAAGCCGTGTACCACGAAGGCTCTATCTTAACATGCATAGCTATATGGGAAGAGGAAATAATAGCACTACGAATAAAAATATACGATGGGTTACAAGGACAGCATTACTAAGTAAACTTACCACAATAAAATCTCACGCCCAAGATCTAAACCTCTAAGGTATATATCAAACGATGCTCTGTGCTATACTTATCGTTATAAGCGAAGCCATCAAACGTAAAAGCCTCTAACTCCTCGCGTGTCGTAATACGTTGCTGCAAAATGTAGCGAGCCATAGTGCCACGCGCCATTTTGATATAGACAACCTTTGTTTTGAGCTTGCCATCTTCTAACACATAAAACTCTGGTGTATAAATTGCTTTTGCCTGCTCCTCTATTGCCCGCCAATGAAACAGATGGTGCATCTCATCACTCGCCAGATAGCATAGCCTACCACCTGCCGCCGCAAGATCTTCCAAGAAAAGCGGTGTGAGCGTATCGCGCCAGTGTGCAAACACATTGTCGTCTACCCCAGGAAGCTGCACATCGCCCTCTAAGCGATAGGCGCGGATAGCATCTAATGGACGTAGTAGCCCATAGAGAAAACTTGTAATGCGCAAGTGGTCTTGGGCATAGTGCCATGTATCCATATCAAGCGATTTGGCATCAAGATACTTAAAAACAATTCCTGTATAAGCGGCCACAGCCAGAAGCTCGGGGGTATCCTCTGCATGAAATTGCTGATAACGTGCATAGTTTGTGGTAGCGATTTTGGCATTCACACGCAACAACTGAGCGATTTCATCGGGAGAAAGCAAAGCCATCTGTGCAGCCAGCATATCGGCCATAGCTTGGTGGCGCGGTGTAGTTCCCACTAGGTCAAGCGCATCTAACCAACGCAGTGGCTTTGTAGCCATATTTTTGGCACAAGAAATCAAAGTAAGCATAGCAACAGGAGATTGAAGTAGCAAGACACAGCACCCTACGCCCTCAGCCTTAATGACCAATGTGTAGGGTGCTGCACTACAAAGTTACGCATATTTTGCGAGATTTGGGCTATCGTTTTACTTCGCAAGGGGTGTGTTGTACTGCTTGTTGGGTAGCAATGAGTGTAGTACCACCACGACGAAGCATAGCAGGCACTTCGTAAGGGTCAAGTGTAGGTAATGGCAACTGAGTACACTGGAAACGCTCAGTGATATCGATAAAAACGCCATTTTTGCTCAACTTATAAAGTCGCTGATTGGTAGTAGGCGCTGTCAGTGCGCCAAACTCTGGACGATAACCACCTAGCTTGATATAGTCAAAAGCCGACACATCTAAACAGCGCGACACGCGGTCAGCACCGCTATACCAACCAACACGTAGCTGGCTACCATAGTGTGCCTTTACAGCTTGCGCCAAGGCTACTAGGGCTAATGGATCGTTATCTCCCCCCATAAAGCCGACACAAGTGATACCATGCTCTCTATCAATAAGTGTACAAAGGCGCTCAAATGTAAGCACATCTCCCACATCCGTTTGTAAATAGCTGCTATGACAGCCCACGCAACGGTGGGGACACAAACTCAGATTAACACACAGCGACACTTCATCGGGAAATTCTTGAAAAACAATATCGTAATTGACGTATTTCAACATAGCGATAAAAACAGATAATCACGAGAATAAATAACGATGAAAGCGACAAAACGCACACATAGAGACACGATAATACGCCTCCATGTGTGCGCTATTGCCAAAACAAGTACTACACCTATGCAGGCATAGTGGCATAGTGGCGACGTTCGGCCTCTTTTTGACGATCGAGCGAGAAATTACTCACACGCTTCATATAGCCTATCACACGCGTGAGGTAGTCTAAATGCTGACTTTGGCACTTAGGACAAGCCTTCAAATAGCGCTTATCAATGTGACCACAAGCGTTGCACACCGTATTGGGTATGTTGAATGTAAAGTAATTACAACCCTCTGTGGCAGCCACACGTAGCAACTGACGGTATTGAGGTGCACTAAGGTGCTCGTCAAGGTTCATGTGGAGAGCAGAGCCACCCGTAAGATGCTCAATGTAGCGACGGCCGTGCAAACGAAACTTCTCAATAACACTTGTTTGCTTATCCTCTACAATATAGAAATAGCTATTATAGCAGTCACGTGGCACGTAGTAGCCTGCCTCGCGATCCCAACGTGCGTGCTTTACGCCCACATTCTCAGCTGGTATCATCTCGCAGTTAAAGAGCAAGTGCTTCGTACGATACTTCAAGTTATAATGTTCGATAAGACCTAGGATATCTTCTACAAACCGCTGATAGTCGGCATTATCGCTTATAGTCAACCCAAGGCTTTCAGCAGCCTCGACCATGCCATTTACACCGATGGTTAGGTATTGTCGGTCTATGTTAATGTATCCAGCGTCAAAGAGTGGCAGTAGCCCCTTTTCTTTGAAATGCATCAAGTTTTCGTTGTAGGCCATTTGCACCTTATGCACGAGGTCTACCACTTCGTCCAAAAATTGCGTGTAGTGTAGCCCTTGGCGTGTCGCTTCTTGCACGCAGCGGTTTAGATTTATAGTCAACACACTCTTAGAGCCCGTACTCACACCACCTGCACCCAGCGTATAGCTAAATCCGTTGTCTTGAATTTCATTACGTAAGCGGCAACACGAGGCTAGCGAGTCGGCATTATCACTCATATAGGTGAAAAACGAGTGTCCAGCAGCATACATCTCGGCCGTGAGGTCAGCATAGGCTTGATCTATCACATCGCCATCTTTACTCAGCAGTGCCATTGTTTCTACGGGGAAGGTAAGCACCGTCTTCAAGCGTTCTTGGTTAAACCAACGCATGAAACGACGCTGCATCCAGTCCACACCATTCCAATCGGGACGTGTACCATCGGGATAGCGAAACTCACCAAAAATACTCTCAAAATAGTAGCGGTCGTAGTAGCTTACGTTCCAAAATACAGCTTGGAAGTTACGCGCTCCCGTAGGTTGATTGATCGAATAGACTACCTGCTCAAAACAATCGGTCACAATTTTATCTATGCTACGCTTACGCGCACTCAAATCCACGATTTCATCGGCACGCTTATAGAAGTCATCGCCATATTCTTGTGCTACGAAATAGGCCATGTACATCAAAAACTCTGGTGTAGCACAGGCACCACTCAGCATGCTCGACACGATAAACACCATATTGACAAAACCGCCACAAAAGCTTTTCAGATTGGTAGGTGCTGTGCTGTTACCCCCAATGCTCTTGGTACCTTCAAGCAGCCATGGATACATCGTAATGCTCGCACAATAATTGGCTAGGCTCGTTTCGTCATTTTTATAAATAAAGTGGTTGTTAAGAAGGTATAGGTAGCGTTCGGCCACGGGTTTACCATACATCTGCTTGATGCGGTCGGTCAGCAGACGGCGGTTCAGACGGATAAAGTTGCTCTTGGGCAACTCCCCAATGAGTGTGGCTATGTTTTTGTTCTCAACATTGGCATTGGCATCGTATTTAGACCCCGTAGCTGCATTGGCAGAGTCTACATAGTCCATCAAGAATTTGAGCTTTTGCGCTACCTCACGATCTTCCTTGTGCTGTTGGCGATAGAGCATGTACGCCTTAGCTACCTTAAAGTGACCTTCGCGCATGAGGGCTACTTCAACTTGATTTTGCACATCTTCTACGTGCATATCGCGACACACAGCTAAATGCCCCATAATGTCAGCTAACTGATTGGCATCAAGTGGCTGTCCCACACTATTAAAGGCTTTGAGAATAGCACATTGTATCTTATGAGGCGAATAAGCCTCCGACTGGCCACCGCGTTTGGTAATGTAGAAAGGAGTAGTCATGGCATAAATAGAGGTTAGAATGCGTTTCGTACAAACGTAAATAAGACAACTTCAAAGCAAATATAAACCCAACAATTTTCTTTTTAGAAAACCTGAAATACGTAATCTAGAACTTTACAGCATGAGTTCAAAAGTTCATAAAATCAAACTAGAAAACCACATAAAACACTGATTGTCAGAAAACAAAATACTTAATCATCAGGTAAAATGAGCATAAAATCACAATTGCAAAGTTAGAAAAAGAAAATGAGAAATGGAAAACTTATAATCAAAATTTCACATCAAAGTTTTCCAAAAAGAAATGCAGCGCGCAACATGAGCCCTCAAATGCTATCTTTTTTCAAGCACTCTGACGTGGCAATAGGGAAAACCCTATTTTTACACTACAGCAGAGCTGTGCTTAAACACATTCTATCAGCATATAGAAACATTCAACGAAAAATCCACAAAGATTCGTTAGACAAAATCTTTATTGCTATCTTTGCTTATAGAAAATGAGTTAATGATCACCTACAAACACACATGCAGTCTTTATATACTCCCGACTAGCCACGCACCACTATCACTAAACCTCAAGGTAAGCCTTGACCATTACACCTATCGTTTACGCTATTATAGCTATCAGGGTAAGTGGTAAAACCATGGGCTACGAGCAAACTCACTAGCCATTCTGCCAGGCATCAATCGCCACTGGACACTAAGCAATAAAATCTCTTGGCACGCAGGCATCAGTTTAGGCTTATCGTTTGACAATCTCAATACGAGCGTATTCAACGAAGGCTTTCAAACACATGCTGTACTCGCTCCACAGGTCGGGATAGATTTTTGGAAACGCCTTAACCTTTCGGTTCGATACTACATCACACACCCCGACTTCACAAGGCTGATGGTAGGTATAGGCTACACATTTTAAGACTAGTAGCATACAAAGACCAACACACGCGACTAAGCATGGACTAAAAACGCCTTAAAGAGGCCCAACATTAACACTTCCTTTGAACTCTAAACCCTTTGTTTATGCAGCTACGAGTGACTATTTGTGTACTTTTGTTTTGGAGTTTACTCAACACCTTCGCTCAGACAGGTATGCTCAAAGGACGTGTAGTCAATGTGCGTACCAACGAAGCACTTGTTGCAGTAGCAATACAAGTAGAGGGCACCAGGATAGTAGTGATGACCGATGGTAAAGGAGAATACGAAATACCTGACCTAATGCCTGGATTTTACCACCTACGTGCAAGCTCTCTCGGCTTTGAAAAACAGCGAACGAGCGAGGTACAAGTATTTGGCAATCAAGTGGTTTTTTTAGACATCGCTATGGAAGAGAGCGACCTACTACTTGACGAGGCCATAGTGCGCCCTAACCTCAAAGAGAAAAAAGCAGAGAGTCCACTCTCGGTTAAGACCTTAGAGGTACAGCAAATTGAAAAAAGTGCTGGTGTCAATCGCGACGTATCCAAGCTCGTGCAAACCTTACCTGGCGTAGCTTCTACCGCTGCCAATCGCAACGACTTGCTCGTGAGAGGAGGAGGTCCTGCTGAAAACGTGTTTTACATCGATGGCATAGAGCTACCCATCATCAACCACTTTGCGACACAAGGCGCAGCTGGTGGTGTCGTGGGCATTATAAACCCCGACTTTGTCAGCACAGTAGACTTCTATACAAGTGCTTTCCCAACCAACCGCTTAAATACACTTAGCTCTGTCATGGACATTCGCATGAAAGATGGCAACCGCGACCGCCTACACACGAAGGTCTCTATCGGCGCCTCAGATGCCTCTTTGACACTAGATGGCCCTATCAACACACGAGCTACGTTTATTTTCTCTGCACGCCAGTCTTATTTACAAGCACTGTTTAAGTGGTTGGATTTGCCATTTTTGCCTACGTACAACGATTTTCAAGCCAAATACGACCATCGCCTCACAGACAAGCAACACCTCTCGGTAATAGCCTTAGCCTCGATTGACAAGATGCGTCTTAACACCCAACTCTCAGAGAGCAACAATGAGGCACGCCGCTATTTGCTAAACTATTTACCCGTCTACAACCAATGGCACTACACGCTAGGAGCAGTGTACAAAGTCTTGGGAGAAAAGCACACCGACCGATGGATTTTAAGCCGCAACATGCTTGACAACGGCAGCTACAAACATCTAGCCAACGATACTCGGCAGCCTAAACTCTTTGACTATCGCTCCACCGAGGCAGAAAACAAGTTGCGCTTCGAGCGCATGTATCGGGGAAGTGTTAAGCTCAACTTAGGTGTAGGTATGCAGCACACATACTATACCAACCACACAGAGCGAAGCATGCGCAGGGGTACTAAATTTGAGCAAGAGTACTACGACACCAAGCTACACCTATTCACCTACTTTGCCTTTGCACAAGGCTCTAAAAACTATATAGACAATCGCCTAAAACTCTCTCTCGGCGTCAATCTCATCGGCAATAGCTACAATCGCTTCACACGCAACCCACTCCGTCAACTATCGCCTCGTGCCTCAGCCACTTACGCCCTAACTAGCCATACAGACATCAGTGCCAGTATCGGGCGTTATGCCAAGCTGCCCTCCTACACCACCTTAGGCTATAAGTCTGCCAATGGCAGCTATCCCCACCGCATGGGCAACCTCAAATACATCACGGCCAACCACCTTGTCGTAGGCTTAGACCACCGTTTTTCTTCTACTCTATCCGTAACTGTCGAGGGCTTTTATAAGCGCTACGAAAATTATCCTATCTCAGTAGCCGATGGCATAAGTTTGGCAGCCAAAGGTACCGAATTTGAGGCCGTGGGCGACGAGCTAGTGACGGCCTCTGGCAAAGGACGCACCTATGGTGGAGAGCTCGTAGCCAACCTTACCCTACCCCAAGGGCTGACGCTCGCAGCCACCTATACACTATTTCGCAGCGAGTTTACAAACAGCCTTGGCCGCTACCTACCTTCTTCTTGGGACACACGCCACATCATCAATGTTACGAGTAGTGTTAAACTCCCTCGCAATTGGAGCATTGCAGCCCGCTGGCGCTGGGCTGGACGTGCACCCTATTCGCCCATCGACTGGGAGCTATCTACCGACAAAGCAGCTTGGAACCTACGCAACAGGGCTTACCTCGACTTTTCGCGTTTTAACACGCTGCGCCTTCCACCTGCCCATCAGTTAGATGTGCGCGTAGACAAAGATTTCTACTTTGGCCGCTACTTACTCAACCTCTATATTGATGTTCAAAATGCCTATAAAGCCACTATCCCCCAAGCCCCCATATACACCAACCTAGACGACAAGGGGCTAGTGATGACCAATCCCAGCGCACCAGAACGCCAACAACTACGACAAATTAAGCCCTTAGGAGGTACTATTTTGCCCACAATCGGACTGATGTTCAAGTTTTGAGGCATTACACCTCACAAAACAGCCTCCGCCTCTCATACAAGGCATTACAGCCCACAAACAATGCTCTCCCACTCATACGAGCATGCATGCTAGCACATAGCAAGACAACTACTATAAGCGCACTTAGCCCAAACGTGTGCATACAATCCCACACATGTTTTAGTGCTAAACATTAAGTGCTGTACAACGGCCGTTATACAGCTGTATAGCGAGCTTTATACAAATTGTTTATGGGGCGTTACACAGCTGTGTAACGCCCCATAAACAGCCAATAGTCGTTAAAAACAAGAGGCTTGCCTTATCATGGGTCAAGCCTCTGTAAGCATCATAGCAGGGTCCTCACCCGTACGTAAGTGGTGTTTATACCATAGGGTAGTAGCACGGTCGGCTGCCTTAGCGCTGCCCATAGGAGCTTGCATCACCGTGTCTACAGCTTTCCAAAAACGCGAACTATGATTGAGCTCTACCAAGTGGGCTAGCTCATGACAGATGATATAGTCTACCGAAGCCCTTGGAAGCAACATAAGATAAAGCGAAAAATTGAGGTTTTGCTTAGCAGAGCAGCTCCCCCAGCGCGAAGTAATGCGCTTGATGGTCACACGGCCATACCATAAGCCTGCGCGTGCAGCCAGCTCGGCTACACGCGCAGGTATGTAATACTCGGCTTGCTTACGCAAGGCCTCGGCCAAAATCTTTTGTAGCCATTCGGCCGTAGCATAATGTTGCGCATCAAGATCGGCAGGAAGGTAGATAGCTACACGCCCCTTAGTATTGTGCCACGAGGCCACACGCTGCCCATCGGTGCGTGCATACATGGCTAGATGGAGTAAATCGGTACGCCAAGTAAAGCCTATGCCAAGAGGGAGTTTGCGTGTCATTGGCCAAAGTATACGTGTAGAAGCTAGCCCAAGGTACTATTAGCGTTGGCGATCGGCCACTTCGGTAAGAGCTTTGCCCACGCAGCCATTGGGCATTTGGATATTGAGCAAAGCACAAATCGTAGGTGCCACGTCAGCCATAGACACTTCACGATGGGTGTGTCCAGACGGAATACCCCAGCCCATAAAGAGCAGTGGAATGTGAGCATCGTAGGGGTTCCATACGCCATGCTGCGTACCTGTACCATGGCTGCCACCATACCATGCAGGCTCTGGCACTATCTGAATATCACCACTACGATGGCGATGGTAGCCGTTGACCACACGCTCTACTACCGTGGCAGGGATAGGAGCAGTGCGCGCATTGGCTTGGTCAACAACATAGTTAATGCCATCAAGCATATAAAGACTATCTACTAGTGTCTGACGCACAGCAGCAAGCGATAAGCCATGAGCAGCAATACGGGCATGGTCAAGATACAACTGGTAGTTAGTAATACCTAGCAGCAAGCTGTCGTGGCCATACACGCTACGCAGTGCGCGGTGGGCTGTTTGATATATGAGCCTACTAGAGGGGAACTTGCCAGAAGGAATTTTATGATCGACCAAAAAACGACCATTGTGTGCCGCACCATGATCTGCACTAAAAAAAAGAAGGTACTCGCCATGCCCTACATGCTTGTCAAGGTATTGCAGAAACGCTCCAATCTGGCGGTCAAGACGTAGATACATGTCTTCGATTTCAACGGCATTGATACCTACATTATGGCCTAGATAGTCGGTAGCTGAGAGACTTATGGCCAAAAAATCAGTTTCGCCCTCTTGCCCTAAATGCTCTCCTGCGATACAAGCACGCGCCATATCTAGCACAATTTGGTTGCCTTGTGGAAGATAAGCTATATAGCTATAATCATTACGTTTATAGAGCTGGCTCGTACGAATAGGAAACGTCTTGCCTGCCGCACCTATGCCCCCCTCATAGGGAGAGTCATCGGCTGTACTTAGGGTATAAGTCTCAATAGGAAAAAGCGTATGCCAATCTTCGTCCATCAAACGCTTGGCGTGGCCTTGCTTATTAAATGCTTCTAGCCATGCTGGCAACTGCTGCATGTAGTGCGTACTCGTAATGAAGTGACCAGTACGCTTGTCAAACCAATAGCTACCATTACTCGTATGGCCACCTGGCAACACCGAAGCACGATCTTTGATAGACACACTAAACACACGAGACTTAAAATTGGTAGCCAAGCGCAGCTCATCGCCTATCGTTGTAGTAAGTAAACGATGTGGCGAATGCTGCCCTTCGCTCACGCTCGTACTACCTACCGTAGAGACACGAGTGTCGCCTGTGCAATAAACGTACTTGCCACGATCATAAAAATTATTGCCCGCAATGCCATGTATGCTAGGCACACTGCCCGTATAGAGCGTGGTGTGACCAATGGCCGTAAACGTAGGAGTATAGGGAATATGCGCATTATCATAGCTATACCCCTCGCGTAGCATGCGCAAAAAACCATCTTGACCATAGCGATTGGCATAACGATGCAGATAGTCCCAGCGCATTTGATCGACCACAAGCCCTACTACCAACTTAGGACGTGGTGGTACTTGCGCCACAGCAAGCGTAGGCGCTACAAGCATACAAAGAAGAAAAAAGCGTTGTAATAACGTCATCGTATAATAGGATTTGTAATGAAAAAACAACCTAGCAATACCACTACTAAGGACAGCAGCGGCCTAGCGTAGTATGGTCTACCTGCACATCGCCACTTGTGAGCAAAAACGACTGGCAAGCATGCATAAATTTTTCAGCATTCTCAGTAGTCAAAAAACGCGTAGTAGCCCCTTGCGTGAGCTTTTGCGCAAGAGCCGTATGGCGGTCTAGATAAGCTGCCAAGCGCTCAGCAACATATTTACCCTGAGAGACAAGCATGATGTGATCGGGACAATAGCGGCGTAGTTTGTTATAAAGTAGCGGATAGTGGGTGCAAGCTAGCAAAAGCGTATCTATAAGAGGGTCTTTGGCCAAAAGCTCATCAATGTATTTTTGTACAAAATAATCAGCACCAGCACCAGCATACTCACCGCACTCCACGAGAGGCACCCACATAGGACAAGCCTGCGACGTGAGTGTTATCTCTGGCCAAAAACGTGCAATTTCAATGTCGTAGCTCTGTGACTGCACTGTACCCTGAGTACCCAAAATACCCACATGACCATTGTGCGTGAAATCACCAATCACCTCGACCGTAGGGCGAATAATACCCAATACACGACGTGCTGGATCAAGCTGTGGTAAGTCTATCTCTTGAATAGTACGAAGTGCTTTGGCAGAGGCTGTATTACAAGCCAAGATAACCAACTGGCACCCTTGCTCAAACAAAGCTCGCACAGCCTGCAAGGTGTAATCATAAATCACATCAAACGACAACGAGCCATAAGGTGCGCGCGCATTATCGCCCAAATATATATAGTCATACTGCGGCAACAATCGCTTGATGTCGCGGTAGATGGTAAGCCCACCATAGCCCGAATCAAACAAACCAATCGGGCCAGAAGTTGTGCTAAAAAGACCACTACACATAGGGCAGAGTAAGGAAAGCAACCCTATTTAGGGCATAGGCTTTTGTGCCTCTTCATTGACTAGCAGCTGAATATCGACCGTAAGGTGAGCAGGCGTATAAAGCACTGCACGCTCATCGGTATTGACCACAAGCTTCAAGTGTAGCCGCTCGGCCACACGCGCCACAACTGCATCTAAGCGCTTATAAAGCACAGCCATAATATCTGCCTCAGCTTGTGCCACAAGCCTTTGGGCTTCAAGACGAAACTTCAAGCCACGCTCCATCGCATCTTTGAGCTCATTTTGGCGCTTTTCAAGGATATTCTTAGTAAAATTTTTCTGTCCTACCAAAAAGTCAGCATACATTTGCTGAAAAGCAGCCTCATTGTGACGTGTCTCAGCTTCATACTGAGCATGCACACGGTTAATTTGTGCCTGTGCCTCAGCATATTCGGGCAATTGCTCCACAGCAGCCTTATAGCTCATCACACCATACTCTGGCACAGCAATCACGCCCAATGGCTCCTCAATGGTTTGTGCACTCGTAGGCATAGCAACCAACACAGCCGACAAGGCAAATGCAAAAGAAAAAAACAGCTTTTTCATACCTGCGTTTATTTATCTAGTAAGTCTTTATTCTACTTGCAAATATACACCTTTTTAGGGAGATGTAGGCCCTAAAACAGCTATTTCTTCGCCACACAAGCACTTTGTGTGGCGAAGAAATAGTAAAGCATGGGATAGAAATCTCGTTTAAGAGGCAGGAACCATCACTATATTCATATAAGTCTTAGAGGTGGCTTTTGCACCAGGCTTCACTTTGTAAGTAAGGAACTGCTCATCAGATTCCTCAGTTATTCTTACATCAGTATATACATCTGTATCGTAATACAAGACATAAAAATACATTTTATCTGCATTAAACGACGAGCTATAAGAACCCGACCCAAACCCAAACGTATTATTCCCATTGGCACTAGGATTTTTAACAGATCCTGGCCCCCTTCCATAAGCTGGAGAGCCGCTTAGATTAGCAAGCTGCCCTATTCCATATTTAGTCAAATTCATAACGATATCACCATTCTTCTCAGACAGATAGCGTGGTTCATAATTATAATATGGCTCATAGAATCGCTTACGACGTAATTCTAAAGGTAAATAAAGCCTCGGGAATATTACAAGCTTATTGACTGATAGAGGGACAACACCCAAGACCCCATCCTTATTCGCAACAACTTGATAAATCGGCTCAAAAGGTGTTGTACGAGATGGCTGACCATTATATATATTTTGATTATACGCATACCCTCCTTGTGGCAATATGCGCACCCTAGTTGTACCATTCACATCTAGAGTTTCACTTGCTTGTCTAGTATGAATACCAACTCGATTAGGAGGCGGCGGATTTATCTGTTGGGCGTGACTTAGAAGTCCTAATACGCCTATAGCAATCGTAAGCAACAATTTAGCTTTCATATCTAACACTGATTTAACGCACTCGGAAAATCACCGTAAAAAAAGTATCAGGTGTAAGGTCACTAAGCGTTTTTATTTTGTACTTAAGTATGCCTTGATCTGTCAGCGAAACATCTTGGAATACAGAATGGTCATAATAAGTAACATAGTAGTCTAACTCATTAGCAGAGAAAGTCTGTAGACTAGTAGCACCAGCAGTTGCAGCACTTGCCCCAGGAGGAAGTGAGAATTGTCGTTGGTACTCTTCATGAAGATTTACGGTAAAAAATTGATCATCAGCCGAATAGCGAGGGTCATCAATACTTACAGGAAGGTTCATCGGTGGCATATAAAACCAATTGGCAGCTGGAAGATTGGCACGCCCCAATACGCCATCCTGATTAGCTACTACTGCATACCTTGCTACAAAAGTTGTGAGAGGAATATCAGAACTATAGTCATCTACCATGCCATAGGCATGAATACCATTGGCCTCGTTGTTAACAGGCAGCCTACGTACACGCATTGTTCCATTCACGTCTAAAACCTCACTAGGTTTATCATAATTGTACTCTGATGGATTAATCCATACAAAATTTTGACTATAGGCTTGTGTTACGAAGAGGACAAAGCCAAAAAAGCAAAAAAGTTTTTTAAACAAGCTCACAAGAATACGATTTAAGAGAATACACTAAATAAGGAATGCCTCACAATAATATGAAGTATCAGTACTTTAAGCCGTGCGTAAAGTCAGGCTATAATATGCAAGACAAAGTTACGCAAAATCACTTAGATAACCAAGCACAAATTGGATATAAAAGAAATGCGCATGTTACAAACGAAATTATATTGGGCACAAAAACAACGCAATCATCTAATAAACAAACACATAAACTCCAAAAGAGAAAACCCCTAATCTTAATAGGCTCATTCCTATTTATAATAAATAGGGGTATACAAAGTAGCGACAATACCTATCGGCATTGTCGCTACGTATGGATTTGATAAAAACGTGGAGAATATCGGAGTCGAACCGATGACCTCTTGCATGCCATGCAAGCGCTCTAGCCAGCTGAGCTAATCCCCCATAAGAAAGTTGCTCTGCCTGCCTTTCTTCCCTATCATAATCAGGGCAGGCGTGGAGTGAGCAAAAGCTTTCCGTATGATAATAAACAATCAAACAAGAAGTCAAGAGTAACAAACCAAAATTGGCTCACTCA
>JAUMYJ010000013.1:37319-42199 GCA_030528715.1 Bacteroidales bacterium | reverse complement strand
CAGGGAATACGATGCAGTGGAATACGATGTTGTCTTTCCCAATGAAATGCACGAGGCGTGTGTCATCGGCTTTCCACCACTTTTCCCAGTCGTTGGGGTAGAGTTCTTTAGTGTTAGAGATATAGCCGATAGGTGCGTCAAACCATACGTAGAGCACCTTGCCCTCTGCGCCTTTTACGGGCACTGGAATACCCCAGTCTAAGTCACGACTCACCGCGCGAGGCTGTAAGCCCATTTCAAACCAACTCTTGCACTGCCCACTGACGTTTGCACGCCACTCTGGGTGGTCTTGTAATATCCATGTCGAGAGCCATTCTTGGTGTTTGTCAAGTGGCAGATACCAGTGCTTGGTGCTACGTAGTACGGGCGTAGCACCACTTACTGCGCTTTTGGGGTTGAGTAGGTCGGTGGGGGTAAGGCTGGTGCCACATTTCTCACACTGGTCGCCATAGGCTCCCTCGTTTTTGCAGTGCGGACAGGTGCCCGTGATGTAGCGGTCGGCCAAGAAAGTGCTCACTTGCTCGTCGTAGTATTGCTCGCTTACGAGCTCGGTAAACTCACCCTTGTCGTAGAGCTCTCGGAAGAAGTCCGAAGCAACTTGCTTGTGCGTGGGGCTAGTGGTACGGCTGTAAATGTCGAAGCTCACGCCAAACTCTGCCATGCTCTCTTTGATGATGCTATGGTAGCGGTCTACTACGTCTTGTGGCGTGATGCCCTCTTTTCGTGCGCGTATGGTGATGGGCACGCCATGCTCGTCTGACCCACACACGAAGCATACCTCACGCCCTTGCAAGCGCAGGTAGCGCACGTAGATATCAGCGGGTACATACACGCCTGCCAAATGGCCGATGTGAATGCCACCATTGGCGTATGGTAGGGCAGCGGTGACTAGGGTGCGGTTGAAGGTTTTGTTGCTCATGTCTATGCAGTATATCGTTGTTGCGGATAAGAGGTTAGCGTGGTGCTTTTGTAGCGTGCCAGCCGCGCACCATGCAGTAGAGGCCTAATGCGATGAATGGTAGGCTGAGGAGCTGCCCCATGTTTAGTAGCATGTCTACTTCAAAGGCCTCTTGCTCTTTTTTCAAAAACTCGATGAAGAAACGGAAGGTAAAGATACTCGTCAAACACCAGCCAAAGAAATAGCCCGTACCCACACGCTTAAACCATTGCTTGTAGAGCCATAGCCCTACGAAAAAGAATGTCAAGTAGGCCGTGGCTTCGTAGAGCTGGCTTGGGTGACGTGCAAAGTCTTCGCCCAGCCGTGCAAATACAAAGCCCCAGGGTTGCTCAGTGGGTGTGCCTACGATTTCAGAGTTCATCAAGTTGCCCATACGTATAGCAAAGGCCGTTATAGGGGTTGCGATGGCAATGTTGTCAAGCGCGGTAAATAGTGTCACGCCCGTACGCTTCACATAGAGCCATAGAGCTATCATTAGCCCTATCGTACCACCATGACTCGCTAGCCCAGTAAAGCCTGTAAACTTCCAGCCCGAGGGCGTTTTGACGGCAGGAATAAAAATCTCACTGATGTGTTGTGAGTAGTAGCTCCAGTCGTAAAACAAACAGTGCCCTAGCCGTGCCCCGATGATAATGCCAAGAAAACAATAGATAAAAAGTGGCTCAAACTTGGCCTCGGCAATGCCCTGCTGCTTGTAGTTGCGTTGTACTACCCAATAGGCGGCTAGTAACCCCAAAGCCCAACATAGTGAATACCAATGTAACCCAAACGAGCCTAGGCGAAAAGCAATGGGATCTATATCCCACATGATAGTGAGTGGTAAAAATGTCATAGCTGATGTATTTAGCAAGCACACTGGCCACTTGGCCAGCCCTTAACTGCAAAGTTACAACTTTCGGAGAAACTAAGGCGAGCATGTGCTGTTTTTTCGTGTTTTGTGGTGTGTGGTGTGATGTTTTTTAGCATTCAGAGTGCTAAGGAAAAGGGGGTATTCACAAAAAAAATCGTTATCTTTGCCCTAATTACAAACTATCAATTGAAGCAAATAGACAATGGCACGTTTCAAACGCATACTACTCAAACTTAGTGGCGAGAGCCTTATGGGCGCGCAAGGACATGGCATCGATGTACAGCGCCTTAACGAATACGCTCAGCAAATCAAGGCCGTACACGCCATGGGGGTGCAGATAGGCATCGTGATAGGTGGCGGCAATATTTTTCGTGGTCTCTCGGGGGCAGGGGCTGGTTTTGACCGCGTTAAGGGAGACCAAATGGGCATGTGTGCCACCGTCATCAATAGCTTAGCATTGAGTAGCGCACTCGATGCTGCTGGTGTGCGCAATGCCGTGCTCACAGCTATCCGCATGGAGCCTATTGGCGAGTTTTATAGCAAGTGGAAGGCCATAGAGCGTATGGAGGCAGGCCAAGTGGTCATTATGAGTGCTGGCACAGGCAACCCTTATTTTACTACCGACACAGGCTCTGCCCTACGTGGTATCGAGATAGAGGCCGATGCTATGCTTAAAGGCACGCGCGTAGATGGCATATACACTGCCGATCCCGAGAAAGACCCTACGGCTACTAAGTTTACCACAATTTCATACGATGAGATTTATCAGCGTGGCTTAAAAGTGATGGATCTTACGGCCACCACCATGTGCAAAGAAAATGGTCTGCCCATCTATGTGTTTAATATGGACATCGTGGGCAACTTAGAGCGCGTGATGGCAGGCGAAGACATCGGTACGCACGTGACCCTCTAAACCGCCATGAGCCATACCGATGAGTATTATATGCGCCGCGCCTTAGAACAGGCACAGCAGGCCTATGTGGCCGATGAAGTGCCCGTGGGGGCTGTGGTGGTGGGTGGTGGTCGCATTATTGCTGCTGCACACAACTGGACTGAGCGCCTCAACGACGTGACTGCACATGCTGAGATGCAGGCCATTACAGCAGCTGCCGAGGCTATGGGTGGCAAATACCTAGACCAGTGTACGCTCTACGTGACACTAGAGCCTTGCTTGATGTGTGCTGGTGCGCTGCGTTGGGCGCAGGTTGGGCGCATTGTCTTTGGTGCCTACGATACGAAGCGCGGCTATCGTGCGCTAGCACCCGAGGGCTTACACCCTCGTACCGAGGTGGTGGGTGGTGTGTTGGAAAATGAGTGCGCTGCGCTTATCAAACAGTTTTTTCAAGCCAAACGCTAACGCATCTTACCCGACCCTAAGTAGGGCTGTGTGTAGCAGTAGGCAGGCTTATCTTGTAGTGTGTCGGCTGTTTTTGTGCTTTAGAAACGCACTAATTGCTGTGTAACGCCCAATTATGCAGCTGTATAATGCCCGTTGTACAGCAATGACGTGGCCTTATTCAAGTATGAAAGCTTGGATAAGGCCACGTGAGCTATATGAGGGGAGGGTGTGTACTAAGGTGTAGAGGGAGCTGTCGTTGTACTAAGCCGTGTGACCTCTACCTTACGGATGCGCTGCTGCTTCATAGCCGTGATTGTTAGGCGTAAGTCTTGCCAGTCTGCGTGCTGACCTACGGCAGGTATGTAGCCAATGAGCGTAAGCAATAGCCCACTCACGGTAGTGTAGTCGCCTTGGGGAGTAGGGGCTAGCTCAAAATAGTCGGCAAACTCGTAGTAGAGGCATTGTCCCGACACCTCCCACGCGGTGCCATCTTTGATGGGTACGATGTCGGGTTGCTCGCTTTGGTCGGGCAAGTCGCCCACGAGCCCTTCAAAGATGTCTTTGAAGGAGAGAATGCCTTGCAAGGTGCCATATTCATCGCACACCAAGGCGCGGGCCGCTTGTGCCTCGCGTAGTTTTTCGAGGGCGGTGTACACACTCATGTTTTCGGGGAAGTAGAGCGGCTCGCGTATGATGCTGGCGAGGTCGAACGTGTCGGCACCTAGCGCGAGCACCAAATCTTTGAGCGACACGTAGCCCAACACGTCTTCACGACCGCTACCATAGACGGGAAACACGCTGTGGGGCTCCTCGGCTAGGAGCGCGCGCACCTGGTCGGCCGTAGCGGTGAGGGGTAGCATCACGAGGTCGGTAATGTGCGTCATGAGGGCAGAAATGCGCAGGTCGCCTAGCGCAAGTGTACGCTCCATAATATCTTGCTCTACGGCTTGCACCTCGCCAGCATTAGCACCTTCTTGAATGATAGATATAACCTCCTCTTCGGTCACGCCCTGCTCGCCTACACGCACGCCAAACAAGCGTAAGAGTGCCTCGGTGTTGGCTCTGAGTAGCCAGCCAAAAGGTTTTGTGAGCCATGCAAAGCATACGATGGCAGGGGCTACTGTGGCCGACACGGTGTCGGCAAAGGCCAGAGCCACACGCTTGGGAAAGATCTCTCCCAGCACGCATTGCACATAGGTCGCTAGCAGCACGATTACGGTTTTAGCCCATAAGTCTGCCCAGCCTAAGGCTATGCCCCAGCTGGCAAAGGCTGCTGCTAAGTGGTGCGAAAGAGCCTCGCCAGAGTATATGCCAGTAAAGATTGAGATAATCGTAATGGCAATTTGTACGGTCGAAAAGAGCGTGTCGGGGTCGGCTTTGAGCTGTAATGCCTTGGCTGCCCCTGTACTGCCCATACGCTCCATGGTGCGTAGGCGTGCAGGGCGTGCAGAGAGCAAGGCGACCTCCGACAGCGAGAAAAAGGCATTGAGCGCCACCAACAACGAAAGAACGAGAAACTCGGTCATTGAGCAAATATCAAAAAAGAGTGTGTGCATGCAGCCATATGTGCTGCAAGTGATAGCAAAGGTACAACTATTTGCCGACAAGGCCAAGCCCATGCTGACAAAAACGCGTAGGTAAAGCCGTGGGGCTGTATCGAGCGTGCAATCCCCCCCTACAGCCCCCCCGAAAACCTTGTGTGGGGGTGCGAGCCACTAATCCATCGGAGCCTA
>JAUMYJ010000013.1:0-37309 GCA_030528715.1 Bacteroidales bacterium | reverse complement strand
CCCCACGTAAAGCATTGTGTGTGGCTACTTCCAAGTAATCCAGCGTAGCATCTCCATAAAGGTCGGTTTCTTACCATAGAGCAAGATACCCACACGATAGATTTGCCCTGCTGCCCAAGCAATAAAGGCCATAGTGGCGTAGAGGATGGCGATGCTGCCTGCCACCTCCCACATGCTCACACCAAAGGGGAGGCGCACCATCATTACGATAGGCGAGGTAAATGGGATGTAGCTACACCACAATGCCAAAGGCCCATAGGGGTTTTCGATGCTGCCCATGCCAGCATAGGTGGCAAAGACGAGGATTAAGATCACGGGCGTCATAAACTGCTGTGTGTCTTCTTGCTCATTGACCGAAGCACCTACGGCCGCAAAGATGCTAGCGTAGAGAAAGTAGCCACCGATGAAGTAGAGTATGAAGCATACGACTAGTGGCAAGAAATTCGTAGTTAGCAACCCACTGATAAGGCCAGTGAGCATGGTGTCGTCTGCCATGCTTTGACCCATTGTGGGCGACAAGGCACCACTGGCGGCTATGCCCAAGAGTGTTGTGAGGCTACCTAGCATCACAAACCATACCGTCATTTGGATAAGGCCCATGCAGGCTATGCCAAGAAGTTTGCCCCAAAGTAGCTGCCAGGGCTTGACGCTCGACACGATAACCTCAACGATGCGTCCAGTTTTTTCTTCGAGCACACTCTGCATCATCATGCTGCCATACGAGATGATGAAGAGGTAGATGAAAATGGTAAAGAGCCCAGCTATAATCATGGCTATCTCGGTGCGACTATCGCTCTGTGTGCCATCGTCGCTCATGCGTTGTGTGCGCACTTCGTGGCGTGTTTGACTCGCTTTGATAGCCTCTTGCAGCCCTTCGACTTGGTGCTTGGCTAGGAGGTCTTGGCGCACTTGTGTGGTGAGCACCTCGTTGATATACTCACTGAGGCGCACGGGGACTTCGTGGCTTGATGTAAGGGCTGAAGCCTCGGGGTGCGTGTGTAGCGAGTCGGTAATTTCGAGTGTTGCAACGTAGTCTCGTGTGAGGTGTAGGCGGTCGGTTTCGGGGGTTACACGCTCGAAGGTAAAATCTTCGTTGGGCTTGAAGTGTGGGGCATAGTGGCCTGTGTGGTCAATGATGGCCACATGCTCTGGCTCACTTGATAAACTGGCCAACCATAGAGGGATGCTGGGCAGGGCTATCATGATAAATGGGGTAAGTAGCGTGAGCAAAATGAACGAACGCTTGCGTATGCGCGTCATCAATTCGCGCTGCATGATGATGAGTACTTTATTCATGGCTAGTGGCGGCTACGGTTTTTAGGAAAATATCGTGCATCGTGGGCAGCTGCTGTGCTAGACTTATGACAGGGGCTTGCGTGAGCACGGCTTGCATGAGTGTGCGGCTGTCTACACCAGCAGTAGCGTGTAGGTTATAGGTGGTTGTGTAGCCATCGGCAGAAGGTGTGGCACCGGTGATGTTAAACGCTGGGGCATTAACAAGTGTGTGTGGAGCTTCGACTACGGCCGTATAACTGCCATCGCCAAAACGGTGGCGCACCTCACGTACGCT
The DNA here is from genome assembly GCA_030528715.1 of Bacteroidales bacterium. Lineage (GTDB taxonomy): Bacteria > Bacteroidota > Bacteroidia > Bacteroidales > Bacteroidaceae > Alloprevotella. The sequence goes on along the minus strand of JAUMYJ010000013.1, from coordinate 35,739 downwards.
TCCTTCGAGCACGACGCGACTCTTGTCTATCAGAGCGATGTCGTCACAGATATCTTCGACCGAAGCCATGTTGTGCGTGCTGTATATGATGGTATGCCCCTCGGCTTTGAGGTGGAGCACCTCGCGTTTGAGCACTTCGGCATTGACAGGGTCAAAACCACTAAACGGCTCGTCAAAGATGAGCAGCTGTGGGCGGTGTAGGACGGTGCTTACAAACTGCACTTTTTGCTGCATGCCTTTTGACAACTCTTCAAGGGGCTTCTCTGCCCAATGGCTTATTTCTAGGCGTTCGAGCCAGTAGGTGAGTTGCTTGTGGGCTTCGCCCTTGTTTAGGCCACGCAGACGAGCCAAGTATGTGAGCTGCTCGGCTACTTTCATTTTTTTGTACAGACCGCGCTCTTCGGGCAAGTAGCCAACGCGCTCAATGTCACCGGCCTGCATGGGTTTTCCATTGAGTAACACACGGCCTTCGTCGGCTATGGCTATGCGGTTGATGATGCGTATGAGGGTGCTTTTGCCTGCTCCGTTGGGGCCAAGTAGACCAAAAATCTTGCCCGCTTCGACGTGTAGGTTTACATCGTCAAGCACTAGGTGCTGTGCATAGCGTTTGGACACGTGCTCCACGGCCAAGAGAGGGGTGGTGGTAGTCATCATTAGTTAGGTTCGTATTAATGCGTTTATGCGTATGGATAAAGGAGTAAATGGCTAAGTATATAAAGGATTTGCTCCTGTATTGACTACAAAGTTATGAAAAAAAAGTGAGGGCGTGTCTATTGTATGGCTGATATTTGTGCAGGCTATGCCCTTTGGCAGTATGCTAATAGCATGGCTTTAATGGCGCGTGTGTTGCAGAAGTGTTGCGCGCCATCTTGTAGCCTCGTTGTAACCATAGGTCTGCAAAAAAAATCGTAACTTTGCACCGCCTTTGCCCAAAGTCTAGGTTTAGGCGATAATCCTAATTACCCCCTCGCTTATGCAAAATATCAGAAACATCGCAGTGATAGCACACGTAGACCACGGTAAAACTACACTTGTGGACAAAATGCTTATCGCTGGCAATCTGTTTCGTACTGGCCAAGAAACTGGCGAGCTTATCCTTGACAACAATGACCTTGAACGCGAGCGTGGCATCACTATTCTTTCTAAGAATGTGTCTATCCGCTACCGCGATACCAAAATAAACATCATTGATACCCCAGGTCACAGTGACTTTGGTGGTGAGGTGGAGCGTGTGCTCAATATGGCCGATGGCTGTATCCTATTGGTAGATGCTTTTGAGGGACCTATGCCTCAAACACGCTTTGTGCTGCAAAAAGCTATCGAAATAGGGCTAAAACCCATCGTCGTTATCAATAAGGTAGACAAGCCTAATTGTCGCCCAGAAGAGGTGTATGAAATGGCTTTTGACTTGATGTTTGCCCTTGGTGCTAGCGAAGAACAGCTAGATTTTCCTGTGGTGTATGGCTCGGCCAAGAATGGCTGGATGGGAGCCGACTGGCAGACACCTACGGAGGACATTACTTACCTGCTAGACACTATCGTTAGCCATATTCCTGCGCCTAAACAAGTAGAGGGTACGCCACAGATGCTTATCACTTCGCTTGATTTTAGCAACTATACGGGGCGTATCGCCGTAGGTCGCATTGCACGTGGCTCGCTGCGCGCAGGCCAAGACATCACAGTGGCACATCGCGATGGCACGACTCAGAAAACGCGTATCAAAGAGCTACATGCCTTTGAAGGTACTAGCCGTCAAAAGGTAGATGAGGTGGCCTGTGGTGATATTTGTGCTATCGTGGGCTTAGAGCGTTTTGAAATAGGCGACACGATTTGCGACGCGATACTTCCTGAGCCACTTGCCCCTATCGCGATTGATGAGCCTACGATGAGTATGCTATTTCTCATCAACGACTCGCCTTTCTTTGGTAAGGAAGGTAAATTTTGTACTTCGCGCCATATCAACGACCGCCTCGAAAAGGAACTCGAAAAAAACCTTGCCCTACGTGTTGAAAATCTCGATGCCGACCGTTGGCTCGTATCAGGGCGTGGCGTGCTACATCTCTCTGTTTTGATTGAGACAATGCGTCGTGAAGGCTACGAGCTACAAGTTGGGCAACCGCAAGTAATCTATCGCGAAATAGATGGACAGCGTCACGAGCCAATAGAAGAGCTTACCATCAATGTGCCCGAAGAGCATGCAAGCAAAATGATTGATATGGTAACGCGTCGCAAAGGCGAAATGACAGCGATGGAGAGCCGTGGCGACCGTGTAGATATTGCATTCGCTATTCCGTCGCGTGGCATCATAGGCCTGCGCACCAATGTGCTTACAGCTAGCCAAGGAGAGGCCATTATGGCACACCGCTTTAAGGAGTATCAGCCCTATAAAGGCGATATACAGCGGCGTAGTAATGGTGCCATGATCGTGATGGAGGCAGGCACGGCATTTGCCTATGCCATAGACCACTTGCAAGACCGTGGCAAGTTCTTTATCTCGCCACAAGAAAGTGTGTATGCAGGCCAAGTGGTAGGCGAACATGTACACGAAAACGACCTTGTAATAAACGTCACAAAGTCAAAACAGCTGACCAATATGCGTGCTAGTGGTGCAGACGACAAAACACGCATCATACCACCCATCGTTTTCTCGCTTGAAGAAGCACTCGAATATATCAAGGCCGATGAACTCGTAGAGGTAACGCCACAAAGTATGCGCTTGCGCAAAACCATCTTAGACCACAACGACCGCAAAAAGGCCAACAAAACCACATAACACATACTAAACAAAAAATATGCGACTAGACTTAAATGTAAAGAAACTACTACTGCTACTCGTGGCACTCTTGCCACTTGCAGTGCTAAATGCTCAAACTGACCTAACCGCTATCACTGGTGTCTATGAGGGAGAAGCAAGCACTTCTATCGTAAAAATCGCTACGGGAGAGAAAACCGCAGGCGTAGCCAGAAAAATGAGTGTAGAGATTGTTGGTAAGAAGGGAAATATGGCTACACTCGTTTTGAAAAATTACAGCCTTAGATATACCTTCAAACCGATAGAACTAACCGACAATGAGCTGTTTTTTAAGAATGGTGTTTGGAATATAGAGCAGACTAGTAACGTACAAGGGTATTTTGAAACACAAGATGGTGTATATACGATACAACTTGTTATCTATATACCTAGTGAGCAGAGCTTTGTTGCAGAAGATGGTACACTCGAGCTGCACTTTGCCGTAGAAAATCCGCAGACAAAGGTTTTGGTAGAGCATGTGTTTAAGGGTAAGAAAAAACTGCCTACTAGCATCACTTCTGTCTTAAAAGATGAAAAAGCAGGTACAGTTGTCTACTATGACCTTCAAGGACGTCGTGTGACACCTACAAAGCCGGGTTTATATATTGTCAATGGCAAAAAGGTAGTCTTACCCTAACCTGGCATCTTTCCCTCATACACTTGCGAGGTTTTGTATGGTTTGAGCCATGCTGTGTAGCTTCAATAGACGGCTGCACAGCATGGCTCAAATCATCGTGTTATGCAAGGTGTTAGTGTCGTACAAAGCCTATTTCTGTGAGTTTGTTGGCAAAGGCTTGTCGATAGGCGGCTCCGATGTTGAGTGTGGTTCCATCGTCGAGGGTTACATATTGGCGTTGCACGGTGCGAATACGTGCGATGTTGATGATGTGTGAGCGGTGAATGCGTATAAACTTATCTTGCGGCAACCTATCGAGTAGGGTTTGTAGTTGAGCAAGTGTTTGTAGTGGTTTGTCTAAATCGGCTGTATGCACGAGGCAGTAGTTGCCATTGGCCTCTATGTAGCGCAGTGAGCGTAGCTTTACGCCTTGTGAACCATTAATTCCTAGGTGTATGAAGATGACCTCGTCTGCCGTGGCTTGCTGTGCTACCAAAGGGCAATAAGACGCGGCACGCTGCTGTATACGCTGCTTGGCACGTAAAAGTGTAGTCTCAAATTGGGTAAAGTCAAACGGCTTTAAGAGATAGTCTAGTGCTTCGACGCGGTAGCCTTCAATGGCAAACTCGTCATGCGCTGTGATGAAGATAACATGTGTGTCGCTACCTAGTAGGTGTCTAGCTAACGTAAGGCCATTCTCGCCAGGCATGTTGATGTCAAGCAGGGCTAAGTCGATATGTTGTTCTGCCAGCACGGTACGTGCTTTGGCAGCACTGGTGCACGAGGCTACGTGTTCAAAGCCTTCTAAGCGTGCTAGGTAATTTTGGCATTTGGTTAGTGCAAGAGGTTCATCGTCTACAAGGATACAGCGGAGCATGGTGTTGGGTAGGTTAAAGTGTGTGTGGTGGGGTAAGTGGTAGGCTGAGGGCTACGTGGTAGGTGTGTGGGTCGGTGCTTGTGCTCGTGTAGGTATAGGTGTTGGCATAGAGCAGGTCAAGGCGTTTGAGTGTATTAACTACACCAATGCCGTGCGACTCTTGAATGCGTGTGTCATGGCTGAGATGTAGTGAGTTGGTACAAGCAAAGCATATGTGTGTGGCGGTGGTGTGTATGCTTACCTTGACGTAGCTTGGTGCATCGGTAGAGATACCATGCTTAAAGGCGTTTTCGATAAAATTGATGAGTAACACGGGGGGGAGCAGTCCTTCTGAGGGTGTCTTGGGTAGGTCAAGTGTGAGGCACACGTCTTGAGCATAGCGCAGACGCATCAGCGCGATGTAGTGGCGCACGAAGTCAAGTTCTTTGGCTAGTGGTACGAAGGTCGTGTTGCTCTCATAGAGTACATAGCGCATGAGTTGCGAGAGGTGTAAGAGGTGCCGCTGTGCGCTCGCAGCATCTAGCTCAATAAGGGTGTGAATGTTGTTGAGCGTGTTCATAAAAAAATGTGGGTTGAGCTGATGTCTAAGGTAGGTCAGCTCACGCTCTAAATTGCTTTGTGCTATCTCGTCAAGACGCTTGTCTACCGCTACGCTACGCAAAAAAAGGTGAGCGATATAGACTAATAATACCATTGCTGCCCCGATAGTAGTGCGCACCGCTAAGGGAGCAATGAGTATGTCGCCTACCCTTAAATAGTCGTGTGGCAAAGCACCTAGTGTAGCCGTGGGGTAGATGGCACGTGTAGTCGTGAAGTGCTCTCCTTCGTTGTCGATGTTGAGCACCATATCGGGTACGGCTACGGCTTGACGCATCGTAGAGTAGCGTGTGGGGGTAGCTGAGGTGCTGGGCGCATTTGGCCCTAAGCGTAGTGTGGCAAGTTGTGCTATTACGAATAGGGTAAATGCACTGCCTAGTATGCTCCAAGCCCAGCGTGAACGCATGGGGTTGCTTAGTGTGAGCAAACGGCTAAATACGGCATCAGCCACCACAAAGAGTAGCCAAAATGGGAGTAGGTCTATCCACACGTGAGCTACGAGCTGCTGCACATCATCGTTCCAATCATACACACCTTCGGGCCATTGCGATATGACAGTGATGCTTAGGGTGATGAGCCACAAGCTAGCATAGACAATGGCCTGATAGGGGTGAGCACCCGAAAGGCGAGAGAGGTGTATGTTCATAAGCGAAGTAACGCCGTGTACATGTAGAATATAGTATGCATGGAGCGTAGCAAGGCAACTACTATCTATGGTTGTGGGGCAAGCTCTGCTCGTTTACCCCAAAGTTACAAATTATTCTGCTAAAAAATACTGGGGGTGAATTGTTTTTTCTCGTGTGTAAACTAGGAATACATATTTTTTTATTATCTTTGCGCCATTATACTTGATTGAGCTATGCCCCAGAGTGGTGCAATCATAGTACATTGACTAATGACCAAAAAATACATATACTTAGTATGAAGCAAAAAACGACTCGTTTATGGGGGCTTATTTTAGCCTCTACAATGGCTGCTACTGCCTTGGCACAATGGCAGGGACCACAGCCTGGCCGTCTCGGCGTGGGGTTGCAGCAAAAGGCAGCCACTGCTGCTGCCATGGCTGTGCGCGGTAGCGTGAGCGAACTTACCGATGTGATGATAACAGCGCAAGATGCCGTAGCGGCCTCGACACTCCTGCAAAGCTATGGGTATAGAACCGTAGTGCTCAGCGACCGCCTCGTAGCTGCCACGGTACCCGCAGCACAACTCGAGACACTGCTAGACCTACCTCACATCATCAAAGTGCAAGCACCACGCCGTTTTCGTCCGTTGCTGGACAAGGCTCGCACTAGCGTTAAGACCAATGCCGTGCATCTAGGTACAGGTTTTGACTCGCCTTATACGGGCAAGGGCGTGTTGGTAGGTATCATTGACCAAGGTTTTGACTATGCTCATGCTACCCTGCGTGATGCTATGGGCAAGTCGCGCGCTAAATTCGTGCGCGAGTATATTGATAATCAAGTGGTCTATTCGCACACGATAAGCGACTCGATTATAGCCCAAAAGAACGATAACCACGACCATCCACATGGTACGCATGTCACTGGTATCGCGGCTGGTACACGCTTAAATAGTAGCGGTACTGATCTGACTCCTTACTATGGCTTAGCCTACAATGCCGACTTGGCACTTGTTGCCTCTGGCTTTCAAGACGCTGAGATTTTAGATGGAGTAAAGACGATAAAGGAATTCGCTGAACAGAATGGGCAGCCTTGGGTTGTCAACATGAGCTTTGGGCAGCAGGGAGGCCCACACGATGGCTCTACTGACTATGACCAAGCACTCTCTTCGTATGTCGGTAATGGTGGCTTCCTCGTGGGAGCTATGGGTAATGAGGGAGACAAACCCCTACACCTAGCGCATATGTTTACTGCAGCTCATGAGAAGCTAGGGTCAAGCATCGAGATCGAAACGGATTATGACGGTAAGCATACACAAGACTATACCTATGTGAGCATTTGGCTTGACCGAGGCACGGCTTACAATGACATTGAGATAAGACCTCGCTTGATTGATAGCTATGACGGGCAGTTTGTGACAGCAGCCGATGCAGCTAAATTTTGGGACAATAAGCTCGAAGTCTATGTAGACTCTGCTACTAACAATGGTAAGATAAATATTGTAGTAGTCATTGAACACGATAAAGTCTTTACGCGCAGATATAGTAATGCTGATCAATATCGTGTGGTGTTAGAGTTTACGAGTAAACGCCCTGGTACAGGCTTTCATGCTTGGTTAGAAAGTAATGCATTGGGGTGGTCACATTCAGACGAGCCTAGCTTGGTCAATGGTGATGCACACTACCAAGTGGCCGAGGGTGCAGCCTCGTCTGAAAAGGTCGTGGCTGTTGGAGCCTACACGTCTAAAACAGAGTGGACATCGCTCAATGGCTTGAAAGACACGGATACTAGTCAAGGCTCACTAGACTCGCTTGCTATATTTTCATCAGTAGGCCCACAGTTAGATAATAACTTGCCTAAACCCACAGTAGCAGCACCAGGGTGTTGGGTGGCTTCTGCCATAAGCAGTGTGCATGCGAGTTTTGATGCAGGAGGTACAGAGGCCGACACACATACCCTTCAAAAGTTGAGCTTGCATGGGCGTGATAATTACTATGCCAACCAACCTGGTACTTCAATGGCTGCTCCGATGGTGACTGGTGCGATTGCCATTTGGCTCGAGGCTTACCCTACGATGCCATATGCTACGCTGATGGATATCTTTAAGCGATCTTCTACACGTGACACATATACAGGTAGTGACGAGTGGACACCCAATTGGGGCTATGGTAAGCTCAATGTGTACGAGGGCTTGAAGCTCGCACTCGAAGCTAAGAAAAAAGAAACGACTGGCATCTATCACGTTGCCAACACGGCTACACCTATTACTTTCCAAGCCGAGCCTAGTCGTTATCGTCTACTCTTTGGTAGCAACGAGTCGCAAGCTAACATTGCGCTTTACACCACAGCAGGGGCTTTGGTTAGCAGCCAGCAGCTCAGTGGTGTCACGATGGGGCAAGAAGCCATCGTTAATCTCTCAGGCTTAGGTAAGGGTGTTTATATCCTACGCGTCAAGACTGCTGAGGCTAGCTACGTACGTAAGATTACCGTAGACTAACGCTACAAATATAGACTTCCTATACACTTCCCCTATTGAGCCTTGTGTTTGATAGGGGGAGTTTTTATCTTAGCATATGTGATACTATGAAGCACTAAAATATGGCTCTAAATGCTGGGAAAATACTATACGAGAGAGGGAAAAGCCTAAAAGATGCTCTAAATAGCACAAAATATGCAAAGTTGTGCTGTTTAGATGGTGATAACAGTGTATCTTTGCAGTAGAAGTGCAGGTGAAACAAAAACAAACTGCACTATAATAAAGACAACCATTGTTGGTCTCTTTTTAAACAAATATAACATGAAGAAAATTCTTACACTTGTAGCCCTTGTGGCTGCTGGCCTCACAGCTTCTGCACAGCATGGCGTGGGTGTACACTTGGGTTATGGTAGCAATACCGAAAAAATGAGCTTTGGTGCTAAGTACCAATACGCATTCACAAAAAACTGGCGTGGTGAGGCAGTGTTGGACTACAGCTTTATGCCAAAGAACACCACGTTTTGGACTGTGGGCGTTAATGCACACTACATCTTCCAGCTCGAAAAAGATTTTAGTGTATATCCTACGGCTGGTCTCTACAACGCACATGCTAGTGTAGGCAGTGTGTCTGACAACGAACTTGGTGTAGCCTTTGGCGGTGGTGCTCAATACCACTTCAACAAGAAGTTTACGGGCTTCTTTGAAGCTAAGTACATGACGGCTGGTAGTGGCCAAGCTGGCCTCTTTGCTGGTGTGGTGTACAACTTCTAAGCCACTCACTATGCACGCTTAGCCTCTATGGCATAAGCATACAAAGCTAACCGACCTCTTGATACCCTTAAAGGGCAATCAAGAGGTCGGTTGCTCTGTCTTAGCCTACCTTGTTGTTACTTTGGCATGGCAACAGTTCCTTTGCGCCAATGGTAGTGCATTTGTGGGCTTAGTGGTCGGCCGTGTAAGTCGTAGCGCGGTTGCGCGGGAAGAGTGGGGTATGTCGTGGGGTGTAGGTGAGTGATGGGAGAGGCTTGTGTCGTGGCTGTGAGCTCGGCACGAATTTGCCATGGTTCACGCAGGGCTAAGTAATAGCGTGTGTTGGGTGTGAGATGGGCAAAATGGATTGTGTCTGTGAGTACTTGGCCAGCAGGGATGTCAAGTGCAGCGAAGTGGCGCACATCGCTGTCGGGTTCGCGAGTATCGCCCTCAAAGAGAGCATACGTAACGCGGATGCCTGAAGGGTGGCTACTGCCTGTGTTGTCAAACGTAGCTAAGGCCGTGAGCGTACTATCGGTGGTGTGTAGTAAGCGTAGTGTATAGTCTAGCTTGATGGGAGGAGCTTCGGCTATGTTGATGCTTTGGTCGAAGATGATGTTTTCTTCGGGTGTTACACGCAGCTGCTGTGTACCAGTGGTCGTGAGTTTGAGCCAAACGGGTAGGGCACGTACTTCACCAGCTGTAAGTGTACAGCTAGTGAGGGCTGCGGGGCGTGCTTGGCGTAGGGCTGCTGTGTCGCTAGGCGCGTTGGTAAATATGGCTAAGGGTGTCGTGAGTGTTATTGCTGCATCGTTGTGTACGTAGAGTGTGGCAGGCGTATAGCCTTGATTGGTAGCTGGGCGGTGTATCACGAGGCTATCTACCACGATTTCTTTTCCTGTACGCACGAGTGTGTCGGGCAGTGGTGGCTGTGCATCGGGGTGTAGCAAGATGGCTTGATGGTTGGCAAACAGCCCAAAGTAGTCATCGGAGGCTGTAGCACTGCGCTCACTAAACGGGTTGAGCACCCACAAGCGAAAATAGCCATTGCATTGTCCACCAAAGCCCCAATGCACATGCACGCGTCCCTCAGTATCTACGCCATCTATTACAAACGCGTGTGCGCCCATCGTCATGAGGCTACCAGCATACATTATAGGGCGTTGGTGTGCAAGTTCGTTATAGAGTATTTGCCACCATATTTCGGGTGTATAGCGGTAACTATCGAGGTAGTGTACGTAGCCAAGTCCTAGGGTATGCCGTAGAGGGGTAATAGGGTTGGTAAAGTTGCTGCCGCTCTCGTGTACTCCCCAGTGCATGCCTGCGACTAGTCCTAACGCTACTGAGGCCTCTGCCACCGCGGCTGAATCTGCTTGGGCGTAGCCGTTGCGGTAGTCAGCTAGTGTGCGGTCAAAGTGTAGCGTAGTGCCTGCTGGCAAAGCTGGTACATGGTAGTGCGGTGTGGTGCGTGCAGGTAAACTATCGCGTAGCGTGATGGAACGGCCATAGTAGCTTAGTACTTGCTCCATAGACGTTGCTACACAGCCTACTAGTGTGCGTACGGACGAGGTATCGCCGTTGCTATGTATGTAGTATGGACACGCTCCATTAAATGGTGAGGCTTGATGACGCACGATACCTAAAAATGGGGCTATGGGGGCTGTGGGCTGTGGACGCTGTGTGCGCATCGTTGTACTTGGGTGTAGCTGTGCTAGCTGCCATTGCTTATCGTACTCTTGGAGTAATAGCTGCAATCCTTCGGGCAAGCTATCGCTTAGGCTTATGCCATTGCCGTAGCCTAAGATTGTGGGTAGCTGTTCATCGGCTGCCACGACTACAAAGCGTGCTGCCCCTTGTGTTGTGCTACTTGCTAGCACGTGTGCTGCTTGTGTATTGTTGGCTGTACGCAGCACGTGCAAGTGATCAGGTCGTCTGGCCAAGAGTTTACGCTTAGCATTTGGCTCGCTGTGGCGCAAAAAATGCCAAGCCTCTGCACGTGCTTGGTCTAGGCTGCGGTGTTGTGCATGGGTTGTTAGCACGCAGCATGCTGCTAGGGTGAGCAAGAGTAGGTAGAATCGAGTATGTATCATAAAGGTGGGATAAAGTGCTGTGTAACGCCCAATTATGCAGCTGTATAATGCCCGTTGTACAGCTGTATAGGGTGCATTGTATGGCTGTGTAATGTTCGTTATACAGCAGATAAGCCGTAGCTTTGCTGTAAAGATACGATTTTATAGGGGTATAGGAGCACTAGTAGCATGTATTTTTAGAACGTAGTGAAAAAAATCGTTCAAAATTTGGGATACGCCCCCTCGTTTACGATTGGGCGTATTTCTTTCACGCCAGCGCAAGCTTTGTATCGCCATGCCTGCACACGTTTTGTACGCTCGGCTGTACGTAGCCTTATGTTGGCTGAGCCCTCTACACAGTCCTCTGCCCAAGCAGAGCGTCTTGTCCTATTACAAGCGCACTTGTGGCAGCATCATACCATCAGTGCCACTACCTATGCTACGCTCACTGGCCTCAACCGCTCTACGGCCTATCTCGAACTGCGTAACTTTCAAGCCCAAACAGACAACCATATAGGCACGCTTCCCATTGCTAGCCGTGGCCGTGTACAAATGGTGTGGATAGACTAAGCTAAGTTTAGGTTACGAGCTATGCCATAGGTGCGAGGTAATTTTACTCTCGCATGTTGAAGCCTCTCGACACGTGTTAGTACAGCACGTGTCAAGAGGCTTGTGTGGCGTTTTGTAAGAGAGGTGGTATGAGCTAGATATGGCCTGCGCTGGTTAGGCGCGATCTACACTTTTCACACCTCTTACGGTACGGAGTTTTTTGATGAGGCGTTCAAGCACAGCTGTGTCTTTGACCATGAGTGTAAGTAGCCCAGAGAATAGACCATCGTTAGAGTCTATCTTGATGCTACGTATGGTGATGCGCTCGTCTTTGCTTATGATGCTCGTGATGTTGTTTACAATGCCTAAGTCATCGTTGCCCACCACACGTAGAGCCACACCATAGGTGCTCTCGCCTTTGCCAGCCCATCGGGCTCTCACAATGCGGTAGCCGTAGCGCTGGCGCATGCTAGTGGCATTGGGACACGTTTCGCGGTGTATTTTGATGCCACCGCTTACGCTTACGAAGCCAAAGACCTCGTCGCCGTAGACAGGCGAGCAGCATTTGGCGAGCTGAAAGTCTAGCCCTTTTAAGTCGCTGCCAATCACGAGCACATCGCTACTTACTTGGCTCTGCTGCTCGGTTATGAAGCTGCCCTCAAACTCCTCGGCGCTTTGCTGTGGTGTGCGGTGTAGGGGAGCTTGTTCGCGTTGTATGTACTCTTGATAGCGCTCTACGATGGTGTTGACATCAATACGCTCGTGGTGTATGGCACGATAGAACTCGCTAGTCTCTTTGTAACCTATTTTCTTGATAAGCACATTGAGTATGGACTCGTCCCAATCCATCTTGCGGTTTTTGAGCTTACGTTCGAGGAGCTCTTTGGCTAGTACGATTTCGTGGGCATAGGTCTCTTTGAGCGATAGGCGTAGCTTGGCCTTGGCACGGCTAGTTACAACGATGTTTTGCCACTCGGCACGCGGCTTTTGGGTAGAGGCTGTTTGTATTTCTACCATGTCACCGCTTTTGAGCTTGTGTTTGAGCGACACTTTCTTGCCATCGATCATCGCTCCTACGCAATGGTCGCCGATGCGTGAGTGTATGCGGTAGGCAAAGTCGAGCACGGTAGCCCCTACGGCCAAGGCGTAGAGGTCGCCTTTGGGCGTAAAGACGTAGATTTCGTCTTCTTTGAGCTCGCTGCGCAGCTGATCCATGAGTTGCAGGTCGTCGCCTGCTTCGAGTGCACTGCGGATGTTGGCTAGCCACTCGTCCACGCCACGTTCACCACCTTTGATGCCTTTGTATCGCCAGTGGGCGGCTAGACCATGCTCGGCAATATCGTCCATGCGCTCGGTACGTATTTGTACTTCTACCCATTTTTGCTCAGGGCCTAGCACGGTGATATGCAGGCTTTCGTAGCCATTGCTCTTGGGCACACTGAGCCAATCGCGTAGGCGTTTGGGGTTGGGCTGATATTTATCGGTAATGAGGCTATATGCCTGCCAGCAGTCTTGTTTTTCGCGTGCGCCCTTGGCATCGATAATGATGCGTATGGCAAAGAGGTCGTAAACGCCTTCGAACGGCACGCGACTTTTCTTCATCTTTTGCCAGATGCTGTGTATGGTCTTGGTGCGTCCTTTGATATGAAAGCGCAGCCCAGCACGTTGGAGCATCTCTTGGATCGGAGCGATAAACTCAGCAATGTACTTGTCTCGTGCGCGTTTGGTGGCGTTGAGCTTCTCCTTGATCATCAGGTAGGTGTCGCGTTCAAGGTATTTGAGTGAGAGGTCTTCGAGCTCACTTTTGAGCTTGTAAAGGCCTAGCTTATGGGCAAGGGGAGCATAGAGAAAAGCAGCTTCGGTGGCGGCTGCACGGCGCGCAGTATCGTTGGTATTATGGTTGATGAGGCGTAGTAGATTGACACGATCCGCAATGATAAAGAGAATGACGCGCATGTCTTCGGCCATGGCCACTACGAGGTTGCGGTAGTTATCGCTCTGTACGCTAGGATTTTTGGCATAGAGTTGCTGTACGCGCTGCATACCATAGATGACGGTGCAGATATCTTCGCTAAACTCGCGTTTGAGCGCATCAAGTTGTTCGGGTGATGTGCCAGCATAGGCTAGCAATACAGCCATAAGTACTTCGCCTTTGAGCCCTATTTCGCGCTGTGCTAACACTGCAGTTTGCAGCGCACGCACTACGGGGTGGAAGCCAAAGTCATCGCGCTGCATGCGTCCAGCATCGGCTTGTGCTTGCAGGTAAGCCTGCACACGTTGTTTTACATCGGGTGTAAGTTCTTGCTTAGCACCTTGGCGCACCAGCTGACCATAGAGCCACAGCACGCTGCGGCGTTCATCGGGCGAGAAAAGTATCTGAGTGGGCATAGTGTCCTCCTTTCTTGTCAAAGTGGGTGATGGTGGCGCAAGTGGTTTGAGTGAGGTCTGCGCTAAGCGCAAATATACGCATTTTTGCCGAAGTGTGTCGTGGGTGGGTATTTGTTTTTGCATGAAAAGGGCGAAAATAGCACGTGTGTGAGAGGTATAACCGCGCTAAACAAAAGCACACAGCCACACCAAGGGATGGTGTGGCTGTATAGTGTGTGTGACATGCCCTGGCCTATTCGGCTGCTTGTAGAAAAGTGATCGGCTTTTCGACGTTAGCGAAGGAAATATGCGTTTTAAGTAGCCTTGTTTTGCTACTTGCATTGGCCTTAAAAGTGATGGTTAGTTTATTGCCGAGTGCTACGGCAGAAAACCACTCTGATCGTACGTGTGTTTCTGTAGACGAGCTTGCAGAGGGATGGGGGGGCATCTCAATTTTATCAGCAATGCTCTTCCCGTTTTCAAAAAATGCGTATTTGTCAAGATAAAAGTACTTGTAGTTTGTAATATAGACAGCATACGTCCCTCCCTGTGCAGACACAACAATGTGGCCTTGCTGGTTTTTGGGGGCATCTGTGCTTAGTTGTATCTCGGTGGGCTTGTTTACAATGTCGTCGTTGTTGCAAGCCATTAGCACGAAGCTAAGGGTGAAAATGAGGGTTAGCAGTCGTTTCATTTTGAGATGATTGAGTATTGGAAGTCATATCTATAATTGTAAGATTGCCCCCGCGTTAATACTTCGTTTTGGATTTTAGCACCTTGGCGCACCAGCTGACCATAGAGCCGCAGCACGCTGCTGCGTTCATCGGGCGAGAAAAGTATCTGATTGGGCATAGCGTCCTCCTTTCTTGTCAAAGTGGGTGATGGTGGCGCAAGTGGTTTGAGTGAGGTCTGCGCTAAGCGCAAATATACGCATTTTTGCCGAAGTGTGTCGTGGGTGGGTATTTGTTTTTGCATGAAAAGGGCGAAAATAGCACGTGTGTGAGAGGTATAACCGCGCTAAACAAAAGCACACAGCCACACCAAGGGGTGGTGTGGCTGTATCGTGTGTGTGGCATGCCCTGGCCTATTCGGCTGCTTGTAGGAAAGTGACTTCATCCAACCTTCCCGAAGCTCGTAGAACTATGGTAAGATGGCGTGTCTTGCCACTCGTGTTGGGGGGGAGTGTTACGGCCAGCATGTTGCCCGATATTTTGGCGAGCCCCCAATCCCACTCCGCACTTACTTGAAATCTTCCTTCGTTCTTAATCGTTGGCTGTATATGCTGTTGTCTATCTACAATAAACATTGTAAATATAAAATTGGAGTAGTTCATGCTGAATAGCTGGCATGTGCCTCCTTCGCGAGGAACAATGAAATCACCTGATGTGTTTTTGGGTGCTTCGGTGCTAAACTGAAAACGAGGAGCTGGACGATCTTCCTCACTCTCGCAAGCAACAAAAGAAACCGAGAAGAGTAGTGTTAGGAGAAAAAGTAGTTGTTTCATCGCATTATGATTGAATATTGGAAGTTGTATCTGTAATTGTGAGATTGGCCACGTGTTAATACTTCATCATGGATTTTAGGTCCATTATTCGTGTCAAAGAAGTGGCCTAAGTAGTAGCCATTCTGATAGCCAACCCAGCCCCAATTGCAATGGAGTAAGTCGTGCTCTTTGCTAGTGTTTGAAGCACGTATATAGCCATCGTACACCCAAGCATGGTTGCCATGGTGTTTTGTATGTAGGAATTTTTTTTGAGCGAAGACACTGCCTGTACCATATACGGGATTTCCTTCTTTAATGCCACGGATTACATCGCCTTCATTGTATTTTTTATATCGTGTTGCTCTAAGGCCTGCCCCATTGCATCTGAACCATTTGATAGGATCATCACCTTTAGCCGCAGTAGAATTACTTGATGGATGCTCACCGAATTTGTAGTTAGCATTAAAAAGACGGCCGAGGTAATGGCATAGGTCTGCGACCTCTTCCATAGATTTTGGGGTAGTTGCAGGGTCGAGTCCCCCATGGTTGTTTTGGCAATCCGCCATTATTCGCTCCCAATCTAAATGGATTGGTTGATTGTAGTGTCCTCGGTGTTCGCCCTTGGGGTGGAATGTACTTTCAGCTTGGTAGTATGCAATAATTTGTGCCGCAGCAACAATCACACAGCCAGCCACTTTGTTAGGGCAAAAGCTCCCATAGCTGTTAGGCTTATATGCGCCACCTTGTCCCCACTTTGTTTTGAGTAGTGGTGGTATGGCGCTAATAATCCTCCATTCTCCGTCTGTTTGTGGCATACGGACAGCTGCGTTCTGATCGTAATTTAAGATGTCGTCTACTTGGGTTTCTATTATACGACTCCAAAGATAAATATTTTATGGCAAACAAGCGAGTGTGTGTGCAGTTTTTTTAAAAAAAAACGAGGCGCGCTATGGAGGGTAGCGCGCCCCGTGATGGGCTCTAGTGTGTTGTGTTAACGCTCGAACGTAGATTCTTTGAGTAGCTCGGTGCTCATCTGAGCGATGTTGTATAGTATCACGAGGTTGCGGTCGTGACTATTTTCGAGCTGGTGACGCAGTTCGCGTGTCCATTGTTTGGCTTCGGCTGGTGTAATACGTTCGAGGCTGCATTGTCCTATGGGTGAAAAGCCACTGACGGCTTGTCCTAAAATGCGCTGTATCTGCATGCATACAGCCACATGCTCGGGTGTGAGTGGTTTGCCATAGTGGTGTGCACCAAGGGCAGAGACGTAAGAGAGTAGTGAGTGGTTGAGGTAGGTTAGGGCGTAGGCCTTACGTTGGAGAATGCGCTTCTTTTTAGGCTCTACATACATACCTTTCCAAGCGGTGGTGAGTGCGCTGTCGGCTTGGTGGGCAGCACGGCGGTATTGGTAGTAGTCTTGGAGGTTTACGCCATCGGTGTAAATGGCGCGTAGGTAGTGCGACGTTTGTGCTACGGCGTTGCCTACGAGTTGAGGAAGGTGGCGGTATTGCCAATCGGGCCAGATGAAGCGCACGGCAGCAAAGGCTAGGAAAGCCCCAATGAGCGTGTCTAGGATACGTTGTTCCATAAGTGCTACACCACGTCCTACGAGGAGGTTGAAGGCTGCTATTACAAACATCGTGATGAAGATGACACCATACGAATAGCGCTTACGTACCCAATAAAAGAAGCAAAAGATAGAGGCCACCATCATGACGATTTGCCCTGCGGTAGTTGGCATGATTTGTGCAATGGCTACCCCTAACACCACGCCCGAGAATGTACCAATGATACGCTGTGTGAGGCGTTGCCGTGTGGCAACATAGCTCATCTGGCATACAAAGAGCGAGGTGAGAATAATCCAAGCACCTTTTTCGAGCTCAAATGCTTGATAAATGATGAAGCCGATAACAAAACACAATGTGAGACGTATGGCGTGACGAAAACGTGGGTGCTCTGAGCGCAGCAAACCACGCAGCCGCTGGCGTAGTGGTGCGGGCTTGTAGTGCAGTGTTTCGATGGGAATAGCCTTGTGTAGGAGGTTTTCTTCGGTTGTTTGCAGTAGAGACGCTAAGCGAACAAGGTTGTGATAAAGTAACGATAGGGCTGCAAACTCGCTATCGTGTCGGCTTTGTTCGAGCTGTTCGCCCACGACACTTTCCGTCCACCCGAGAGCTTCTGAGCACTGAAAGGGCTCTCCCGTGAGTATCGTGTCGGCATAGTTGCGGAGGTTATGTCCCAATTCGCGCATCAAATGGCCTAGCCCCTCAACGAGCAATTTGTTGCTGCTACGCTGGCTTAGCACATCGTAGCGTTGGTGGCTTGATGTGGCACGCTCATGCAGCTGTTGGAGAAGCATCCATCGGTTGTAGTAGGGGGTGACGCCATCAAGTGCTTCGCCCTCTAATGCTGTGAGGCAGGCAAATAATACGTTTTGTGTTGCGTCAATGCTGCGCCCAATGGCTACATTCTTTTCGGCAAGTGCTGTGCGTATACGATTTTGCTGGTTGGTGGTGCAAGGGAAGAGTGTGGCTTTCAGTTCTAAGTATTGTCCCAAGTGTACATAGGCTGTGGCCAGCTGCTCTTTGAGCAAGCGGTAAGGGCGCAGGTAGAGCAGTATGAGCGAGATGCTGCCATACATCAATCCCCCGAGTGGCAGTAAGATGGGCTGGTAATACCACGGCTTGATACCTGCCCCAAGCATGGCATATACCGATACTAAGAGCGCACCAAATGTAACACCTTGATAGCGTGGACTAATACCTCCCAAAATGATGAGTACAAAGGACGTTACGGCTAGGCCTAGGCCAAATAATAATGGGTAGGGGCGTAGCAGCTCAACGCTTAGTGCTACTATTATAAAACTTGCAATCGTGATGGCCAAACTTTTGCGACGGCCACGAGGGTGGTCGTCACTTTCTGCCAAAGCTGCACCTACTGCGCCAAGGGCTAGCGTACAGGCCCAAAAGGGCTGCCCTATGATGCAGCAAGGCGTTACCATTAAGGTTATGGCTATGGCTACTTTGAATGCCCAGAGGTTGTCTGGTTTTGTCCAAAGGTGAGTTATCCACAAGCGTTTGAGGGTATATTGCCAATCGCTTAAATAGCGTTGTAGGCGGCGGTGTATCTTCATGGTGTCTTTACTCTTGCAGTGGTGTGTGGTGAGTGATGAGGGCACTTTCTTTGTGCAAAGTTACAAAATAAAGCCCACAGACCTTGTTGCGTTTCGACTAAAATGGGTATCTTTGCAAAGTTAAGGTCACAGCTTATGCTTGGCATCGGCTGTGGCTTCATGGCTGTATTTGCTTGCCTAGGCATTGTTTCCGCCAGCTTTTTACTATCGCTTTTCCACCTAAACTAAATAGATGATGGCTATCATGCTTTCCCCCACTCTTCGCAGTTTGTTTCGTGTTGTTTTGCCCGTTGTGATAGGCTTTGCAAGTCTCACGGCTACGGCTCAGTTACGGCTCACACACCCTACAACCAATGTGGGCAAGTTGCAGTGGAATGTAGGCCGTGATATCACAATCGAAGTCGAAAATACAGGCCGTAAAGCCGCAAAGCTGGTGCGTGTAGCTACTGACTGTACTTGTCTTGTAGCCGACTTTCCTACGAGCCCGATAGCACCAGGTGCTAAGGCTATGGTAGTGTTACGCCATACTGCCCCGTTGCTCGGCACATTTACTAAGAGCGTACATATCTATACCTCCGATAGCTCCGAGCCACTCAAAGCACGGCTTACAGGGCAGGTGCTTAGTGAGGTAGACGAAGACCTCTATGATTTCAAATACCGCATAGGAGACATTGCACTTACGGCCAACCATGTGCAGTTTACCGATGTGAGCTTTGGTGACTATCCACAGCAGGTTATTCACATTCAAAATACAGGTGAGCGAAGCTACGTGCCACAGCTTATGCATCTTCCTCCCTACATTACGGCCACCTACGAGCCCACACGTTTGTTTCGTGGTCGCACGGGCAAAATTACGCTCACGCTCAATAGTAACGCCATTGGGCAAATGGGGCTTACGCAAGGCAATCTTTACCTAAGCCGTTTTGGTGGCGACCATGTGGGGCCAGACAATGAACTGGCTTTTTCGGCCGTAGTCCACCCTGCACTCCATGCGCTTACTACCGAACAATTGCTTGCAGCCCCAGTGCTGCAAGTCAGTGCCGACACACTCTATCTGTCTATGCCCAAGCCTAAGGCCAAGCTAAAAGCACGCTTGACACTGAGTAACACAGGGCAAAGCAATTTGATAATAGGCAATGCGCAGGTGTTTCACCCAGCTATCAACTTCAACCTCAAAGCTACGACTATCCCACCAGGTCAAAGCACTACGCTAGACATCGCTCTCGTGACTAAGCTTATCCCTCACAGCAAGCAGCCCCTACGCCTACTTATCGTAACCAACGACCCTACGCATCCGCAAGTCTACGTCGACCTCATTATTCAGAAATAGCTACTTAAAACCAACACATACTAACACTCACAACTAAACAAAAACTACACTATGCAAATGCTTATTTGGATCGCTCTAGCCCTTATTGCTGGCGCACTTTTGCCCGTACAAGCTAGTCTTAATAGCAAGGTCGCTAGCGCACTCGGCGGCCCTTTTTATGGCGCGGCGGCGGCTTGTATCGTCACTGTTATAGCACTTTTGGGTGTGGCTGCTTTTCAGCTGCCCAGTACGCCTCTATCATGGGAGGGCTTCCGTCAGCTTCACTGGACGGCTTGGCTCGGTGGCCTTATTGGCGCACTTTATTTGGCCGTGGTTATCTTGGCATTCGATCGCTTAGGCCCGGCTTACGCTTTCTGTCTTATGGTGTTTGGGCAGGTATTGGCTAGCTTGCTCATGGAGCATTTTAATGTACTTGTGGCCGAGCAGCAGCCCATTAGCCTCATGCGTATTGTGGGCTTGATTTTGGTCGTAGGGGGTATTTTCCTCATTCGCAAGTTCTAGCTCGTTTTATCTTATTCTCGTAGGTATCATTTATGAAGCTTTTTTTCTTCGACCTCGAAACCACAGGCATACGCCCTTATCGCAATGGTATACACCAAATAAGTGGTAGTGTCGTGATTGATGGTGTAGAGCGCGAGGTATTTAACTATCTTGTACGCCCCAACCCTAGGGCTACCATTGAGCCCGAAGCGTTGTCCGTAGCTGGTGTTACCGAGGCGCAAATTTTGGCCTATCCCCCCATGGAGGAGGTTTATGCGCAGCTCGTAGCTCTTATTCTGCGCTACATTGACCGCTATGACAAGACAGATAAGTTCTTTCTCGTAGGCTATAATAATGCTGCTTTCGACAACGACTTCTTACGAGGCTTTTTTATGCAAAATGGTGACCAATACTTTGGTAGCTACTTTTGGGCTAATTCGCTTGATGTGATGGTACTGGCCACAGCTGCCTTGGCCGAGAAACGTGCTACGATGCCCAACTTTAAGCTCTCTACCGTAGCACAGCATTTGGGTATCGAGGTCGAAGCCGAGAAACTTCACGATGCTACCTACGATATTTACCTCACGCGTGCGCTCTACGACAAGGTGTGTGGCCGCTACTAAGCCTTTACCTCCCCTATTTTAATAGAATATGATAAAAGTAGCTATCATAGGGGCAGGTGCGGCTGGCTATTTCACAGCTATTCGCCTCAAAACCTCTGCACCCAAGGCCGATGTGACGCTCTTCGAGAAAGGTAGAGTGCCACTGGCCAAAGTGGCCGTGACAGGTGGTGGTCGCTGTAATTTGACCAATACGTTTGCCCACGTTACCGATTTGCATCAAGTTTATCCACGTGGTGCCACGCTGATGAAGCGCTTGTTTAAACACTTCGACCATCGCGATGCTTATGCGTGGTTTGAGGCGCATGGTGTGCCGCTTGTAGTGCAAGAGGATCAGTGTGTCTTTCCGCTATCACAGCAGTCGGGCAGTGTCATAGGCAGTTTGCAGCGTGAGGCGCAACGTTTGGGTGTGGTGCTACGCACTGGCCATACGTTGACTACGCTTGTGCCACAGCCCGATGGGCGTCTACACTTGACTTTTCGCCAAGGTGTTGAGGCTGCGTTTGATGCCGTGGTTATCGCTACGGGGGGAGCACCTCGTGTGTCGAGTTTTGACTATTTGGCTGCTTTGGGGCATTCCATTGAGCCGCCTGTGCCTTCGCTCTTTACGTTTGACATACCCGATGCTGCACTGCGGGCTTTGATGGGCACGGTGGTAGAGTCGGCTATCGCTTATATTCCTGGCACTAAGTTTCGCGCTGTCGGACCACTCCTCGTGACCCATTGGGGTACGAGCGGGCCTGCCACGCTCAAACTATCTGCACTAGCTGCTCGCCATTTGGCCGATAGCGCTTACCGCTTTACGCTAGCCATTAACTGGGTGCATGAGGCCAATACCGAAGCCGTGCAGGCCGAGCTAATACAGCTGGCCACGGCTCATACCGCGTGCCAGCTGTCGTCTATTCGTCCCTATGGCCTGCCTACACGCTTGTGGTTGCATCTTGTGGCCAAGGCAGACCTTGTGCCCGAGAAGCGTTGGGGTGAGCTTGGGCGTAAGGGCATCAACCGCCTCGTGCAATTATTGTGCTGCGACACTTACGCTGTGGCGGGGCGGGGCGTGTGGAAGGAGGAGTTTGTGACCTGCGGAGGCGTGTCGCTACACGATATGCATGCTGCCACACTCGAAAGTAAGCACGTGCCAGGCCTTTATTTTGCAGGTGAAGTGACCGATGTCGATGCCATTACGGGCGGCTTTAACTTGCAGGCGGCATGGACTATGGGTTATGCTGTTGGCGAAGCCATAGCAGCCAAGGCTGCCAAGGCACGATGACGTGCGTTTGCTGTCTTTTGCCAGCAAAAATCACCTTGGGGTGCGTCTTCGGGCGTGCCCCATCGTTGTTTGATGAGCCACATTTGCTTGGCCGTGAGTAAGCGTTGGCGAGGGCGGTAGCCAGCGCGTGCAAGTCGTCGTAGCAATATGCTATCTCGTCGCAGCCATAGGGTAAACATGCGGACGCTTGTGCCTATCGTGCCACAGCCGCAGTAGGCTTGTGCCACCTCGCGATATAAGTAGCGTTTTGAGGGCATAGGGTTTATGGGTGTAGGGTGTTAATCCAGTGCTTGCGGGTGTGTTGTGTGGCTTGTTGCCACAAGTGGTTGAGTTGCTGCCCGATGCTGTCTAGTACTGACGCTCTCCACACGGCACGTCGGTTGCCCGAGGTACGTGCCATCACTACGCCACTGCTGCTCAGCAACACTTGTGTTTTGCCTGCGAGGTTGGCTACAAGGCTACCATCGTCTAGCAGATGTAGGCATTTCGCACCATAGCGCACGCCACTAGCACGTTGCACCACGGCTAGGGCATAGGCTAGCGGCCAGCGTATGTGGCGTGGCTCGGGCTTTTGCCATGGCCTGCACACGGCTTCTAGCTCGCGTATGGCTGCTCGCACGTTGTCGGCTAGCACTAGTCCATGCAGTTGTCCTACGTGTTGTAGTAGCCATAGCTCGGGCGCATTGCTCGTGAGGTAGTGGCCTATCTCGGCTATTTCATGCCCATGCTGCACAGCTTGCTGCGCGCTAGGACGAAAGGCATAGCGACCGTCGGGCCACACGTGCAGGGCATGTGCTGCGGTCGCTCTGT
This sequence comes from Bacteroidales bacterium, assembly GCA_030528715.1. Lineage (GTDB taxonomy): Bacteria > Bacteroidota > Bacteroidia > Bacteroidales > Bacteroidaceae > Alloprevotella. The sequence goes on along the minus strand of JAUMYJ010000013.1, from coordinate 12,898 downwards.
GCTCGTCTATGCGGTAGCCGATGCTCACTACACCGCTACTAAACAGGCTAGCACGTGTTATCTGCGCCTTAGGCACTTGCTGTTTTACAAAGTCAAGTAAAGGAAATAAGTTCATCGTTTCATAGTCGTTTTGTGATATCGGGGTATAGCCGTGGTGTAAGGCTTGCTGTGAAGCATGTGGCTATACGTGCGCTATCAATGTGTTAGTATATGCATCTGTTTTAGCAACCTAAGCGCATCACTGCGCCCCAAAGCGGTTGCTAAGTTTAAGCTCGTGTCGTCACGACAAAAGCTGATGTTGTCAAAGCCTCGTGATACGGTAGCTACGTTGTGTTGTTTTAAGGCACTGCAAAGTTACGTCTCACTTGGCCAAAATCCAAGGCTTTGCTCTGCTTTAACACCCCACATGGGGCAATTTGTCAAAAATGGTCAGTGCAGCCTCTTTTTTAACACCTGCTTTTATACCCTCCACGCAGTTTGTCAAGGGCGTGCTGTTGGGGCTAGCTATCATGCCGTGTATGGGCTACGCCTACGGCGATATTCCTCCTAGCGTCTAGCTTTGAGTACAAACGGCTCTACCCTCATGCCTCCACGTGTGGTGGCGTGAGGGTGTGGCTGGCATGTATGCGTTGTTTGTTGCTCAGAGGTGTTGTCCGCAGTCCTCTGTCGCTTGTCCGCAGTCTTCGGACAAATGGCAGAGGACTGCGAACATTTGTCTGACCTCTCCAGACGGCTATTTGTCGCGTGGGTTCTGAGGCTACTTGTAGGCATCTCGTGGGGCTGATTGCTGCCGAGGGCTTGTATGGCTTTATGGGGGGCAAGTGGAAACGCTATACAAGCGAAGTGTCTCACAAGGTCAATCGCATGCGTGCTTTCAAAGCGTACAAGTGCCGATGCACCTGCAACGCTTGCTGTGGCACTAGACGATGGGGTAACGGGCATGATGCATGTAGGCTTGATAGGGCTAACCTCTTGCAAAGCCCCATTTACGACCTTGACGGCCGCTACCTTGGCACACGCCGCGATGTACTATCGCGTGGTACGTACGTCATAGGTGGTAAAAAAGTGCTTGTGCCATAACTATTTTAATACCAGGAAATCATGAAAAAGAGATTTTACATGCGCCCTGCAGTCGTCGCTATCGTTTCGTCTGCCTTGATGTCTACGGGCAACCCTATATTGGCTCTGAGCGGTGTGGTAGACGATGAAAACGATGCCCGTCAGTTTGGTGGCGCGCTGACCGAGCCTACTGGCCACACTTGGAGTAAACCTGCTCTTTGGGAAGTGGACTAATTATAATTTTGATGAAATAAACCTCATACGCGCCACTATAGCCGCACCTCTTATACATGAGTGGTGTGGCTATGTTTTGGTTTTTGGCCCATGTGTCTTATGTCGCCTGTAAAGCCATGGGCTAGGGGCGCAAGGCATAGTGTGTGCTATCTCGTGCTAGTATTTGTGTGGATTTTGTGGTTAAGTCGCTAAAAAACACCTCTTATGTGTGGCCATGTGCGTAAAATGTTATATCTTTGCAAATGTAACGCCAGCGTAACACCTCGGTGATGCGTGGCCATGTGCTATGTGCTGTTTGCCCAGCGCCTCTACTCCATACAACTACCATCATGAGCCAACTCAAAAAACTCAAAAAGATAAAGCAAATTCGAATCCACCACGAAGGTAATGGTACGCTCTTCATGAGTATTGCAGCCTATATTGCTGTGGGCTATGCGCTTTATCATTTCTTTGGTTTGCAGAGCCCTGTGGCTTGGGCACTTTTTGCGCTCTGTACCATTGTGCTGTGTTATGTAATCAACTTTTTTCGCTGCCCCATTCGTCTTTTTGAAGGTGATACACGCAAAACGGTTATTGCCCCTGCCGATGGCCGTGTGGTCGTGGTAGAAGAGGTAGAGGAGCCAGAGTATTTTGGCGGTGCTCGCCGCAAGATGGTGAGTATCTTTATGAGTGTCACTAATGTACATGCCAATTGGTTTCCAGTAGAGGGTGTTGTGAAGCTCGTGCGTCACCATGATGGTGCCTTTTATAAGGCATGGCTGCCCAAGGCTAGTACCGAGAACGAACGCTCTACCGTAGTTATTGAAACGCCTGAGGGTGCTGAGGTGCTTGTGCGTCAAGTGGCTGGTGCATTGGCACGTCGCATCGTGACCTACGCCCAAGAGGGCGATAACTGCTACATCGACGAGCATTTGGGCTTTATCAAATTTGGCTCACGTGTTGATGTCTACCTGCCGCTTGATGCAGATGTAAAGGTGGCTATTGGCGATCGCACTGTGGGCAATGAGACTATTTTGGCTATGCTGAAATAAAGCTCCCTCTTAAAATTAAGCAGCAAACACAAGTAGCAGAGTAGCCCATCGTAGCTGTTTTGCTACTTCTCCTCTTTGACCTAGTTTACTAAATTTATTAACGCGATAACACTGATGAGCCTCAAACGACACATTCCCAATGCCATTACGTGTGGCAATATCCTCTGCGGTTGTATGGCCGTGCTTTGTGCATTTCAAGGCAATTTGCTTTGGGCAGCCCTCTTTATGTTGGTAGGTGCAGGGTTCGATTTTTTTGATGGTATGATGGCGCGCCTCTTGGGGGTGTTCTCTCCGATGGGTAGAGAGCTTGACTCGCTAGCCGATGTTATTACCTTTGGCCTAGCACCGAGTGTGATGCTCTATACTGCGCTGCGCTATTTGATGGCTGCCGCTGTACGTGGTGGTGAGCTGGGCGATGGTCAGCTTTGGTTGGCTATTGCTTTGCCTTATGTGGGCTTTGGCGTAGTGGTGTTTTCGGCATTGCGCTTGGCTAAGTATAATGTAGATGAGCGACAAGCGATGAACTTTATTGGCTTGCCAACACCAGCTAATGCCCTATTTTGGGGTGCCTTGCTCACGAGTGGTTTTTCGGTAGGCGTATCTCCCTTAGCCACTGCTGCTACCTATGTGCTCTTAATCGGCGTGATGTGTTGGCTTTTAATTAGCGAGCTACCCATGATGGCTTTCAAATTCAAACATTGGGGTTGGAAAGGCAACGAGCTGCGCTATGCGTTGGCCGCTGTTGTGCTAGTGCTGGTAGCTAGCTTTGGGGCTGCTGGTTGGGGTATGGCAGGTATTAGCGTAGCTGTGCTAGCCTACGTCTTATTCTCGGCCATCGCTTGGAGTGTAGGGTCGCATACTAACGCTAATTAACACGTAAAATTTGGCTATTTCGTGCTTTTGTGCTAACTTGCAAAAGCTATGGCTTTATTAGCTCTAGCCTTTTCTGATACGAATAAATAGCTCATATACCATGTCTTTTTTGCTCACGCTTTTGGGTATAGCCCTTATGCTCTTTCTTGTTTTCTTCATACTAGCGTTTGGTGTAGTGCGCCAGGTGCTTCGGGTCTTGTTGGGGCAAGGTGGGGCACAGCGCAGGCAGCAGGCACAAGCACGTGGACAGCAGCGCACACAGCGCACATACAACCGCCCACAATATGCTAAGCCTACTGCACCACAACGTAGCACCATAGGGCGTAACGAGGGGACGTATGTTGATTTTGAAGAAATCAAATAACGTTGCTTGCCATGCCACTTTTACAACGCCTTTTGCACTATTCCATCAGCTCGCTACTTGCAATAGCCATACTTGCTCTGCTATTATGGCCTACGGGTGAACTAACTGCGGCTCCACAATTCAACGATAAGCTGGTGCATGCAGGCCTCTTTGGCCTCTTGGCCTTAGCGTTGTGGAGTGAATATAGCCTGCGCCATCCGCGTGGCTATTGGTTGCGACCTTTATTATTGCTTACACCCTGCTTAGTATTTTTTGCCGGTACGAGTGAATTATTGCAGGCCTATTTGACACAATTTGGCCGTATGGGCGATTGGGGTGATTTTGCTGCCGATTGTGTGGGCATTGCTGCCGCCACACCAGTAGGACTGCTGTTGCTAGCTTGGCGTAAACGCGTAGCACAAGGCCTTAGTAAGCCCTAACTTCAACAGCCACCTGCCGATGCATGCGTGGCTTATACTTTTTGCCACTTTTAACAAAACTCGAACTAGATATGACAAAGCCTTCTATCAATATGCGTGAGGTCATGGCCACACGCTACACGACCAAAGCCTACGATGGTGCTACAAAACTTACCGAAGCTCAAATTGCTGAGTTGGCCGAAGTGTTGCGTTTGGCACCATCGTCTATCAACGCTCAGCCTTGGCATTTTACCATTGTCAGTGCTAGCGACACCTTGGCGCAGCTGGCCGAGGTGTCATTTATGAATGCCGAGAAAATCAAGGCATGTAGCCACCTCGTAGTGCTACGCACCTATCGCGATCAAGCTGACTTTGAGGCAACGCGTGTAGCCGATTTGCCTCCTTACGCTCAGGCTTATTACCACAACAACATTGCTGCTCGTGGCGAAGCCTACGCGTCAGCTTGGCGCGAGCGTCAGGTGTATATTGCGCTTGGTGTGTTGCTTACGGCAGCGGCACAGCTAGGTATTGATAGCACACCTATGGAGGGTATTGATACGGCTGCCTACGATGCCATTTTGGCAGATGGTCGCTATACAACACTCGTGGCCGTAGCACTCGGTAAGCGTGCGGCAGATGACCAAAACCAACCACACCTTACGCCAAAGAAACGTCGCGAGGCTAATGAGGTTGTGCGCTATTTGTAATGTCACTTATTGAGCCTTTATCGTAACACTATGCGCTTGCTTTTAACGCTCTTGGCTTTTGGATTGCTGTTAGCTTGCTCGGGTGAAGACCGCTCAGGCGAAGTGCCCTATGTACCTCAAGTGCGCACGATACAAGCTAGTCCAGCAGGTGACTCATGCTTGCTCGTAGGGCGAGTTTTGAGTAGTCCTAATAGTCGGGTAGTGGCGTGCGGCTTTGTGGTGCTCAATGATACCTTAGTCAAGCGTGTTGTCTCGAGCGATACGACATGGCAATTTACAGCTGTGATAGATTCGCTAGCGGTAGGTAACTATCGTGTTATAGCCTATGCTGTCAATGGTGTAGGCACAAGCGAGGCTACGGATACACTACCCTTTACCATTGCGCCCTAATGTAGATAGTTTCCTATGCTTAAATTGTACATTCATCTGACGCGTCGTGATGTATTGGTCGGTTTAGCTTTATTGTTTCTGGCGGCGGTAGGCTATGGCGTGTATCGCAATGCTTTTGTTGATGCCGAGGTAGAGCTTGTCGACGAGCTCTCGGGCAATATCTTTCCGTCGGCTATCTTAGCTTTGGCTACGACCGATGAGGTTGTTGTAGCCCCTACCGATAGCAACTACGTGGGTAACCCTAAAAGTTATTTTGGCCTACGTTTGCGCTCACAAGGCCAGCATACTCGTGTGCGTATCGAAGTAGCCGAAACGCCTTTTTCCGAATATTCTGTAAGTGAGTTTGTGCTACCCAAACGTTTTACGACCTATACCATTTATCCAGATGTGGTGTGGAAGTATGCTGCTTTGCGCCAAAATGCTCAAGCTATACCGATAAATATCGTTACAACGATAAGCATTAATGGCAATGCACCGATACAGCGCATGCGTACATTCTCTATGCGTAGCATTAGCGAGTGCCTCACGGGATACTACCAAACTACGCCTAGTGGCCGTAAGTTTGTCAATACGCGTTTGCTTTTTGCTGCCTATGTCAATGAGGATAATCCTAGCATTGACCGTGTGCTGCGAGAGGCTCTCAATACGCGCATTGTCAATCGTTTTCTAGGCTATCAGGCTGACTCGGCTATGGTCGTACGGCAGGTATATGCGCTTTGGCATGTGTTGCAGCAACGCAAGTTTAAGTATAGTTCTGTTACTACCACTAGCTTGTCGAGCAATGCCGTTTACGCTCAGCGTATCCGTACGTTTGACGATGCGCTTGCCTCTACGCAAATCAACTGTGTTGATGGCTCTGCACTTATGGCTTCACTATTGCGTGCGATTGATATTGACCCTATTTTGGTGCGCTTGCCCAACCACGTGTTTGTGGGTTTTTATACAGACCGCCAGCATAAGTATGCGCAGTTTCTCGAAACAACTATGGTGGGCAATATCAATATCGAAGACTACTTCCCCGACGAGGCTGCCCTGACCGATACCACGCTTATTCACAACACACGTGGTGCACGTTCGCTCAATGCCTTTGAGCGTGCTAGGCACTATGCCAATGCGAAGTTTTCGGCCGATAGCGTCAAGATTATGAGCAATGCTACGGGTTATATGTTTTTAGAAATCACAGGGGCGATGCGTCGCAAAATTCAGCCTATCGGTCGCTAGCTATAACTTTATAAAAGTACCATGTAGTGTGCACAATACAAAAAGTTGCATTTTCGTTTGGTAGCTAGGAGATAAATGCGTATCTTTGCTCGTACTTAATCGGCCTGCTGGCATCTACAAGGCTATGCATAGGGCTGTGACATTACAATAGCATATTTTCATTTGAACCATTAAAACGAAGTAACATGAAGTACATTTGTATTCCTTGTGGCTACATTTACGACCCAGTAGAGGGCGACCCAGATAGCGGCATCGCTCCAGGTACAGCCTTTGAAGATATTCCAGACGATTGGCTCTGCCCTATCTGTGGCGTAGGTAAGGACGATTTCGAGCCTTACGAAGACTAAGCCCAAGGTTAGGAATCGAGCTCCCACTCCTCACACGTCATGCCTTGCATGCGTGTGAGGAGTGCTGCGTTTTTCTGAATTATTTTTTTCGGTAAAAGCTAGGCACGTGTGAAATTTTTTATTAACTTTGCCTTATTAGTTTCATACTTTAAATAAAGCGTATGCATGGTACAAAGTTTTTAGGCCTATACTTAGGCCTTTGTGTGCTAGTTTCCGTGTCTGCCTGCTCAGGGCAAGATCCGTTGTCGCACGAAGATAACGCTCCTGCTCCTGCTGTCCTAGCAGACCCTCAATTACTACAACGTAGCGAAGCCGAGGCTAAGGCCGAGGTGCAGCTGTTTATGGAGCAACTTGCTCCGCAAGTGCGTGGCACTGCCCATAAGATAGCAAGTGCAGGCTATGTGCTTAGCAGCGAGGTCGCTGTGCGCGGTAGCCACACCGAAGCCCCTCCCCTCGACACGCTCCTCTACGTGCTCAATGTCAATGACGAAAAAACGGCCATCGTATCGGGCGACTTGTCCTCACCTGCGGTGTTGGCTGTAATGGAGGGTAAGCCTCAAAAGGACATGCTGAGTCAAAAGACAGGAACGGGCTTTGACTTTGTGGCGAAGAATATCGTGGACTATGCTTCATCGGAAACCGCTAGGAGAAAATGGCACGAGAGAAGATTCTATATTTCTTATTTTAAAATGGGGCCATGGGAAACGATTCAAAAGCAAGAACCCATGCTACAAGTGGCGTGGCATCAGTATAGCCCATTTAATGATAGTGTGCAAATGATAAATGAGACACGTGCTCCTGCTGGTTGTGTGCCAGTTGCTGTTGCGCAATTCTTGACTTATCATAAATGGCCTAATAGTTTTTCCAACCATACTTGGTTTTGGGAAGAAATGGTAGCAAATACCTCTCATACAGATATTCCTATATTATTACGTGCTTTGGGGCAAGATTTAAGGAGTAAATATAGAGAAAACTTTACCTCTACTTCGGCCTCTGCTATAGACTCTTTCTTGAATTCTCAAGGCTTTGTAGCAGAGATGAAAAAACCTTTTTTTAGCGCCGATGTGCTTCTAAATGAGTTGCAAAACAAACGCCCCGTTTTTGTTTGGGGAGAGAATAAGAAAGACACAGAGGGTGGTAGTCATGTGTGGATAATAGATGGCTTCTTAAAGAAAGAGCGCAAGCTTTATCAGATATATACCAATGGCACTTACAGAAGTGAAAGGGTGCAATCGCGTGAGCATCGTTACTACTTCCATTGCAATTGGGGGTGGGGAGTCTGTAATGGCTATTTCCTTATGGAGGCTTTTCTGCCCTTTGATATGCCTTTAATACCAGAAAATAATAATAGAGGTGATAGTATCTATAAACCTCAAGGGAGAGAGTACCTATATAATAACTACGCTTGCATCATAGCTAAGCGTAAAAACTAACCAACTATGAGACGAATAATCCCCTTTGCCATGTTGCTGCTCGCTAGCTCAGTATTCTATGCTTGCTCAGAAACGGAAGAAAAAACTAACGAACGTATTGGAGGAAGGCCAGCAGCAGTACCAGCTCCAGAACTCCCTCCAAGCAAGGCAGGTCTATACCGCCACCTCTATGTCGTAGAAAGTAATCCCTTTACTAAGCGATTGTCGATGGATTATGCCATTGGTGGGTTCTACGAGGCCGATGGTGTTGAGCTCGTCAATGTAGAAGGGCGACGTGAGCTGCACTTCAAGTATGCTAAAGCATACGAGACCACTAATGACCCAAGATACCTAGACTATGTACGGGTTTATGGTGACCGCAAGGATATTATGGTCACTGGGTATAGTGTCAATTTAGCACTTGTGGCCAATGTGGATGGCATACGCGTTGAGCAATTTGATCCCAAATGGAAACGATATACCAATGTGTCTAACCACTACGCGCTTATCTATCAAGATGTTTACGACTATGTGTCAACACCTCCACGCTTGCCCAAGATGTCGGTTGTGATATATACCAATGAGGCTGTTCGTCGTGTGAGCGATTGCGATAAGCGTGTGTGTCGCTGGGCTTTTGATGATCGTGTATGTGCTCAAATACAGCCCTTAGCGAGTGCTAATCCCGATGCTAACACTTCGCTGCTGATTACCTTAAGCGATGGCCAGCAGTTGCGTGTGGCTTGGACAGATACTATACCATCTGCTAAATACGCACGTCAGCGCGAGTTTTGGGAGGCTTGGAAAAATGGTAAGTAACCATATGAGCCTAGGGCAATGCTAAATGGCTTGTCATCTGACTTTTCTTTTGTAAAGACTATGGCCTCTTGCTTTATGGATACTCTCTTCTTATGCGTGTAAATCTGCGTGCCAGCTTGTCTTTGAGGGGGGGCAAAAGGTTATGTCAGTAAGACTTTTGTGAAGCGTGAAGTATCGCCCTGCTGTGCTTTTATGGCTATCAGGGCGATTTTTCTATCCATGATTGTTGGCTAAACGAAAAAAAGTGTTTAACTTTGCACTCGCATTGGGATATGGTGTAATGGTAACACAGCAGATTCTGGTCCTGTTATTCTAGGTTCGAGTCCTAGTATCCCAACTCGCGCGAAAGCTGTTGGCACAAGGTGTGCCGACGGCTTTTCTCTTTTTGTGAAGTGTCGCCTATATCGTGTGGTGTGTGGCTACCACATGCCGAGCCTGTGATTGAGGTGTGTGTAAAGCGAGTTACTAGTCTTAGCTTGCAGTGTGGCATTTAGCCCCTCTTAATGCGTTGGGAGAGTCAAAAATCCCTTGAAACGAAAAAATATACCTCTAAGTGCATTTTTTTACCCCAAAAATTTGGAGTTTCAAAAATAATTTGTAACTTTGCACTCGCAATGAAGCGGTGACGGCAACGTTCAAGCAACAGTGCAACAAGGTGCCATAGCTCAGTTGGTAGAGCAAAGGACTGAAAATCCTTGTGTCCTTGGTTCGATTCCGAGTGGCACCACATACAGAAGCCTCCTTAGTTTTTCTAAGGAGGCTTCTGTATGTGGTATATTAGGGGTGATTAACGATGGTAGTATAGCTTTATGGCGAAGGCAAGGCGTAAGCTGTTGTGTCACGTTGCGATACATTTGTGCCACGACACGCCACAAATGTACCAAGGTATGAAACAAGTGTGTCAAGACACGGCACAAGACTTTGGGCAAACCATAGTATGAGTAGCATCAAGGTAACTGCTGAAGCCATGGAGCTTGTAGTTTATACCTGTATGATGTGTGAGCCATATGTGCTTTGCACGTGAGATGATAGTAGATGGTAAGGCGATGTGTTTGGAGCGAGTGAGGTAGGCTTTTTTGTAGTTGTGACTTGCCTGTTTCAAATCTTTTGTTTATTTTTGCAGTGTAGGAAGTTTAAAGAAAACAGACTGCATCAGTTCGATTGGGATTCTCACAATTAAAAACGATGACCGAGAACGTTCCGTGCTACCGATGGCGTGCCGATATGTTGCAAAGCACAGTCGGATTACAAAGGCAGGCGTGACACTCAAATCTTATTTCAGCTCGGAGTATCATCACATCACTGGTGCGGTCTTTTTCTTTTTTTGTATCCACACGTTATCTATGAGCAAGAAACATAAAACAGGTTTTCACCTCGAATTGCCTCCAGAGTGGCAAGGTAAGCAGCCGCGTATTTTGTTGCACGCGTGCTGTGCTCCGTGCTCGTCGTCTATCCTCGAAGCGCTGGTAGCCGAGGGGCATCGTCCTACGGTTTATTTTTGCAACCCTAACATCTATCCAGAGCAAGAGTATATGGTACGCAAGGAAGAGCTTGTCCGCTATCTTGCAGCCGAGGGCATTGACTTTGTAGATGCTGATGACCACTATGACCACCGCACGTGGCGTACTGCTGTGCGTGGTTATGAACACGAACCGGAGCGTGGCCATCGTTGTCAGCTGTGTTTTAACGTGCGTTTGAGGCGCACAGCACAATATGCTGCCGAACATGGCTTTGACCTTTTTACGACGACCTTAGCCGGCTCGCGCTGGAAAGATTTAGAACAGGTGCTGGCCGCAGGGCGTAGTGGGGCAGCAGCTTTTCCCACTACGGCCTATTGGGAGCAAAATTGGCGTAAAGGAGGGTTAAGCGAGCGGCGGGCAATACTCTTGCGCGAAAAGAAATTTTATAACCAGCAATACTGTGGCTGTGAGTTTAGCTTGAAGCAAATGCTTGACTGGCGTGCACAGCGTGCTGCACAGTTGGCTAAGGCTAGCAGCGATGGTACCGAGTCTAGCGTCTAGGGCCTAGGCTTGTTGCTTAGGCCATTTGTATCCTTGTTATCTATGGAGCATGCTTCGTCTTATCGCCATATATTGAAATACACGGGCTTCTTTGGGCTTGTGCAGCTGGCTACGATCTTACTAGCCGTGCTACGTGGTAAAGTGGTAGCTGTGCTCTTGGGAGCGGTAGGTGTAGGATTGATAGAGGTGTTTAATCGTGGTAATGAGCTGGTAGGCGCATTGACCAACCTCGGTATTCCCGTCAGTGGCATTCGTCACATCGCTAGTGTTTCGGCAGAGCGGCACTCTACGCGCAGACTGCAACACGCTGTGCTGTTGGTGCGCTCGTGGGGGGCAATTGCCGCCTTGATTGGTGTACTCACGGCACTCTGTGCAGCTCCACTTTTGAGTTTGGTGTTCGGCGAAAGTAGTGTATCTGTTGAGCAGCTGATGACACTTGCACCACTTGTGGGGCTAAGTACGCTAGTCGGTGTAGAGTGGGCTGTGCTCAAAGGACTACAACGCCTGCGTATGGTGGCACTTTGTACGTTATGGGGGGCTGTTGCTCTGCTCGTGGCTGCTGGACTGTGCTTGTCGGTGTGGCAGTTGGCGGGTATTGTGCCGATGATGACGCTGAGCGTTTTTGCGCTATTTGTTGTTCAGGTGCTTCTTAATCGTCGCTATCCATGGCGTGTCGTGTGGCGTAGGCGTACGCTACGCTACGGCTGGCCGCTGGTACGCTTGGGGCTTTTTTTTAATGCTGGTATAGCTCTTACCTCGGCTGCCGAGATGGCTATTCGCACCTTGCTCTTGAGCTGGGGTGGCTGGGAGGAGGTGGGGCTTTATACAGCTGGTTTCGTGTTGCTTACAGCCTACACTCGCATGGTGTTTGCTAGTGCTGAGGCCGACTTCTATCCCCGCTTATCTGCGGCTACGACACCGCTTGCCCTCCGCCTTGTAGTCGATCGTCAGATAGAGGTCTATGTGGTGCTTATGGGGGCTTGTTTGTGTGTGTTGGTATTGGCTTTGCCATGGCTTGTACCACTGCTTTATACACAATCTTTTGTAGCGGCTATCCCTATGGCTACGGCCGCTGCATTCTATATGCTATGTAAAGCGGCCGTTACACCTGTGGCTTACATTGCGTTAGCACGTGGCGATAGTCACCTCTTTTTTGTGCTTGAACTTTTGGCCAACTTGACACAAGTCTTGGCTGTGGCCTTAGGCTATTATGCCTATGGCTTGGTAGGGGCTGGGATAGGGCTATCGGTGAGCTATGCGTGCTATCTGGGCTATGCACTTATGGCCGCGTATCGGTACTATGGCTATTGTTTAGGGCAGCGAGTGGTACGTGTGCTTGTGATGGAGGGTATGCTATTGAGTATTTGTTGCCTGCTCCCTTTTGTACGTGAGCGCGATACGTACTATTGGTTGCTTGGTGGAGCGGCTGCATGTGTTGCCTTGGGAGTGGCAATTGCTGCTATACGCCATGGCCTACGCCAGTCGCATTGATGGCGTGTGTTAGTGTGTCGGGCTCGTTTTGGTAGCTGTTGTTTGGTCATTTACGCGTTTTTTGCTATCTTTGTATAACACTCTTTTGATTATAGATAGCCTATGAGTAATTATCAAACGACTTTTTTGAATAGCCGTATTATCTCTCCTTTGCAACACTTTGCCCATCAGGAGCGTAGTGGTGGTATCGTGCTGGCCGTGGCCGTGTTGTTAGCATTACTGGCTGCTAATAGCCCATGGCGTGAGAGTTTTTTTCATTTCTTTGAGCAGCACCTTGGCCTTTTGGTTAATGATGTACCATTCTTTAACTTCACGCTCGAACATTGGATAAACGATGGCTTGATGTCGCTCTTTTTCTTTGTGGTGGGCTTGGAGCTCAAACGAGAATTTATTGGTGGCGAGCTACGTGAGCTGCGTAAAGTGACACTTCCTATCGGTGCAGCTGTTTTAGGTATGCTTGTACCCGCACTTATCTATTTGGCATTCAATACGGGGACACCTGCTGCGGACGGCTGGGGTATCCCGATGGCTACG
>JAUMYJ010000002.1:126077-138207 GCA_030528715.1 Bacteroidales bacterium | reverse complement strand
CTCTAATATATATGCCGATTTCTCCCAATGTGGTCTGCGTCCATTCATCGGAGAACTGGGGAAAGCGCAAAGGGGGACAATTAGGGATTTTATTGTTTGTTACCATGGTTACTACTTCACTAGACCGAGTTCTCGGAGGTACACTTCTATTTGCTGGTCGAGCTCTGCACGGCGAGCTTCAAGCGATGTAATATTACGCATCACAGCTTGTATATCTATTTCCTCTTCTTCCTCAAAAGTATCTACATAGCGCGGAATATTTAGATTGTAATCATTTTCCTTAATCTCAGCTAAGGGAACGCAGCGCGCATATTTATCTACGTCCCGACGGTATTGATAGGTCTCAATGATTTGCTCTATATCATTGGGCTCACCATTTTCTCCGCTGCGTAAACGATTTTGTTTCTTATCCTTGGCAAAATTGCGGCTAGCATCAATAAAGAGCACGTTGTCTGCCGTACGACACTTCTTCAATACAATAATACAGACAGGAATACCCGTTGAGTAAAAAAGTTTAGGAGGCAAACCTATAATCGTGTCAATATACCCATTTTCTAGCAATTTCCGACGAATGGCACGCTCTGCACCACCACGAAAGAGTACACCATGAGGCAAGATAATAGCCATCGTACCATCCATACTGAGATAATGCAAACCATGCAATAGAAAAGCGAAGTCGGCAGCAGACTTGGGGGCTACACCATAATTTTGAAAACGAAAGTCTTGCGCCGTTGTTTCCTTTGGTGCCCATTTGAGGCTAAAAGGTGGATTAGCCACAATAGCATCAAACTCTACTTTATCCGTAGGGTTAGGATTGTTGAGAAATTCCCACTCATTCATCAAAGAGTCGCCATGAAATATCTCAAACTCCGTATCTTTAACGCCATGTAGCAACATGTTCATACGAGCCAAATTATACGTCGTGACGTTAAGCTCTTGACCATAAATACGGCCAATGCGGTCACCCATTTGCTTACGCACATTGAGCAAGAGCGATCCCGACCCACAGGCTAAATCCAGCACTCTTTTTATACTCTCCTTAACACCTCGCTCAGGGTTCTGAGCATCCAAAGCAACAATGCGAGACAATATGGTAGATATGGCTTGGGGCGTGTAAAACTCACCAGCTTTCTTACCCGAGCCAGCTGCAAATTGTGCTATGAGGTACTCGTAGGCATCGCCGAGAGCATCAACCTTCGAAGAAAATGCCCCAATACCTTCGTCTATTTTAAGTATAATGACACAGAGTTTATCATTCTTTTGGCTGTAGCTCTTACCAAGTTTCTCCGATGAGAGGTTTACCTCAGAGAATAGGCCTGAAAATGTCCGCTCAAACGATTCGTTTTCGATATAGCGAAATCCCTCGTCAAGCGTATTTAGTAACTCGGTGCTCTGTGTACGAGCAAGTTCTGCGATATGGCTCCACAGGTATTTGGGCTTAATGACGTAGTGAATTTTACGGCGCATCTGAGCCTCAAATTCCAAAACATCTTCGCTATTAAGAGCATACCACCGCTGCAATGCCGTCTCTCCTAAGCCAAGTGTGGCCTCATCGGGATAATCTTTCCCAAGCTCTTTCTTGGCTACCTTCTCATAGTTTCCCGACAAATAGCGCAGGAAGAGAAAAGAGAGCATGTAGTCTCTAAAATCATCGGCATTCATCGTGCCACGTAGCTCATCTGCTATTGCCCACAAGGTCTTACCTAGGGCTTGTTGGTCTTTTGCTGTCATAGTATTGGTCAAACCTCTACGGAGTCAAAGAGTTTGGGATTAAACTTGTAATTCTTGAGAAAAGCACTCAGTATTTGCTTAAATAGTTTTTTGTTGTCATCTAACATCTCAATTGGTTCATACACAGCATAGTTGCCATGCGTTAAGATATTGATCATGCGGTCGTAAAGCGCAGTATTATGGGTGCTATCTTCACACGTAAAACAGTCTTCAATACGCCTATACCCATGAAACGAGGCAGACCTTTCGAGAACATTGCGCAGCATAGCAAAATGATAGGTATATAGCTCTCCTTGTTCTGCCCTCTTCCATAGTTCTGCCAAGATAGCTATATGAAGCAATTGAGGGGTATCTCCTTCTGCTGCTTTAAGTTCATAATGCTCTTGATCTACTTTTATCAGATGGTATCTAAACGCTCGCTTAAAAATATTATACAGCGCGTTGTAGAATAAAACATGATGCGTTGATATCACAACTTTTATACTTGCCTCTCTAAGCATTTCAGCCAGCTGCACAGCTACTGCAACGGCATTATTGTCATCTAAAGATGAGATAGGGTCGTCAATATAAACATATTTTACCCAAGCGTAGGCTTCATCATCATCTAGCACCAACTGCACCACTGCTAGAAAAAAACACCAAATGAATATAGCCTCTTCTCCTCGTGAAATTTTGATATTGTCCACAGACTGACGTGTCGGGCGGCCACTTTCGGTAGCGATAAGGGTTCTTGAAAAAGAAATCCTTCCCTGCTCATAATCTATTTGAAAATCTATATCAGAAAAGCACCTAAAAAACACTTTGATTTTATCTTCAAGAGCATAATCCTTAGCTCCTTCAAAAAAGCGAGATCGCAAGTTCATTTTTAGGGTTCGAGTCGTATCTCTAGCTAAATCGTTATCCCAAGAGAAGAGGTCTTCGGTAAAAGCATTGAAATACAAAGTATCTGCTCCTCCATCACGTTTCCCAATATCCTTAAACTCCATTGATAAGCGCGTTTTTCCTACGCCATTATAGGCATACAGCAGGATTATTTTCTTGTTGTCTAGCTTTTCTCTAAGCCCTCGTGCTAATGCGTTCAAATCATTATATCGCTCCATAAGCTAGTTTTCATAAGCAGATAACCCTGAAATAGACTGCCCTTTGGCCAAGAGAGAGAATAGCGGTATAAGGTCAGAGACGAGTGCTTTTTCTTGTTGTACACGATGTTTCCAGCCCAAATCTTGCTCGTAAAATAGTGCCGAGAGTTGGTCTACATCAAAGATCATGCGCTCTAATACCGAGGATACAAATGCTGAGAGAGCCTCTGGCGCAAGGTGATAGCAGTGTGCTATGTGTTCAATACGCCGCTGTATTTTCTCTGCCTTAAAACGTTGGTATTGCTCCGAAACCTCCTTAACCGTAAGCCCATTGACCACCTCCATTTGCTTGATATAGTCTAAGATATCCTCTTGCTCTTCAATCAAATTGCTATGCGAGGCTACAAGATGCACAAGCTCTTTTTTGGTGAGTTTTTGCTGCGTAGGCGACTGCGACATAAATCGTGCGATGAGCTCCATAATATAATCGTAGTCAATGATGGCTGAAGAGAAGAGAATAAACTCAAAATCCATTTCTTCTACTTGCTCCTGCTCTTTCCCATTGGGCTGTTTATGAGTGTGGTCTTTTTTATTATTGCGCAGCGTACGAGCCGTTTCAAGATAGGCTACTCGGAAACCATTAAGATCCTCCGAAGAGATAAGTGTCTCTATCTTAGCCTTATCTTTGGGGTCTATGTAAATGTATTGCCCGAGCTGTGTGTTCAACCTCTGCACCTCCTTAAAATAGTCTACAAACTCGGCCCTAGCTGTATCTCCTTTCAAGTTAGACACGTCTTGTGGCTTAGGCTCTAACCCCTTAGCTATCATAAAATGCGTGAGGTCTGCAACGGCTCGCTCGTAGCGTTCAACGACCTCATGTGCAGGCTCAACCAGCCAAATTTTGGGGTCTTGCTGCTCGCCTTTGAGCCCAGAGAAAAGCTGCACAGCTTGATTGACAGCCGACTCTTGAAAGCGAAAATCTAAAATCTTTCCAAAATTCTTTGTCTTGTTGAGGATACGATTCGTGCGTGAAAAGGCTTGTATTAACCCATGGTATCTCAATTCCTTGTCTACATATAAAATACCTAAATACTTTGAGTCAAAGCCCGTAAGGAGCATATCTACCACTATCGTAATATCTATTTTTTGCTCGCGTGGATACTCTGCCCACTTCTGGTCTTTGATGCGCTTCTGCACATCTTGATAGTAGAGGTCAAACTCCGCTAGAGTGTGCGCGCAGGCATAGCGGTTGTTGTAGTCTATTATTATATTTTGTAAGGCCTTCTTCTTCTCCAGGGGGTTTATTTGATTGTCTAGCTTCTCTTGCTCTAAATCCTCTTGTAGCTGAGCAACATCTTTATTTCCCTCAGCAGGTGGCGAAAAGACACAAGCTATATTGAGCGGTATGAAATCGGGGTCATTGGTTTTCCGCTCGTCTTGAATACTTTTGAAGAGGTAGTAATACTCAATGGCATCATTGATACTACTCACGGCCAAGAGCGCATTAAAGCGACGAGATAGCGAAATAGCATCGTGCTTAGAGAGGATTTCGTCAATGATGGCTTCCTTGGTTACTAAATCACGATTTCTGACGTATTCTCCCCCCTTAGAGCGATAGTAGTCTATATTGAAACGCAGCACATTCTCGTCCTCAATCGCATGGGTGATGGTATAGGTGTGCAAAGGCTTCTCAAAAATATCATCGGTGGTAAGCTTAGAGGCTTCTCGACCATCAATCTTGTTTTGTACAGCATTTTCCTCAAAAATAGGCGTACCTGTAAACCCAAAGAGCTGAGCTTTTGGAAAAAATGCCTTAATAGCTTTATGATTATCGCCAAACTGTGAGCGGTGGCACTCGTCAAAAATAAAGACAACACGCTTGTCGGCTAATCGTTTGAGTCGCTCATGGTAATTGTGCTTTTTAGGGTCAAGTGCTATACCTAGCTTTTGTATCGTCGTCACGATAACCTTGTCTGCATAGTCGGTAGATTCTAATCGCCTAACGAGGGCTTCGGTATTGGTATTTTCCTCTACACAGCCTTGTTGAAATTTATTAAACTCATCTCGTGTCTGCCGATCCAAATCTTTTCGATCTACGACAAAAAGGCATTTCTCTACATTAGGATTGTCTTTCAGCAGTGTTGATGCCTTAAAAGAAGTAAGTGTCTTACCCGAACCAGTGGTATGCCAAATATAGCCATTACCACGATTTTCTTCGATACACTTGACAATAGCTTGTACGGCATAAATCTGATAAGGACGCATAATCAAGAGTTTGCGCTCACTAGCCACCAATACCATGTATCTGCTAATAAGCTCTCCTAGGGTGCACTTGGCCAAAAACTTTGCAGTAAAGCTGTGTAAATGCCGTATTTTATAATTGTTTTCGTCTGCTAGGTTATATATAGGTAGGTATTGTTCTTTCGCATCAAAAAAGAATTCTTTAGGGTTGTTGTTGGCAAAATAACTCGTTTCTCCCTCATTGCTTACGATAAATAGCTGAACAAAGCAAAGCAGCGTGTTGAGATAGCCATTACCAGTATCGTTCTTATAATCAACAATCTGCTGCATGGCTGTACGAGGCGATATTTTATGAGCTTTGAGCTCTATCTGTACAAGCGGCAAACCATTGATAAGAATGATAACATCATAGCGGTGGTGGCTACTGTGTGTATTGATGCGCAGCTGATTTATAACCTCATAGTCGTTCTTACACCAATCTTTGATATTGACCAAAGTATAGTGTAGTGGTGTGCCATCTTCTCGCAAAAAAAGATTGCGCTCTCGTAGCAAACGAGAGGCGTCGTATACGTCTGGCTTAATAATTTCTGACAACAATCGCTCAAACTCTCTGTCGGTCAATTTCACGGCATTGAGTTGCTCAAACTTATGCCGAAAATTTGCTTCAAGCGTAGCCCTATCCTTAATATCATCTCGGTAAATATATTTAAGGTTTTCAAGGCGTTTAATGAGTCCCTCTTCGATTTTTTGTTCTGCTACCGTATACATTGATTTTTATTTTTCTGCTATTATACCGTGCATTATCTACCAGTTGATCTAGTATATAGTACATTCCTGCTATCCTTGTACTACGAGTGTCTTAGCTCTTATACAAAGATAGCTTGAGAGTTTATCCACAACAAATATAAGCAATAGAATGATACCATACACCATCAGAACACTATTTTTGATATTGCTATTTTACTTTGATAGGTGTTGCAATGCGTGAGCGAGCCTACCAAGCGTAAAATAGAGACTTAATTGCTGGGTAGCTTGTACCTGCTATAAATAACTTTGGAATACTAAGAGACAATATAGTTCACTAAAAAAACAGCAAGATAAGACTACTATATTTCTTATTGGAAAAAGCTATCTACTCATTAAAATACTAACTACCCACTAGATAGAAGCATAGCCAGTTGTATTCGGTAGACTAATGCTAGGGTATTAATGCTGTACAACGGGTACTATATAACTGTATAACGACCGATACACAACAAATATAACCCTAAGCCACTAAGGCTTTACAATATTCTAAATTTTAAGCTAACGAACACTTCCCACCCACTCTTTCGAGTGAGTGGGAAGTGACTATTATTTAAGCCTATGACAGCTTACTTTTTAGCTTTCTTTGTTTTTTTCTTAGTAGCCTTAGCTGTTGCTTTGGCTTCAGCAACTTTTTCGGCCTCGGTCATTGGCTTAGCGTAGTGAAACTCAAAGCCCTTGACATCTTGCCAGTGGCCACGCGTAAAGTCGGGGAATACCACAGGGGCACAGCCGTTGTCCATAGAGAGCGCACCTAGCTCGGCCAAAGCACACCACTCGGCCAAATCATACACGTCCATATCGAGTGGCAAGCCATTTTGGAGACAATACACCAAGCGATAGTCCATGATAAAGTCCATACCACCGTGACCACCTACTTCCTTGGCCTTTTTGCCTATTTCTTTGAGAATAGGATGCTCGTATTTAGCTTCGAGTGCCTTGTGTGCCTCGGCAGGCAAGAAACCGTGTCCGCTAATGTTGTCGGCTTGTGGCAAACCTGCGCTCTTAGCCATTTCCTTAGAGCCGATGGTGTAGCCTTCTATGGGGTATTTATTAGCAAAGCCTTGCGTACCTGTCAATTGGTATAAGCGATTGTAAGGTTGTGGTGTCATTACATTGTGCTGTATCTCTACCACTTTACCATTAACGGTGCGCATGAGTGTTGTGGTGTGGTCGCCATTGCGGAAGTTTTCTGGCTCTTTGCCCGTAGCACGCTTGATGAGTTCAGGGCCAGTAAAAGCTTTGGTATCCATGGCCACGAGCGTTTCAAAACGGTCGCCACGGTGAATGTTCATAGCCAAAGCTACGGGGCCAAGACCGTGTGTGGCATAGACATCGCCACGGAAGTCACGGTTGTAAAGCAAACGCCAGTTTTTCCAATAGCTGTCCCAAAACTTATCTAGCTGGTGGATATAAGCACCTTGACCACGAATAACTTCGCCAAAGACACCCTGCTGTGCCATATTGAGTGTGTTGAGCTCGAAGCGGTCGTAAACGCAGTTTTCGAGAATGAAGCAGTGCAAACGCTTTTGCTCTGCCAAATCGATAAGGTCCCAGCAGTCTTTAAGTGTCATAGCTGAAGGAACTTCGATAGCTACGTGCTTGCCAGCCTCCATAGCAGCCTTGGCCACGGGTACGTGGTGCGCCCAGTCTGTGGCGATGTACACGAGGTCAATATCATCGCGCTTTACAAGCTCTTTATAGCCATGCTCGCCAGAGTAGATAGCAGCTTCGGGGCGACCAGCCTTGGTCAAGTAGCTGTTGCAGCGCTTAGCACGTGCTTCTTCGTAATCACAAAGGGCTACAACGTGCGTACCATCAATGTGTGTGAAGCGCTCTACAGCACCAGGACCACGCATGCCCAAGCCTACGAAAGCTACGCGTACGGTCTTCATCTTGGGCACAGTAAGACCAAGGACGTGTTTTTGGCCAGGTGCACGCTCGGGTACTTGGGTTACGATCTTGCCACCTTCCCACTTAAAAGGCACAGAGTTTTGTGCCGTAGTAGTAAAGAGCGAAGCCAGGGCCAGTGCGCCCGTGAGCAGCAGGTTCTTTGTTCTCATCATTCTACTGAATTTACAGAGTTGTCTATTAAACTTTAATTGTATTGATTACGATGCAATTAGGCATAGATTTATAAGCAAACTTTACAACATTGGAAGTGGCGTAAAACTATGCCTAGTGCAAAGATAGGTAATAATATCGAAACATGAGCGATAGCCCCAGTATTTTCTTGGGCATTATATTGGCTTTCAAACATGTTTTTTGTACAAATTAGTAGCTTGGGCAACTTGGTGTATCAAAATAAATTGTAACTTTGCTTATACTACCTAGCCTTACTTTAAGGTTATAGGTAAGTTATACCAACCCATTCAGATAAACAACATGCCTCTCTATAAAGCAACCGACCGCATGAGCCGCCTAGTAGGCGATAATTTGGATTTGCTACAAATGCTCTACCACTTCCGTATTCCACTAGGATTTGGCGATCGCACGGTAGCTGAGGTGTGTGAGGCGCATAGTATTGACACAGTTACATTTTTGGCCATTGCTAGCATCACACTACACGGACAACACACAGCTAGCACACCACTACATATCCCTACATTGCTACGTTATGCACAGTGTAGTCACGATTTTTTCTTAAACTATGCTGTGCCAGCCAATCGCCAAAAACTTGAAGCTGCCCTAATGGCCGAAGACAAGCTACGTACACTTATTCTAAGTGTTTACGACCAATATGCCGAAGAGGTAAAAACGCATATGAACTACGAAGACGATGACGTGTTTATCTATGTCAATCGGCTCGTAGAGGGACAAGTATTAGAAGACGATTACACCATACAAAACTATGCTCAGCAGCACGATGAAGCTAGCGATCGGCTAAGCGAACTCAAAAATCTGCTCATACGTTTTTATCCTGGTAGTGACAACAATATGCGCTTACTCGAAGCACTGCACGCTATCTACCAAAGCGCACGCTGGCTCGAACTGCACTGCCGCATCGAAGATATTCTACTACTACCAGCCATCTTGCGTCTCGAACGTCAGCTACGCACATCGCAAGCTACACCACAGCCTCACGGGCAAAAAGCAGGCCTTTGCCACACCATGCGCACTACTCACCCTAAACTTACGCCACGCTCATGAACGATAATAGCAAACAAACATTGCATATAGCTGTGGCAGAGAGTACAGAAATGGTGCGTACTGGCATTACCACCATGCTTGCTCGGCTAACAGAACCACGAGTGACCATCACAGAGATAAGTAGCCTACCAGCCTTACACGACTTGATGTATATGCGCCCGCCACAACTCATCATTGTTAACCCACTATTTGAAGGACGTTTTTCGGCACGCCAATTCAAGCAACGTCACCCACAGAGTGAAGTACCATTGTGGGCTTTGCTCACACACTATACCGACCCTGCTATTCTGGCTCATTACGACAATAGCATCGGCATCTACGATAGTAGCGACAATATCGCTACACTACTACGTAATACTATTGCAGCAGACCGCTCAGATACCGACAATGAGGGCGAAACACTTAGCCAACGTGAGCGTGAAGTGCTTGTATGTGTAGCCAAAGGTATGACCAATCGTGAAATAGCTGCTACGCTTATTTTATCGGTACACACCATTATTACACACCGCCGTAATATTACGCGCAAATTGCAAATACATAGTGCCTCAGGATTAGCATTCTATGCTTTAACCAATGGACTAGTATCAGCCGAAGACCTCAAATAAACAAACATCTAACTCCAAAAACCAAACACCATGACACAAAACATTCGCATTGCGTCAGCATTGCTCGAAGCCGAAATTGCCACTTGCGGTGCCGAGCTGCAAAGCCTCGTCTATCGCCCTAGTGGACAGCAACTCTTATGGCAAGGCGACCCACAACACTGGGCTAGACGCTCACCTCTGCTCTTTCCACAAATCGGCCGCTGCTGGCAAGATACTTTGCGCCACAATGGTCAAAATTATACAATGCCAAAACATGGCTTTATGCGCCAACACACATTTATGTGTACTGAGCAAACAACGTGTCGTGTAACACTTGTGGCAGATACTTATGACTACACTCAGGCATTTCCACACAAACTACGCATTGCTGTATGCTACACCATTATCAATGATGTATTACGTTGTACCTACACCATAACGCATGCCAACGCTGCCGAAGAACATCTGCCTGCCTATTACCAAGTAGGCGGACACCCTGCTTTTAACCTCGTAGACTTCGATGCTAGCTACCCACGTCCACAAGGCTATATTAGTTTGCACGATGCCGAGGCCCTCTCACTAAGAGAAGCAGAATATCATTTATCTGACGAAAGTGGTTGCATTGATATACAGCAAATGTATGTTACCCCTTACGACTATGCTACCGACACAGCTACCTTCGCTATCGAACGCCATACGTTTGACCAAGATGCGCTCATCTTTGATGTAGAGAATGCCCTCACAGCTACCCTATACGATGCAGATAGACGAGCTTATCTACGTTTTGGTAGCAATGCTCCTGTATTGGCTTTTTGGTCTCCCAAAGGTGGGTGTGCTCCTTTTGTGTGTTTTGAGCCTTGGTGGGGTAGCCCTGATAGTGTAGGCTATATAGGCGATGCAGCACACCGACGCTATGCCCAATGCCTCGCTCCCTATGGCACCAACACTCACATGTGGTATGTGCGCCTACTACCGCAACATGTATAAATGCTAAACTTATAGATGCAAGCCTTTACCCATACACTAGCCAATGGATTAAAAATCGTTTTTGAACCCAATCAGAGCGAAGTAGTTCACTGCGGGCTCTTCATCTGCGCAGGCACACGCCAGGAACCAGAGGCGTGGCCAGGTTTAGCACATTTTTGTGAACACCTCACTTTCAAAGGTACACACCACCGCACAGCTACACAAATCATTACAGCCTTAGAACGTTATGGGGGCGACCTCAATGCCTATACCAACAAAGACGAAACTGTGTACTATGCCACCACACTGCGACAGCATTTTGGTAAAGCCATAGATGTACTCACTGATATTGTATTTAACAGTCGCTATGCTCAAACAGACATTGCCAAAGAGGTTGAAGTCGTAGCCGATGAAATCGATAGTTATAAAGACTCTCCAGCCGACTTAATTTTTGACGAGTTTGAAAGTATACTTTTTGCTGGTGATCCGCTCGGGCGCGACATTTTGGGCAATATTGACCGCTTGCGCCAGGTAGATACCGATACGCTTGTACACTATACTACACAACACTATCGCCCCGAATACACCACAGCCTACGTCTATGGTCAGCTCACGCTACCACAAGTCATACGTACGGTAGAGCGTGCTATGCACAAATACTTCACGCCATCGCCTATTGCCACACCATCACCTCTATTGCCTGCCTTGACCAACCTTCCACCTTATATACCACAGCAACGCTACGTAGAGAAAGGTACGCATCAAGCGCATGTTGTGATGGGTAACCGCATTGTGTCGGCACGCCATAAAGATTTCCCTGCACTCTATCTACTCAACAATTATCTAGGCGGCCCAGGTATGAGTTCACGACTCAACCTATCGCTACGCGAGCGCAGTGGCTTGGTGTATCAAGTAGATAGCAACCTCATAACCTATACTAATACGGGGGCTTTTACGGTATATTTTGGCTGTGATAAGCGCGACATCCGCCATTGCCTTCGCTTGGTGTATCGTGAGCTACACCAGCTCTGTCGCATACCACTATCGGCTACTAAGCTGCGCACAGCTGTGCAGCAGCTCATAGGTCAGATACACATTGCTACGGACAATCACGAAAGCTATGCACTAGGTATGGCTAAAACTTATGCCCATTTTGATACATTACGCGACATTCCTGCCTTTTGCGAACGCCTACGCCAGCTTACACCCGAAGCTGTACAAGAAATAGCCCAACGCTATTTGCAGCCCGAAGCACTCAGCCTTTTGGTCTATCAATAGTTTAACCAACTAAATCACAATAGATTTATCCCAAGTAAAAGCATATATCATATATCATCAATCATTACTTATACTAATATCTATCATCTATAAAATCAAGTAGATGTTTCTTCTACAATATTTTGTCCGAAGTTTTCAGCCCATTGTCTGAGGACTTCGGACAATGGGCTGAGGTTATCAAGCATTTGTCTGACGACCTCAGACAACTATTTAATCCTAATTAGACTTTACCTAAGCCCTAAATAGCCGTGAATAAGTAGTGTATAACTATGCGGATAAGTCTATGAATAACTACTC